>NZ_JBHRXV010000003.1:0-366610 GCF_042648405.1 Sphingoaurantiacus capsulatus | reverse complement strand
ACAACAAGCCCACTGAGGGAATCCAAATTCGATTCAGAGGAAAATCATCCCGCTCTAGGCGACCGGGTAGCGCAGCCGGCCGAGGAAGCGTGACAAGCTGGGGCGATAGTCGCTGTTGCCGAGCCACTTCGCCTTGGCCTTCTCGAACGACATGACGTTGCCGATGCGGCGGTCGAGGAACGCCCAGGTGTCGGCGAGGCCCCCGCTCTCGTCGTCGAGCCAGATCAGCAGGGTCGAGGCATAGACGCCGCCGAGCGTCAGCCGCTTGGTATAGTGATTATAGTCGGTGGCGGTGTCGCCGGCCGCGCGCCACATCGCGTCGGCGGTGCTCCACAGCGCGCGGGCGCTGAGCGCGACATTCTGCGGCTGGCCGAAGATGTTCATGGCGCGCCGCACCGCCTCGCGCTCGCCGGTGGCTTGCTCCAGCCGGGTGCGCACCGCGGTGGTGATGCGGTCGCGAATCTTCATCGCGGGCAGGTTCTGCGCGTCGAGCGCGGCGGCCATCCGCGCGTCGGCGAACTCGATATAGGCGGTGACCATGTCGGCCGCGCCGCCCGGAAATACGATTCGCGCGCGGCCCGCCGGCAGGCCGAGGTCGGCGCCGGCGGCCTCCGCCGCCTTGTCGCTCCAGCCGTCGAACGGGACATGCGGCAGCATCGCCTCGACGAGGACGGGGCGAAGTTCGTCGAGCGTCATCTCGGCGGGGGCAAACTCGGTCATGGCGGTCCCTTTAGCCTGCGTTGCGCAACGGAGGAACATTCGCACGAATGGTGTCGGTGGTTCCCTCCGCCGACACGATGACGGTGTCAAAGGGCGTCAGCGTGCGGCCATCGGCGGCGCGGACCTCCACCGGGGCGAGGCCGTGGCCGTTTGCGCGATCGACGATGGCGAAGGGCGACAGCTCGTCGGGGCGGCGCAGATGCTTGGCGCCCCATTGGGAGAGGCCGATGATCATCGGGAAGAGGTCGCGGCCCTTCTGCGTTAGCTTGTACTCGACCTTGCGGCGGTCGGCCTCGCTGACGCGGCGCGACAGGATGCCTTCCTCGACCAGCTTGGCGAGCCGAGTCGCCAACACGTTGCGCGCGATGCCGAGGCTCTTCTGGAAATCGTCGAAGTTGCGGATGCCGAAGAAGGCGTCGCGGACGATCAGCATGGTCCATTGCTCACCCAGCACGTCCATCGACCGTGCAATCAGGCAATAGTCCGGCGCGCTCACGCGCTTCGGCATGTGATCCTCCCTCGGCTCCCCGCTGGCCAAATTAATAGGCCCGTTTCAAAACGCAACTTTTTCGCTTGTCGCCGCTCAGTTAGTTGCATTAGAGAACTAATCAAGAGTTTTGTTAAGAAACTAAAATGCCAACGGAGCCTCCCATGTCGTTCAAGAAGCTGCTCGTCCTCCTCGTCGCCACCAGCGCGCCGGCGTTTGCCGCTGCGCCTTCCTATGTCGCCTCCTTCGCCGCGCCGACCGCGACCGCGAAGCTGGTGTCGTCGGAGCGGCTGTGGTCGTGCACCGGCGCGAGCTGCAGCGCCGGTGGCGCCGCGACCAGCCCGGCCAAGCACATCTGCGTGCGCATCGCGCAGGAAGTCGGCGCCGTCACCGCGTTCCAGGCGAAGGGCAAGACCTTCAGCGCAGAGGAAGTGGCCGCCTGCAACGAGCGCGCCGGCCACACCGCAACCCCGGCTGCCGCGAAGTAACCCCAATAGCTTCAGCGGCGTCCAACCTAGGGCGGCGCGACCTAAGCTTCGGCTTGAGGCGCGCTGCTCTCTCTGCTATGGGCAGCCGCTCACGCCGGGGACTCGTTCACCGGCGTCATTATTTTTGTGCCTGTGCCGCCTGCTTTGCCGAGGTGGTTGGCCTTAAAAGAAACCGGAGTGAGACGGCTGCATGCAGATCATCGTTCGCGACAATAACGTCGACCAGGCCCTTCGCGCGCTCAAGAAGAAGCTGCAGCGTGAGGGCGTGTATCGCGAGATGAAGCTGCGCCGTCACTACGAGAAGCCCTCGGAGAAGCGTGCCCGCGAGAAGGCAGCCGCCGTTCGCCGCGCCCGCAAGCTCGAGCGCAAGCGCGCCGAGCGCGACGGCAACCGCTAAGCCGACCCGGTGTCGGGTCCGCACGCGTCGGGTGGCCGCCGTTCCGGCGCCGCCTTTGCCAAATATGCCGTGATCGGCCTGCTGATCGCCGGCGCCGCAGCCGCGCTGGCGTTCACCGGCACCGAGAAGCTGGTTACCGCCGCGGCCCCGCCTGCCGATTTCCTCGCCTCGAACAAGGAGCGTGCCGGCGTGAAGAGCACCGCGAGCGGCCTTCAGTATGAAGTGCTGACCGAAGGGCAGGGCGAGAGCCCGGTCGCGACCGACACCGTCGCCGTCCACTACGAGGGCAAGCTCGTCGACGGCACCGTTTTCGATTCGAGCTACCAGCGTGGCGAGCCGGCGGTCTTCCGTCTCGACCAGGTGATCCCGGGCTGGACCGAGGGCGTGCAGCTGATGAAGCCGGGCGCCAAGTACCGCTTCACCATTCCGCCCGAGCTCGGCTACGGGCCAGAAGGCGCCGGCGGCGTCATCCCGCCGAACGCAGTTTTGCAGTTCGACGTCGAGCTGCTGGCGATCGCGCCGCGCCAGGGCTGATAAGGCCTTCCAGCTTCAGCTTTCCAGAATGGCCCGCACCGCGGGCCATTCTTCTTTCAGAATCGAATAGACGCAGGTGTCGCGCACGCGGCCCGTCCAGGTCGTGCGGTCCTGCCGCAGGATGCCGTCGAGCTGCGCGCCGAGCTTCTCGACCGCGCGTCGCGACCGCCCGTTGATCGCGTCGACATGGAATTCGACGCGGCGGGCGCCGGCGCCGAAGGCGGCACTCAGCATCAGGCGCTTGACCTCGCCGTTGACGCCGGTGCCGCGCACGTCGGGGCGGAAATAGGTGCCGCCGATTGCCGCCGAATTCTTCGCATCGCTGACATCATAGAAGCTGGTCATGCCGACGACCTCGCCGCCGTGGATCGCGACCAGCACATGCCGCTGCGGGGTCGCCGCCCACCAGGCGTCGAAGGCCTCGCCGAGCATCGAATAGGGATAGATATCCCAGATGTCGGGATCGGCGGCGCAGGCGGCGCGCAGGGGTTCGCAGTGGTGCTCGGCCAGATAGTCCAGCCGGACGACGCGGCCGGTCAGCTCGGGTGCGCCGAGGATTCCGAGCTTGTGTCTGAGTCCTTCCATGCCGCGCCACTGCCCGAAGTCGCGGCGGCCGTCGAGGCCCGGCGATGTTCGAGCGTCACCTTCACCATCGCGACGATCGGCACGGCGAGCATGACGCCCAAGAGGCCGAATAGCACGCCGAATAGCAATTGCGCGGCGAGCGTGACGGCGGGCGCGATGTCGACGACCTTCCGTTCGACGTAAGGCGTGATGAAATTGCCCTCGACGAACTGCAGCACCATGTAGACGACGAGCGCGGCGACGCCCGTCTCGGTGCTGACGCTGAAGCCGACGAGCACGATCAAGGTGCCCGAGATGAAGGCGCCGATGTTGGGAATGAAGGCGAGGATGCCGGCGATGAGCCCGAGCAGCGGCGCCAGCGGTACCCCGGCGATCAGCAGCGCCACCATGGTGAACACGCCCTCGAACAGCATCGCGATGAGGCGCCCGAGCGTCCAGCGGCGCATGGTGTCGGCCAGCTCGTCGAGGAGGGCGGCGAAACTTTTGCGTGAGCGTTTCGGCGCCAGCCATTCGACGCCGCGCTCATAGAGGCGCGGCTCGACGGCGATGTAGATGCCGAGCACGACGACGAGGATGAAGCTGCCGAGCGCGCCGGCGGCGGTGCCGAGCGCCTGCGTGAGCTTGCCGAACGAGCCGAGCAATTGCTGCGCGATGCCGGCGAGCGGCCCGCGCTCGCTACCGGCGAAGCTGGTGATGCCGTAGCTTTCGAGGAACAGCGACAGACGGGTGATCTGCGCATCGAGCGTCTGGCTGAGTTCGCCGGCTTGCTCCACCAGCTGCATCCCGGCGGCAGCAACGAGTCCGATGATCGCGCCGAAGAAACCGAGCGTGACGATAGTCGCGCGCAGCCAGCGCGGCGCGTCCCAGACCTTGCAGATCGCGCGGCCGCCAAGGTCGATGAAGGCGGCGAAGATCAGGCCGGCGACGATCAGCAGGATCGCGTTTGCCAGCTTCCAGGTGAGGAACAGCGCGACGGCGATGCCGAACCAGACGCTGGCCTGCTTCAGCGTGTCGATGATCAGCGGGTCGCGCGTGGCGACCGGGCTCTCGGTCTTGTGAAGGGGCGTCTCGCTCATGGTTCGCCTCGCTGTTGCGAGGCCGAAACCATCGGCGGGACGCCCATGTTCCCTCAGCTAGCCTTGTCGGGGCGAAGCGAATCGAACGCCCGCTCGCCACGGAAGGCGGTGAACCAGCTCTTCGGGTTGAAGCTCAGCGAGCCGTCGAGCGAGAAGGTGATGAACTCGGCGCGGCCCGACAGATTCTCGATCGGCAGGACGCCGAGGCCGCTGAGACCCGGCGGCACGCGGCTGTCCGCCGAATTGTCGCGGTTGTCGCCCATCAGGAAGACATGGCCGGCCGGCACGCGGACCAGCTCGGTATCGTCGGTGAAGCTGCCTTGTATGGCGTCGATGGTATCGTAGCTGACGCCGTTGGGCAGCGTCTCGCGGTAGCGCGGGTAACGGCAGACGGCGGCGCCTTCGGCGTTCCTCGTCTCGAACGCCGGATAGCGGTCGCAGTTGGTGTTGGGCGATTCGGCGATGTCGATCGGCGGCAGCGCGACGCGCGGCACCGGGTTGCCGTTGATGTAGAGCACGCCCGACTTCATCTGGATGGTGTCGCCGGGCAGGCCGATCAGCCGTTTGATATAGTCGATATGCTCGCCCGGCGACTTGACGACGACGATGTCGCCCCGCTCCGGCAGTCGGCCGAAGAGGCGCCCCTGCATCTCGGGCAGGATGTCGAGCGATGGCGACAGATAGCTGTAGCCATAGGGATATTTGGTCACCACCAGCCGGTCGCCGACGAGCAGGCTCGGCAGCATCGATTCCGACGGGATGTAGAAGGGCTTGGCGATCGCCGAATGAAAGCCGAGCACGGCGAGACCGAGCAGCGCGAGCTGCCAGATTTCGTGCAGCCAGTTGATCTTCTTCTTGTCGGTCATGCGGGCCTAGCCGTGATCAGGACCATCGCCTGCGCCCACGGATGGTCGTCGGTGATCGTCAGGTGGATGTCGGGGGTCATGCCAGCCGGCGTGATCGCTGCCAAGCGTTCGGCCGCCCCGCCGGTGAGTTTCAGCGTGGGTTGCCCCGAGGGCAGGTTGACGACGCCCATGTCGCGAAAGAACACGCCGCGCCGGAGACCGGTGCCGAGCGCTTTGGCGCAGGCCTCCTTCGCCGCGAAGCGCTTGGCGTAAGTGGCAGTGCGGGTGAGCTGACGGCGGTTGGCCTTGGCGATCTCGGTCTCGGTGAAGATGCGGCGGATGAAGCGGTCGCCGAACCGGTCGATCGAGGACTGGATACGCTCGATGTTGCAGAGGTCGGAGCCGAGGCCGAGCACCATCACGCGGCGCGGCCTTCAGCCATCAGCCGGCGCATTTCGCGGATGCTCGCTTCAAAGCCGATGAAGATCGCCTCGCCGACGAGGAAATGGCCGATGTTGAGTTCGGCCAGTTCCGGGATAGCGGCGACGGGCGCGACGTTGCCGAAGCTGAGGCCGTGGCCCGCGTGCGGTTCGATGCCGAGCGAGGCGGCATAGGCGGCGGCGTCGGCGAGACGGCGCAGCTCGGCGGCCTGTGCCTCGCCGTCGAGGTGGCAGTAGCGGCCGGTGTGAAGCTCGACGACGGGTGCGCCCAGTTGCTTCGCCGCGTCGATCTGGCGGCGGTCGGGTTCGATGAACAGGCTGACGCGGATGTTGACGTTGCGCAGCCGGTCGACGAGCGGCGCGAGTGTGTTGTGCTGGCCAGCGGCGTCGAGCCCCCCCTCGGTGGTGCGCTCCTCGCGCCGCTCGGGCACGATGCAGGCGGCGTGCGGGCGGTGGCGCAGCGCGATGCCGAGCATCTCGTCGGTCGCCGCCATCTCGAGGTTCAGCGGCAGGTCGATCTCGGCGGACAAGCGCGCGATGTCCTCGTCGGAGATGTGGCGCCGGTCCTCACGCAGATGCGCGGTGATGCCGTCGGCGCCGGCCTCAGCGGCGACAATGGCCGCGCGCACCGGATCGGGATGCGCGCCGCCGCGCGCGTTCCGGATCGTCGCGACGTGGTCGATGTTGACGCCGAGGCGGAGAGGGGAATGCGGCAGGCGGCTCACGCCGCGCGGCTCCCGGGCTTCACTGCCGGCAGCGCGGCGAGGTCGGCGGGCAGCGCGTCGGGCGCGTAGGTCGGCACGTCGAGCTTGATCAGCGGATAGAGCGGCACGCCGACATCGGCGCTGCCGTTCGAGCGATCGACGAGGCAGGCGGCGGCGATCACCTGGCCGCCGGCTTCCTCGATCGCCTTGATCGCCTCGCGCGAGGACAGGCCGGTGGTGACGACATCCTCCATCATCAGCACCTTCTGCCCCGGCGTCAGGCGGAAGCCGCGGCGCAGCTCGAAGGTGCCGGTCGGGCGTTCGACGAACATCGAGTCGACGTTGAGCACGCGCGCCAGCTCATAGCCGACGATGACGCCGCCCATCGCGGGGGCGACGACGGCGGTCACCTCGCGACGGATCCATTCGGGGAAGCCGTCGGCAAGCGCCTGGCACAGCCGGCCGGCGCGGTGCGGGTCCATCAGCACGCGGGCGCACTGCAGATATTTGGGCGAGCGCAGCCCCGACGACAGGATGAAATGACCTTCGAGCAGCGCTTCCACCGCGCGGAATTCAGCCAGGACTTCGTCTTGGGTCACGCCTTCACCCGATCGGCCGATGTGATGCCCTGCGCGGCGCGCAGCGCGGCGAGGATATTGGTCAGATGCGCGAGATTGTCCACCTCGACATCAACCGAGAAGGTGTGGAACGAGCGGTCACGGTGCCGCAGGTGGATGTTGACGATGTTGGCGCCGTGATCGGCGAGGATCGTCGTCATCTTGGCGAGCGATCCGGGCTCGTTGACCACGATGATCTGCAGGCGCGCCACCGCATTGTCGCTTTCGGGCGACCAGGCAAGGTCGAGCCATTCGCCCTCGGTCTCGCGCTCCAGGGTGGTGCAGTCGATAGTGTGAACCTCGATGCCCTGGCCGGGACGGCGCAGGCCGACGATGCGGTCGCCGGGGATGGGGTGGCAGCAATCGGCAAGCTGGAACGCCATGCCGGGGGTCAGGCCCTTGATCGAGATGGCCGACTGCTGGTGCTTGCTCTTGATCGCGCGCTTGCCCTCGCCGGTGCCGGGGATCAGCGCGTCGAGCAACGCCTCGTCGGTCACCGTCTGCTGCGCCAGCGCCACGAACAGCGACTCCCGGTCGGCGATCTTCAGCCGCTTCAGCGCCGAATCGACGGCGGATTCGGAGAGCGGCGTCGTCACCCGCGCGGCGATCTCGTCATAGAGCTTCAGCCCCATTTCGATGAGCTGGTCGCGTTCCTTGTGGCGGACGTGGCGGCGGATCGCCGAACGCGCCTTGCCGGTGACGACATAGGCTTCCCAGGCGGTGTCGGGCTCCTGTGCCTTCGACCGCAGGATTTCGACCTGGTCGCCGTTCTGGAGGCGGGTGCGCAGCGGCACGACGCGGCCGTTGACCTTGGCACCCACGGTGGTGTCGCCGAGATCGGTGTGGACGGCATAGGCGAAATCGACCGGCGTCGAGCCGCGGGGCAGCTGGATCAGCTCCCCCTTCGGCGTGAAGCAGAACACCGTGTCCTGGTACATCGCCAGCTTGGCATGCTCGAGCAGCTCCTCCGGCGAGGCGCCATGCTCGAGAATTTCGAGGAGATCGCTGAGCCAGGGATAGTGCGAGCCGGTGCCGTTGACGCCCTGCTTGTACGCCCAGTGGGCGGCGAGGCCGATCTCATTCTCGCGGTGCATGCGCTGGGTACGGATCTGGATTTCGATGCGCATCTGGTCGCTGTGGATCACCGTGGTGTGGATCGAGCGATAGCCGTTGCGCTTCGGCGTCGAGATGAAGTCCTTGAAGCGGCCGGGCACCATCGGCCAGCGCCGGTGAATGATGCCAAGCGCGCGGTAGCAGTCCTCGGCGTCGTCGACGATGACGCGGAACGCCATGATGTCGGACAATTGCTCGAAGGCGATATGGCGCTCCTGCATCTTGCGCCAGATCGAGAAGGGCCGCTTCTCGCGCCCCGTCACCTCGGCTTCGATGCCTTCACGCGAGAGGAGGAGCTTCAATCCGCTGGTGATGCGCGCAACCATGTCGCCGCCGCCGGCGCGCAGCTGCTCCTGCCGCTTGATGATCGAGGCATAGGCCTCGGGCTCGAGTTCCCTGAAGGCGAGCTCCTGCAGCTCGTTCATGAACTCGTACATGCCGATCCGCTCGGCGAGCGGCGCGTAGATGTCCATCGTCTCGCGGGCGATGCGGCGGCGCTTATCCGGGTTCGAGATGTGATGCAGCGTCCGCATGTTGTGCAGCCGGTCGGCCAGCTTCACCAGCAGCACGCGGATGTCGTCGGACATCGCCAGCAGGAACTTGCGGAAATTCTCCGCGGCGCGTTCGCTTTCGGTCTGCGCCTCGATGCGGGAGAGTTTGGTGACGCCGTCGACGAGGCGCGCGACGTTGGCGCCGAACATCCGCTCGATCTGCTCGGGCGTGGCGACGGTATCTTCGATGGTGTCGTGCAGGATCGCGGTGGCGATCGTCTCGTCGTCGAGCTTCAGGTCGGTGAGGATGCCCGCGACCTCGATCGGGTGCGAGAAATAGGGGTCGCCGCTGGCGCGCAGCTGCGACCCGTGCGCCTTCATCGAGAAGACGTACGCCCGGTTGAGCAAATCCTCGTCGGCGTCCGGGTCGTATGATTTGACCCGTTCGACCAGCTCGTACTGACGGAGCACCTAATATCCCTGCTGCCTGAACCGCTTCCTTATATTGGAAGCGGGGGCGACAGGTCGCAACCTAACCCTACGGATTATTCGTAGTCGGCGCCGAGGTTGGTGTTGCGCGGCGGCTGCGCGGCGGTGAGGCGAAGCGCCTCGGCCGACGCCTGCAGCGAACCGATATCGTCCGGGGCGTCGTCGTCGGCGACGATCACGCGCTGCATGCCGGCGACGATCGCCTCCTGCAGCTCGGCCGGCTTGACGGTGACTTCGGCGATCTCGCGCAGCGCCACGACCGGGTTCTTGTCGCGGTCGCGATCGATGGTCAGCTCGGCGCCCGACGAGATCTGGCGGGCGCGCTGCGAGGCGGCCAGCACCAGGTCAAAGCGGTTCGGGATCTTGTCGACGCAATCTTCGACGGTGACGCGCGCCATCGTTCACTCCGGTTCCGGGAATTTCGGCAAGGGGCGGCACATAGGCCGCGCCCGCCGATTCTGTCAAGAAAAACGGCCGTGCCCCGAGAGGTGCGGCGACGGATCAACTGGGATCAGCGGCGGATGAAGCGGCGCTGGTTCATCGGGATCGGCGCGGTCTTCTCGCGGAACACGATGCGGCCCTTGTCGAGGTCGTAAGGGGTCATTTCCACCTGGACCCGGTCGCCGACGATCGAGCGGATGCGGTTCTTGCGCATCTTGCCCGCGGTATAAGCGATGATCTCATGGTCGTTCTCAAGCTTCACGCGAAAACGGCCGTCGGGCAGGATTTCCGAGATTACACCGTCGAAGCGAAGCGCTTCTTCCTTCGCCATTCATTTTCCTTCCGAGGACTTGGCACAGCCGCACGCGCCCTTCCGGCGGGCGGCGACAATTGGGCGGCTATATGGGCCGGAAGGCGGAAAATGGCAAGGTGGAGCAGCGCGTGCTAGGCGGGCGCATGCTCGGCGACCGCACCCTCCATATCGATGCCCATCTCGTCATCCTCGACAAGCCGGCGGGCCTTGCCGTCCATCCGGGGCCGCAGACGCCGCGCAGCCTCGAGGATCATCTCGACGAGCTGCGCTTCGGTTTCCAGCGCCAGCCGCAGCCGGCGCACCGGCTCGACCGCGATACCTCGGGGTGCCTTGTGCTCGGCCGGCATCCGAAGGCGACCAAGCGGCTGGGGGCGTTGTTCGAAGCGGGCGCGGTGTCGAAAGTCTATTGGGCGGTGCTGAGCGGTATTCCCGATGATGAGGAAGGCGAGATCGACGCGCCGCTGCTCAAGGTCTCCACCCAGGCCGACGGCTGGCGCATCGTCGTCGACCCGAAGGGCAAGCCGGCGCAGACGGCATGGCAGCTGCTCGACCGCCGCGAGGGCAAGGCGCTGGTCGAGTTCCGGCCGAAGACCGGGCGCACCCACCAGATCCGCGTCCACGCCGCGCACCTCGGCCACCCCATCGTCGGCGACCCCGTCTATGGCAAAGGTGCGGGGTTGCTGCTGCACGCGCGCAGCCTCACCATCCCCTATCGCGAGGACGGGCCGCCGGTGGAGGCGAAGGCACCGATGCCGCCGACCATGAAGAGGTTCGGCTTCGATATCTGAAGGGGGAGGGCCGCATGTCCGAGTGGAGTTGGGAGCCAGCGCCGGACAGCGGCGTCCGCAATCGCTGGGTCGAGGCGAACGGGCTTCGCTTCGAGGTGGCGGAAGCCGGCGAGGGCGATCACCTCGCGCTGCTGCTCCACGGCTTTCCCGAACTGAACTTCTCGTGGCGACACCAGATGCCGCTGCTCGCCGAGATGGGCTACCGCGCCTGGGCGCCCAACCAGCGCGGCTATGGCATGACCAGCCGGCCGGAGGGTGTCGCCGCCTATACGGTCGATAAGCTGGTCGCCGACGTGGCGGCGCTGATCGACGCCAGTGGCGCCAAGAAGGTCACCTTGATCGCCCATGACTGGGGCGGGGCAGTCGCCTGGCTGTTTGCCATCGACGAGGTGCGGCCGCTCGAACGGCTTGTGGTGATGAACCTGCCGCACCCCGCCTGCTTCGCGCGCGAGCTGAAGACGTGGAAGCAGATGAAGAAGAGCTGGTACATCCTGTTCTTCCAGCTCCCCTGGCTGCCCGAAAAGATGCTGACCGCCGATGACGCCGCCGGAATTCGCCGGGCTTTTCGCGGCATGGCGGTCGACAAATCCCGCTTCCCCCGCGCCGACCTCGACGTCTACGCCCGCGCCGCGCAGCAGCCCGGCGCGATGACCGCGATGCTCAACTGGTACCGCGCGGCGGTGCGCCACCGCGCGATCGACCGGGCGTATCCGACGCTCGAAACGCCGACCCTGCTGATCTGGGGCGAGCAGGACACGGCTCTGGATGTGGCGACGACGGAAGGGACGGATGCCTATGTCAGCGACTTCACGCTGCGGCGGCTGCTGGGGGTTAGCCATTGGGTTCAGCAGGAGGCGCCGGAGAAGGTGAACGCAATCCTGCAGGAGTGGCTCACAACTGCGCGTTGAGGGCTCTCGCGGCCTGAAACAGCTACCGGCTAGTGCGCTCAGATTGGAAAGAAGCGCGGAAAAACAAAGGGAAGCAGCCCGATGGCGCCCAAACTAAAAGAGATGGCGGCGGTAACGAACGCCACGACGCCTGCGCGACGATAGCAGAACAGGATCGCTGCGACGAAGGCCACGAGGAACAGAAGCGGCGAGAAGGCGAGGAGATAAGAGGTCGTCTCCTCGAACCATCCGCGTGAAATCGATGCGGCCATCCCCGCTACGAGAGCTAACGGGAGTGACGAAACCAGCCCTAGCACCGAGAGCACGCCGCATGCCGTCATTACGGCCAGTCCCAACTGATTGGTGGGCCTTTTCTCCATTAAATCCGTTTTATGGGACATCGGCACATTGGCCAACGCTTTTGCGCAGCGCGCGAAGGAGTGCGGACGATGCAGCAGCAGATTTCGGTGATCACCCTCGGCGTGCGCGATCTCGCGACGTCGCGGGCCTTCTATGTCGACGGCTTCGGCTGGAAGCCGGTATTCGAGAATGACGAGATCATCTTCTACCAGATGAACGGGTTCGTGTTCGGAACGTGGCTCAAGGCGCGCCTTGAAAAGGATATGCAGGGCAAGGGGCTGGTGACGCCGGGCGCCTTTGCGCTGGCGCATAATGTCGGGTCACCGGAAGAGGTGGACGCGCTGATCGAGCAACTGGCCGGTGCGGGCGGGCGGATGCTGCGGGCCGGCGATGCGCCGCCGCATGGCGGCTATCGCGGCTATGTCGCCGATCCCGATGATCATGCGTGGGAGATCGCGCACAATCCGGCGTGGCCGATCGACGCCGAGGGACATGTGCGCTTCGGGGCCTAGGCGTCGCTCTCCTCGTCGGGCGCGTCGGACAGCGGCGCCATGAACCAGGCGAGGCTGACCAGTGGCGCACCGGACGGTTGTGGCTCGGGTTCGAACGCGACCTCGAACAGCTCGTCGAGCAGCGCGTTGATCTTCGTCATGCGATCGGGCGTGGCGGGCATGTAGACGCGCGCCCACCAGTGGTTGCGCTGCGGCCCCTCCATCACCCGGTCGTCGAGCGCGAAGCCGCGTTCATAGTCGCGCGCCGACTGACGCGCCTGAAAATGGTTGGCGCGGACGATGTAGGGGCGCAGTTCGGGGTCGGCGGCAGCGCGGGCGAGGCGCATCAGCGGCGCCTTGGTTTCGTAATATTGTGCCGGGCGGCCGCCGTCGCGCACCCGCTCGGTACGGCGGATCAGGCCGACCTCCTCCAGCTTGGCGAGGTGATGGTAGAGCGCGGTCTGCCGCCGCCCCAGCGCGCGGGCGAGGTCACGGGCGCGGGTGGGGCCGAGGGCGGCCAGCCGGTCGACGATCTCCAGCCGGATGGGGAGGACCAGCGCATCAAGCTCGCGCGGGTCGACAATCCAGTAAGTGCTGGCTTCCTTGTTGCTCACATCGGCTCCGCTATTGCCGCTGTTCGTTATTTCACAGTCGGAACGAGCTTGAAATAGGGCGGTGCGGCGAAGCGCGCGAGAACCTTTCGGCGCAGCGTGCGTTCCCCAAGATGACCGGCGCGAGCTTTATCCGCCGCTCCTCGCCGTCCGTCCGCGCTTTGGTCGCCCGGATGCTGCCCCGCCCGCGCCTTCGCCGCCCTTCGTCGTGGTCCCGCGGGTTTGACGATTGAAAGGACGTTCCCGATGATCGACGCCGCGCGCAACCCCGAACCCCGCATCACTGTCCGGCCCGGCCCCGCGCGGCACGGCGAACGCATCATCCTGTCGTTGAATGGCCTCGACCCGCGCGAGCGGGTGACGGTGAAGGCCTGTGCCGAGGACACCGACGACCGCGTCCGCCATGATGTCCGTGCCGATCCCGCCGGCCGCATCGATACCGCGGTGCGGCTGCCCGGCTGCTCCGATGAAGCGCAGCACTGGACCTTCGCTGCATCGAGCGCCGACCGCGAGATGCGGGTGTCGACAAAGCCGGTGCTGGTGCTTCCGGGCTGCTGATCGACAGCCGCGCCCATCCGTCGCGGATGGAACCCCGCACGTCGCCCGCCCTTTTCTGAACGGGCGGCTCGTTTCGCCCCGCCAACAGACCCACGCGCCGTGGCGCGCTCCGCCAGGGCGGGGTGCCCGGCTAGACCCTTGAGGATCATGTCCGCCAGCTCCGCCTTTGCCCTCGATTCCGCCCCGCTGGGGCGGCCGCCAGCGATCGAGCCGGCACGCGATGCGCTGTTCCTCGACCTCGACGGAACCTTGGCGCCGATCGCCGCGACGCCTGATCTGGTGGTGTTGCCGCCCGATGTCGGTGCGGCGCTTGTCAGCGTGCAGGTGGCGCTCGACGGGCGGGTGGCGGTGATCAGCGGGCGCAGTGTCGCCGACCTCGGCCGCCTGGTCGGGCTACCGGCGCTGTATCTCGCGGGCGTCCATGGCCTCGAACGGCGCTTTCCCGATGGCCGCGCCGAGGATGTGCTGCCGAGCGCGGAGATGGCGGCGGCGCGCGGGCGGATCGCCGAACTGGCAGGGCGCGAGCCGCGGCTGCTGGTCGAGGACAAGGGGCTCGGCATTGCCGTGCATTTCCGGCTGGCGCCTGATCTCGGCCCGCTGGTCGAGCGCGAGGTCCGCGACATCGCCGCCGACGCCGGGCTGACGGTGCAGACCGGCAAGATGGTCGTCGAGTTGCGCCAGCCGGGCGCCGACAAGGGCGCGGCGGTGGGGGCGTTCATGGAAGTGCCGCCCTTTGCCGGCGCGCGGCCGATCTTCGTCGGCGATGATGACACCGATGAATGTGCCTTCGAGGCGGTGGCGGCGCTCGGCGGCTATGGCGTGCTCGTCGGTGAGCCGCGGGTGACGGCGGCGACGTATCGCCTCGACGATGTGACGGCGGTCGGGCGCTGGCTGGCGGAGGCGGCGCGATGAGCGGCATCTCGCTCGATCTGTCGCCGATCGGCAATTGCACCGTCAGCGCGCTGATCGACCGCAACGCGCGCTACCTCTGGGCCTGCGTGCCGCGCGTCGATGGCGATCCGTTGTTCTCGGCGCTGCTGTGCGGCGGCGATCCGGCGGGCGAGAGCGCCGGTCATTGGTCGATCGACCTGGAGGACGGCGAGGCGGTGTCGCAGGCCTATCTGCGCAACAGCGCGGTGCTGCGTACCGTGCTCCGCGACAAGGCGGGCGCCGAGGTCGAGGTGATCGACTTCGCGCCGCGCTTCGACCGGCTGGGACGCACCTATCGTCCCACCGCGTTCGTGCGCATCGTCCGTCCGCTGTCGGGCGCGCCACGTATCCGGCTGCGGCTGCGGCCGGCGCAGGGGTGGAGCGACGCCGCGCCCGAGCGCACGTCGGGCTCCAACCATATCCGCTACCTGACGCCCGCCCTGCCGCTGCGCCTCACTACCAACGCAGCCGTGGGCCATGTGCTCGGCGAGCGCTGGTTCCGGCTGGAGGAGGAGCTGTGCTTCTTCCTCGGCCCCGACGAGCCGTTCGGCGGTGACGTGCGCGCCACGGTGCGGACGATGCTCGACGAAACGACCGCCGACTGGCGGCACTGGGTGCGCGGGCTGGCGATTCCCGTCGAGTGGCAGTCGGTGGTGATCCGCGCCGCGATCACCCTGAAGCTGTGCGTCCATGAGGAAACCGGCGCCATCGTCGCCGCGCTCACCACCTCGATTCCCGAAGCGGCGAACTCGGGGCGGAACTGGGACTATCGCTACTGCTGGATCCGCGACGCCTATTACACGGTGCAGGCCTTGAATCGCCTCGGCGCGCTCGACGTGCTCGAGAACTACCTCGGCTATCTGCGCAACATCGTGGATGGCGCGAAAAGCGGCCACATCCAGCCGCTCTACGGCGTCGGATACGAGGCGATCCTGACCGAGCGCATCGCCGACGATCTCGCCGGCTATCGCGGCATGGGGCCGGTGCGCGTCGGCAACCAGGCGCAGGAGCAGATCCAGCACGACGTATACGGCCAGATCGTGCTGTCGAACACGCAGGCGTTCATCGATCAACGGCTGCTGCGCCCCGGTGACATCGATGATTTCCACGCGCTGGAAAGGGTCGGCGAGCGTGCCTTTGCGATGCACGACCAGCCGGACGCGGGCTTATGGGAGTTTCGTACCCGCGCCAGCGTCCACACCTATTCGACCTTGATGTGCTGGGCGGCGTGCGACCGGCTGGTCAACGCCGCCGAGGCGCTGGGGCGGCCCGACCTTGCCGACTATTGGCGCGAGAAGGCGGCGACAGTGCGCCAGCGCATCGAGGAAGAGGCGTGGAACGTCGATCTCGGCCGCTATGCCGCCACGCTCGGCGGGCATGAGATTGACGTCAGCCTGCTCCAGATGGTCGAGCAGCGCTTCCTCGCGCCGGACGACCCGCGGTTCCTCGCCACCTTCGAGGCGGTGGAGAAGGCACTGCGGCGCGGCGAGCATATGCTGCGCTACGCCGACCCCGACGATTTCGGGCTGCCCGAGACCGCGTTCAACTTCGCCACCTTCTGGCTGATCGAGGCGCTGCACCTCGTCGGCCGCAGCGACGAGGCCCGCCAGCTCTACGAGCGCATGCTGGCGCGGCTGACCACGTCGGGCCTGCTGTCGGAGGACACCGATTTCGAAACCGGCGAGCTGTGGGGGAATTTTCCGCAGACCTATTCGCTGGTCGGCCTGATCAACTGCGCCGTCCTGCTGAGCAAACCCTGGAGTGCCGTCCGATGACCCGCCTGATCGTTGTTTCCAACCGGGTCACGCCGCCCACCGCCGATGCCACCGGCAGCCAGGGCGGACTTGCTGTCGCCATCGGCGAGGCGCTGCGCGAGAATGGCGGCGTCTGGTTTGGCTGGAGCGGTCAGCGCGTGCCCGAGTTCACCGGCCAAGTGAACCTGCAACGCGCCGGCGGCGTCACCACCGCGACCGTCGACCTCGAGGAGCAGGATGTCGATGAATATTACAACGGCTACGCCAACAAGACGCTGTGGCCGTTGTTCCACTATCGCATCGACCTGACCGAATATGACCGCAGCTTCGACGCCGGCTACGCGCGGGTGAACCAGCGTTTCGCCGACACGCTGCTGCCGATCATCCAGCCCGACGACATCATCTGGGTGCACGATTATCATCTGATCCCGCTGGCGCGCGAACTGCGGGCGCGCGGCGTCACCAACCGGATCGGCTTCTTCCTGCACATCCCATGGCCGCCGATGCGGCTGCTGGCGACCTTGCCGCGCCACAAGGAGCTGGTGTCGGGGCTGTTCGACTATGACCTCGTCGGCTTCCAGACCCATGAATGGCTGGAAGCCTTTTGCGACTATTTCCAGCGCGAGGCCGACGCCGAGGTCGGCGACGGCGTCATGAGCGCCTTTGGCCGCACCGTGCGCATCGGCGCCTTCCCGATCGGCATCGACGCCGGCGCCTTCAAGGAAGCGGCGAAGAGCGCCGAGGCGCTCGCCGCGCGCGAGCGGATGCGAGAGAGCATCGCCGGGCGGCAGATGATCGTCGGTGTCGATCGGCTCGACTATTCGAAAGGGCTGGAAGAGCGTTTCCTCGGCTACGAGCGCTTCCTCGCCGACAATCCCGAGCGCTGTCAGGAGGTGTTCCTGTTGCAGATCGCGCCGCCGACGCGCAGCGAGATCGGCTCCTATCAGGAAATCCGCAACAAGCTCGATGCGCTGTCGGGGCGGATCAACGGCGCCTATGCCGAGGTCGATTGGGTGCCGCTGCGCTACGTCAACCGCGGCTATCCGCGCGCCGTGCTCGCCGGCATCTACCGCACCGCGCGGCTGGGGCTCGTCACGCCCTTGCGCGACGGTATGAACCTCGTCGCCAAGGAATATGTGGCGGCGCAGGACCCCGCCGACCCCGGCGTGCTGGTGCTGTCGCAATTCGCCGGCGCGGCGCTGCAGATGCCCGAGGCGCTGCTGGTCAACCCGTTCAGCCAGGAAGAAATCGCCGAGGCGATCGCCGAAGGCCTGGGCATGCGCAAGGCCGAGCGCATCCGGCGCTGGGAGGCGCTGATGCACAATGTCGAGAGCTGCGATGTCCGCCGCTGGCGCGACGATTTCGTCGCCGCGCTGGAGGCGGCGCGCCTGCCGGTCGCGATGCGGCCGCCGGCAAACGGCGGCCAGGCGGCCGCCTGAGGCGCTGACATGAAGAAGCCGGCGCCCTTGCGGGTCGCCGGCTTCTTCATGTCTTGCCGCGAGCGCTGATCGTCAGCTCGGGCTGGCGCTATCCTGCGCGGGGTTCTCCGACACCGTGTTGTTATTGGCTGTCGTCCCGCCATCGACAGTGTTGTCGTTGGTGTTGCCCGTGTTGCTGTTGTCGGCCGTCTGCGTGTTGGTCGTGTTGGTGGTGGTGTTATTGGCCGTGGCCACGTTCGACTGCACCGCCTCGGTGGTCGTGCCGGTCGCGTTCGCCACCTGCGTGAAGACGGCGTTCGACGAGACGCCCTGCACATTCGCCACGGCGGCGGCAACGGCCGTCCCCTGGCCGCTGCTCGCACCGGCGGCGGCGCCGGCGAAGGTCGCGGCGTTGGTCGGGTTGGCGGTCGAGGCGGTCACGGCGACGGTCACCGCCGTCGACGGCGCGGCGGTCACGACGGCCTGAATGGTGCTGGTCGCCTGCGCAGTCGGCAGCGACGCCGCAACGGTTGCGGCGGCCGCAGCGGTGGTGTTGGTGATTGCTGTGTTGCCGGTGGCGACGGCGGTCTGAACGGCCGAGACCGCGACAGTCGCGGCGGCACTGCCCTGTTGCGCGACGACCGTCGGGTTCGAGACGACGGCGGCCGTCGAGGTCAGCACGCTCTGCACCGCGTTCGGGGCGGCGGCCTGCACGGCCGGCAGACTGGCCACCGCAGTGGCGGCGCCTGCGCCCGCGACAGCGGCGGCGGGGTTGGTGGCAGCCATCGCCTGCGCAGCCGTGGCAACCTGTTGCGCAAGCGCAGCTTGCTGCGCGGGGTTGCCGGCAGCGAGTGTGTTGATCGCCGCAAGGATCGCCGCCTGGTTGCCCGAGGCAAGCGCCGCCTGAAGTGCCGGCGGAAGGGCCCCATCTCCAGCTTCAGTATCGCTGGGCGTGTCGGCCTGGGCCAGGTTGACCACGCCCCCCAGCACGCCTTGGCCTTGCGCCTGAACGACGGAGAACCCCTGGGCGGCAAGCCCGGCAGTGGCGACGGCGAGCAAGGTAGCCTTGGCGCGGGGCGAAATCTTCAGCATCGGACGGACCTCGTGAGCATCTGGGTATCCCGAGGAGGATGCCAAACCAGTACGCCGATAGAATCCCCTCTCGCACAGCATAGCGTGAAGGGGGTTTTGCGTCGAGTGCGAAACGATAAACGGCCTCACGGGTGCGCACCGCGTCGCCCGCGAGATCCAAGCCTTTGAAATCGGCTGGCCAGCTGGTGACCCCTACGGGACTCGAACCCGTGTTTTCGCCGTGAGAGGGCGACGTCCTAGACCGCTAGACGAAGGGGCCGTTTCAGCGGAGGGCGTCAGGTATGCGCGGGCGCGGCGGGTGTCAAGCCACCGCCGCGCGCCCGCGTCCGCCTGTCGCGATAAGGTGAAGATCGCGATCCGGCGGCGCCGCGATCAGAAGATGATCGCGACGACGATGATGATCAGGATCAGGGCGCCGAGGCTGATGGAAACATTGCGACCCATGCGAAATCTCCTTCATTGTACCCCCGTGCAACACGCATCGGCGCGATAGCGTTCCGCAGGGGCAACGAAGAAGATGTCGCGAGACTAGGCCGCGCGGGCCTCGCGGTCGGCGATCTCGGCCTTCAGCTGCTCGGCGAGCAGGAAGGCGAGTTCGAGGCTCTGGCCGGCGTTGAGGCGCGGGTCGCAATGCGTGTGGTAGCGATCGGCAAGCGCCTCGTCGGTGATCGCGATGGCGCCGCCGGTGCATTCGGTGACGTTCTGGCCGGTCATCTCGGCGTGGATGCCGCCGGCATGCGTCCCCTCGGCGCGGTGCACCGCGAAGAAGCCCTTCACCTCGCCCAGGATGCGATCGAACGGCCGCGTCTTGTAGCCGTTCGCGGCCTTCACCGTGTTGCCGTGCATCGGGTCGCAGGACCAGACCACCTCGCGGCCTTCGCGCTTCACCGCGCGGACGAGCTTCGGCAGCGCCGCCTCGACCTTGTCGTAGCCGAAGCGGGTGATGATGGTCAGGCGGCCGGGCTCGTTCGCCGGGTTGAGCACGTCGATCATCCGCAGCAGCGCGTCGGGCTCGAGGCTGGGGCCGGCCTTGAGACCGAGCGGGTTGAGCACGCCGCGCAGGAACTCGATGTGCGCCGAACCGTCGAAGCGGGTGCGGTCGCCGATCCACAGCATGTGCGCCGAGGTGTCGACCCAGTCGCCGGTCAGGCTGTCCTGCCGCGTCATCGCGCTCTCATAACCGAGCAGCAGCGCCTCGTGGCTGGTGTAGAAGTCGGTGCCCTTCAGTTGCGGCACCGTCTCGGGCGACAGGCCGCAGGCTTCCATGAAGGACAGCGCCTCGCCGATGCGCTCGGCAACGTCCTCATATTTCTTCGCCCATGGGCTACGGCCGACGAAGTCGAGGTTCCACTTGTGGACCTGTGCGAGGTTGGCATAGCCGCCCTGCGCGAAGGCGCGCAGCAGGTTCAAGGTCGACGCCGACTGCATGTAGGCGCGCAGCATGCGCCGCGGGTCGGGCGCGCGGGCCGTCGCCTCGAACGCCATGTCGTTGACGATGTCGCCGCGATAGCTCGGCAGCGAAATGCCATCCAGTTCCTCGAGATCGGCGGAGCGCGGCTTGGCGAACTGGCCGGCGATGCGGCCGACCTTCACCACCGGCAGCTTCGACGCATAGGTGAGGACGACGGCCATCTGCAGGATGACGCGGAAGGTGTCGCGGATGTTGTTCGGGTGGAACTCGGCGAAGCTTTCGGCGCAGTCGCCGCCTTGCAGCAGGAAGGCCTTGCCGGCGGCGACCTGGGCCAGGTCGCGCTTCAGCTGCCGCGCCTCGCCGGCGAACACCAGCGGCGGATAGGCGCGCAGCTCGTTCTCGACCGCGTCGACCTCGGCCACGTCCGGATAATTAGGAAGCTGGCGAGCCTCATAGGAACGCCAGCCATCCGGCGTCCAGGGAGCGCGGTGGTTCTGGCGGGGGGTAAGGCTCGTATTCATGTTGTTTCTTTGCGTAAGGCGGGCGCCGAACGCAAGAAACCTTATGTCGCGCCGGTGAAACGAAAACTCGGCCGAGCCGACTATTGCTCGCAGTCGGCGACAAGGAAGGTGGCGCGCGTCTCGTCCTTCGGCGGCAGGTGGCTGCGCACCGAGGTCCAGACCAGCTGGCCCTTGCCGTTCGGCAGGAAGGTGACCTGGAAGGTATCGACCTGCGCCTGCTGATAGACGGCGGTGATGATGAAGTAATTGAAGTTGCGCGCCTGGTGCGTGACGGTCAGCTTCGCCCCGTCGCGCGCCAGGCTGACGGTGCGCGAGCGGTCGCGGATCAGGATATCGGGCCGCCCGGCGCGATCACGGCTGAAGGTGATCACCGCGTCTTTCAGCCGGTTGAACACCCAGCCTTTCGCCGGCGTCGTTTCGAAGCCGCGGCCCTTGGGGTCGGTGCACACCGCCATCACCGACTGGGCGGCGGCAGGCACGGCGTTGAACGCCAGCAGCGCGAACAGGGCGGTGGACCAGCGGCGGGGCGCGAAGGAAATCATCGGCAAGCTTTACTCCGCCGCATGCGACTGCGGCTGTGAAACATGACGCTCGACGATCGCGGCGAGGTCGCGAGCGCCGAAGGGCTTGTGCAGGATCGGCGCGCCGGGGCCGATCGCCTCGGTCAGCGCCTCGGTATCGGCATGGCCGGTTATGAAGACGATCGGCAGCGACGGATGCGCCTCGCGCACCTGCTTTGCCACCTCGGCGCCGTTCAGGCCCGGCATGGCATAGTCGACCATCAGCAGATCGGGCGCATCCTCGTCGAGCAGCTGCAACCCCTCCTCGCCATGATCGGCGGTGCGGACGCGGTAGCCGAGCGATTCGAGCGTCGAGGCGAGGAAGGTGCGCACATCGGCATCGTCGTCGATGACGAGGATGTCGCCGCTGCCGTGGCCGTCGAGCAGCGGCGTCTCGGCCGCTGTCGCAACAGCCTCGGTCGCGGTGGTCGCCGCGGGCAGCAGGATGCGCATGGTGGTGCCGACGCCGACCTCGCTGTCGATGCGCAGGGTGCCGCCGAACTGATGCGCGACGCCGTAGACCTGCGCGAGGCCGAGGCCGGTGCCCTTGCCGACCTCCTTGGTGGTGAAGAAGGGCTCGGTGGCGCGCGCCAGCACCTCGGGCGTCATGCCGGTGCCGGTATCGGCGATCAGGATTGCCACATAGTCGCCCGCCGCCAGTTCGCCGTCGTCGGCGATCGTCTCGCGGGCGGTCGACAGGGTGAGGGTGCCGCCGTCGGGCATCGCGTCGCGGGCGTTGATCGCGAGATTGAGGATGGCGTTCTCGATCTGATTGGGGTCGGCCTGCGCGGTGCCGCAGGCGGGGTCGAGCGCCAGCTTGATCGCAATTTCGGGGCCGATGGTGTGGCGCATCAAATCCTGCATGCCACCGATCAGGTCGTTGACCGGCACCGCGCTGGTGCTGAGCCGGTGGGTGCGTGAGAAGGCGAGCAATTGCCCGGTCAGCTTGGCGCCACGGCGCGCCGCCTCCAGCGCATTCGACGCCAGCGATTTCGTGCGCGGCTCGGCGGTCATCGTCGCGATGATCTCGAGGCCGCCCATGATCGGGGTGAGCAGATTGTTGAAATCGTGGGCGATGCCGCCGGTCAGCTGGCCGACCGCCTGCATCTTCTGCGCCTGGCGCAGCCGCTCCTCGGCGGCCTCGCGCTCGGCGATCTCGGCGCGCAGCGCGGCGTTGGCGCGGCGCTGCGCGGCGGCCGACACCGCGACGACGATGGCGACGAGCCCGCCCATGATCGCCAGCAGCATGATGCCGCCATAGCGGGCAAGCCGCTGAGCGAAGGGCTCGAGCGAGGTGCGGACATAAACGCTGCCGACCGCCTCGCCCGACGCGGTGACCGGCACGGTGATCGCCAGCCGGTCGCCCTCGGGCCCGGCGCCGACCGGCGGGCTGATGGGCAGCGGCCGGCCATCGCGGGCATAGCCGGCGACGCCGCGGCCGGCCGAATCATAGACGCCGGCGGCATCGATCGAGGGGTTGGCGCTTAGCGACCGGACGTTTTCGCGGGCGATCGAGGCGTCGCCGAATTCGAGCGCGGCGCTGACGCTCGCCGCCAGCATTGCCGCCTGAACGGTCGCCTCTTGCCGGCTGCGCTCCTCGAACTGGTTTTCGCTGTAGCTGGTGAAGCCGAAACCGACGAGCAGCAGCAGGACGACGCCGATCAGCACGGCCGAGGGCGACCGGCGCAGGCCGTCTGGCAGGCGCACGCCCACCTCCGTCCGTTCCCCGGTATCGCCGTCGCGGCGCATCCCGATCCCTTCCGGCCCTTCACCCATTCAGCCCAGAGCCTAGTGCCTGCGGCGCGCGCAGGCAAACCGTGGGTTGGCCCATATTGCGCATCGTGCCTGCGCCGTTCATCTTTCGCGGCGACGCCATGCGATGGAGACCGAGCAGATGCGCCTCACCCTGACGATGCTCGCCGCCCTGGCGCTCGCGGGCTGTACCCCGGCGATGGTCGAGACCGCCGCGCCGGGCGAGGAGCAGGAGCTGGCGCTGACCGACATGGTGCCGGCCAGCGACGGCCCGGCGGCCGAGGTGCCGGCGTTCACCGTCTATTTCGACGTATCGAGCGCGACGCTCGGTGCCGAGACGACCGCGATCCTCGACCGGCTGGTGGCCGACCCGGCGCGCAGCCGCTGGACGCAGATCCGGCTGGCCGGCCATGCCGACCGCTCGGGGTCGGCGCGGCTGAACCGGCAATTGTCCGCGAAACGGGTGGAAGCGGTGCGCCAGTATTTGGTCAAGGCAGGCGTATCCGCGGCGCTGATCAAGGCCAGCGTGATCGGCAGCCGGGGCGCGCAACGCCAGCCCGAAGCTGACGACCGGCGGGTGGAGATTTTTGTCAGCGGCGGCTGATGGAGCAAAAGCGGGTTTGGCGGCTTCTAGCAGGATGATCCGCCCCGCCGCCGCCGCATGACCGACCTCGCCTCGACCGCCGGCCCCCGTGCCGTGCTGGTCGTCAACACCAAGTCGCGCAAGGGCCGGCACCTGTTCAAGGATGCGAAAGCGGCGCTCACCGGCCGCGGGGTGGAACTCGACGGCGCCTATTCGGTGCGCAACCCGGAACGGCTGCCCGAGATCGTCCGCGATGCGGTCGCCCAAGGGCATCGCTTCATCATCGTCGGCGGCGGCGACGGCACGATCAGCTCGGTGGTCGACCATCTCGCGCACAAGGACGTGACGCTCGGCGTTCTGCCGCTCGGCACTGCCAATTGCTTCGCGCGCACCTTGACGGTGCCGTTCGACCTCGACGGCGCGGTGGGTGTGCTGGTCGACGGCAAGACCGCCGAGGTCGATCTCGGGCGGGTCGGCACCGATCTGTTCGCCAATGCGCTGGCGATCGGCATGCCGTCGATCGTCAATGCGGGCATCCCGTCGAACCTGAAGAAGCATTTCGGGCGCATCGGCTACCTGATTTACGGCATCGCCGCGCTGCTGCGGTTCAAGCCGTTTCGCTGCACGGTGACCACCGATGGTGATCGCCGGACCTTCGATGCCCTCGAGGTGCGGGTGGTCAACGGCAGCTTCCTTGGCGGGCTTCGCGTCGCCGAGGATTCGAACGTCGAGAGCGAGGACATGGTGGTGCAGATCGTGCAGGGCACGCGCCGCCGCCAGCTCGTCGGCACCTGGCTCCGGTCGATGGTCGGCCGCCCGCCCGCAGCCAAGCGCATCGTGACCTTGCGCGGCCGCAAGATCAGGGTCGAGACCGAGCCGTCGGAGCCGGTGTCGGTCGACGGTGAAGTGCTGGCGCAGACGCCGATCGAATGCGGGGTCGAGCGGCAGTCGCTCAAAGTGCGGGTGCCGGCCGACCGCGACGACCTCGACTAGCTTTCCTGCCAGCGGCCGTCGACGCAGCGATAGGCCTCCAGCGACGCCGCCTCGAACCCGTCTGCGTCCCAGGCATGGACGGCGATGCGCAGTGCGTCGCCGTTGGTTTCGATCAGGTTGAAGCTGTTGGCGTGGGCGCGCAGCCGCGTCGAGGTGGTGGTGCCGGCCTGCACGACCAGCAGCGAATGGCCGGCGGCGAAGAAGGTGGCGCCGGAGCCGTGGAACGGCTGGTGGTGATGGCCGGCGAGCAGCAGATGGACGTTGGCGCGCACCGCCGCCTCGATCGCCGAGCCCGAACGGCCGGCGGCGCGCAGCGCGCGGCCTTCGGGACCGCCGGGCAGCGAGACCAGCGGATGGTGGGTGACCAGCATCCGCCGCGCGCCAGGCGCGGCGCGGGCGAAGATTTGCTCGATACAGGCCATCTGATCATGCGAGACGCGGCCGTCGGCGATGGTCAGCGAGCGGGCGGTGTTGATGCCGAGCACCGCGATCTCCTCGTCTGCGACGAAGGGGTATTCGGCGGGCTCGATATAGCGGCGGAAACGGGCGAGCGGGCGCAGGAAGCGGCGCAGTACATCGTAGAGCGGGATGTCGTGATTGCCCGGCACCGCGACGACCGGCAGCCCGGCGGCGCGCAGCCCGGCGAGGAAGTCGCGGGCCGCGGCGAACTGGCGCCGCCGTGCGCGCTGGGTGAAGTCGCCGCTGATCACCACCACGTCGGGGCTCAGCGTGGTGAGCGCCGACAGCAGGCCGGCCACCACGCGATCATCGTGGCGGCCGAAATGCAGGTCGGACAGGTGCGCGATCCGGCGCATGCGCGGCTCTCTCCCTCAATTGGGGGTCAAGCGCGCGAGCGCCGGAAAGGGTTGCCTACAGGGGCTTTTCTTCGTTGAACGGCGTGTCCTTGTTCGGCCGCAGGTCGCCCGGCAGGCCGAGCACGCGCTCGGCGATGATGTTGCGCAGGATCTCGTCGGTGCCGCCGGCAATGCGGAGGCCCGCCGACCACATGTAGCTGGCACGCAGCCGTTCGAGGTCGCCGCCACCATCGGTCATGAAGCCCGCGGCCTCCGACATGTCGAGCGCGAAGGCCGCCATGTCCTGCATGTTCTTGGCGACAACCACCTTGGAGATCGACTGCTCGGCGCCCGGAATCTGGCCCTTCGACAGGGCGGAGAGCGCGCGCATCTGCGTCAGCTTGATGCCCTCGTCGGCGAGATAGACGTCGGCGATCTTCTGGCGGACATGCGTCGCCTCGATCGCCGGGCCGGCCTCGGTCTCGATGCGGCGGGCAAGTTCGATCAGCGTGTTGTAGTCGGGCGAATGGCGCGGCTTGCCGCCGACCGCCAGCCGCTCGTGCATCAAGGTGGTGAGCGCGACCTTCCAGCCGTCGCCGACCTCGCCCAGCCGCCACGCGTCGGGGACGCGGACGTCGGTGAAGAACACTTCGTTGAAATCGGCGCCGCCCGACATCTGCTTCAGCGGGCGTGCCTCGACGCCCGGCGCATGCATGTCGACGATGAACATCGTCAGGCCCTTGTGCTTGGGCTTCGACGGGTCGGTGCGGGTGACGATGATGCCATAGTCGCAAAGATGCGCGTTGGTGGTCCATACCTTCTGGCCGTTGATCACCCAGTCGTCGCCGTCACGCACCGCCTTGGTACGGATGCCGGCGAGGTCGGAGCCGGCGGCGGGCTCGGAGAAGAGCTGGCACCAGATTTCGCCGCCTTCGAGCGCCTTCGGTACGTAGCGCTGGATGACCTCGGGATTGCCGTGGGTGAACACGGTGGGGATGCACATGCCGAGACCGATCGAATAGAGGCCGGTCGGCGCCGAGGTCTTCGACTCCTCCTGCCCGAAGATGATCGAGTGCATCGGGGTCAGCCCCTGGCCGCCCATCGCTTTCGGCCAGGTAATGCCGGTGTAGCCGGCCTCATGCTTGGTCTTCTGCCAGTCCTTGGCGCGGGCGACGAACTCGTCATTGCCCTTCGCCTCGGGAAGGCCCTTGTACTTGGCGGCCTTATCGGCGAGCCAGCTCCGCACTGTGGCGCGGAATTCGGCTTCCTGCGGGGTATCGTTGAAATCCATCTCAGCTCTCCCGGTCAGGCGGCGCGCGCGTTGCGGCGCTCGAGGGTGCGAACGAGGCGGTCGGCCCACCAGCTGCGCGATCCGAGCGCAAAGGCGATCTGGCGACCGCGGCGATAGTAGAACTGGCAGTCGCTTTCCCAGGTGAAGCCGATGCCGCCGTGCAGCTGGACATTCTCCTCGGCGGCGTATTTCAGCGCGTCGAGCGCCGAAACGCGCGCCGCGGCGGCCGCCTGCGCCAGCTCGGGCGCCTCGGTCGCCATCGCCCAGGCACCGTGCAGGGCGTGGGCGCGGGCCAGTTCGAGCTTCACATACATGTCGGCGCACTTGTGCTTCACGCCCTGATAGCGGCCGATCTTCTGACCGAAGGCGACACGCTCCTTGGCGTAGCCGATCGCCATCTCCATCGCGACCGACCCGGTGCCGATCGCCTCCCACGCCGACAGCACCGCGGCGCGGTCGAGGAAGGTCTGGAAGGTGGCGGCATCGCCGAGCGCCTCGGCGGGCGCGCCGTTTAAGGTCAGCTTGCCGTGGCGGCGGACGAGGTCGAGCGTCGGCGCGGCCTCGACGGTAACGCCGGTGCCCTTCAGGTCGACGAGGTACAGCGACGGGCCGTCGGGGCCGGCGGCGGTGATGATCGCGAGGTTAGCGGCCTGCAGGTCGGGGACCGGCATTTTCACGCCCGACAGCTTGTCGCCCGAGGCGGTGACGCCGCTCGTGCGCGACGGGGTGGCGGTGTCGCCTTCCGCCCAGCCGACGGTGGCGATCACCGAGCTGTCGGCGATACCGGGCAGCCATTTCGCCTGCTGCGCCTCGCTGCCGAGCAGCAGCGCCTCGGTGGCGATCAGGGTCGAGACGAAGGGCACCGGGATCAGGCTGCGCCCGACCTCCTCGGCCAGCACGCAGGCCTCCTCGGCCGACAGGCCGATGCCGCCATGGGCCTCGGGCACGCGCGCCGCGGTCCAGCCGAGTTCGACGACCGATTTCCACAGGTCGGCGTCATAGGCAGCATCGCCATCCATTGCCTTGCGGGCGACGGCGGCGCCGGCGCGCTCCTCGAGGAAGCGCCGTGCCTGGTCGCGCAACGCCTTGGCGTCGTCGGAAAAATCGAAGTTCATGCTCCCTCCCCAGGGATGGTCATCGACCGATGGCCGGAATCGGCCCGTGGTTTACGTTTACGTCAACCGGGCGCCGCAGACCGGCTATCACTCCCGTCAGGGGGTGTCGGGCTTCAAGGATAGCGCCGGGATCAGCTTCGCCACATCCTCGCCCATCGAGATTTGCGGTTCGGACGGCGGGACCAGCTTGTCCTTCTTCTCGCGCGCCGCGACGCAGCTCTGCGCCGTCGCCGACAGCTTGGCGAAGTCGGCGACCTTGGGCAGTGCCTCCAGCACGCAGGCGTCGAACACCGGATAGTCGAAGCCGGCGCCGCAGCCGAAGGAGGTGCGATCCGACCGGGCGGCGGCGAGGATCAGCCGATTGCCCTGCGCGAGCGTCGGGATGAACGACCCCGAATAGCAGGCGGACAGCACCACCACCGTCGGGCGGTTGGCGCAGCTGAAGTCGAGCATCATGTCGATGTCGCGCGGGCGCAGCTCCTTCTTGCCCATGATGATCTTGCCGGGCAGGCCGTGCGAGGTGACGTAGAGAAGGCAGCCGGCGGGTGCCTGCTTGGTCAGTTCGAACCAGTTCTTCGACAGGCCGTCCGGAGTCGCGTCGAGCACGCCCTGCCGGCTGTCGGGCGAGAATTGCCGGACATTCTCGGCGGTGAAGCCCGCGGCGATCAGCGCCAGCGTGACATCGCGGCGGGCGTTGTCGAAGGCGTCGATGCGCAGCCCGTTGGCGCCGCGCCAGTCGCCGGCGACCACCGCGGCCGCCCATTCGCTGAAGGCGGCTTTCCCCGCGAACGCCTGACCCGGAATCGCCAGCAGCAGCAATGCGACCAGCCGGGCGATCAGGCGCATCCTCAGCCTTTCTTGAACAGCGAATCGGCGGCGGAGCGGAAGGAGCGGGCGCCGTCGAGCTTGGCCCGGGTTCGCTCGATCTCCGCTTCAAGGGCGGCGATGCGCGCGGCCAGCTCGTCGACCGACAGCGGATCGAGGTCCTGCCGTTCGAGCGCGATCAGCGGGTCGCCGTCCTTGCGGCGCGGCATGAGGTCATCGAGGTCCATGGCATCCCCTCCTAGGCGACGCAGCGTCCATCTGCTCTAAGGGGCTGTCAACCCTGCCGGAGTGTCCATGACCGAGCCGTCGACGATGCTTGCGATCGATCCCGCGGCCCCGGGCGGCCCGGAAGTGCTGGTGCCGGTCGAGCGGCCGGTGCCGACGCCAGAGCCGGGCGAGGTGCTGGTCCGCGTGCGCGCCGCGGGCGTCAACCGCCCCGATGTGCTGCAGCGCATGGGCCTCTATCCGATGCCGCCCAACGCGCCGACGATCATGGGGCTGGAGATTGCCGGCGAGATCGTCGCGGTCGGTCAGGGGGTGGCGCGGCCCGAGGTCGGCGACAAGGTTTGCGCGCTGCTCGCCGGCGGCGGCTATGCGCAATATGCCGCCGTGCCTGCCGGGCAATGTCTGCCCATCCCGCAGGGGCTGAGCTTCGTCGAGGCGGCGAGCCTGCCCGAAACCTATTTCACCGTCTGGTCGAACCTGTTCGAGCGCGCGTTTGCGACCGAGGGCGACACCGTGCTGGTCCACGGCGGCACCAGCGGCATCGGGGTGACCGCCATCCTGCTGGCGAAGGCGTTCGGCCTGCGGGTGATCGTCACCTGCGGCAGCGACGAGAAATGCGCGGCGGCGCGCGCTCTCGGCGCCGATGTCGCGATCAACTACAACGCCGGCGACTTCGCCGAGCTGGCGCGCGAGGCGAACGGCGGGCGCGGGGTCGACGTAGTGCTCGACATGGTCGGCGGCGACTATGTGCCTAAGAACATCGCGCTGCTCGCCGATGAAGGCCGCCATGTCTCGATCGCGTTCCAGCGCGGCCCGCGCGCCGATCTCGACCTCAGCCAGGTGATGCGCAAGCGGCTGATCCTGTCGGGGTCGATGCTGCGGCCCCGGACGGTCGCCTATAAATCGGCGCTCGCAGACAGTCTGGTGCGCGACGTGTGGCCGCTGTTCGCGCAGGGGAAACTGCGCGCGATCATCGATTCGACCTTTCCGCTCGCCGATGCCGCCGAGGCGCACCGGCGGATGGAAGCCGGCGAGCATGTCGGCAAGATCGTCCTGGAGGTTCCATGAGCGAGAAGATCGTCCTGCATGAATATGCGGACTCGGGAAATTGCTACAAAATCCGGCTGACCCTGGCGCATCTCGGCAAAGCCTATGAGCGGCGCGAATATGACATCCTGAAGGGTGAGACGCGGACGCCCGAGTTCCTCGGCACCGTCAACGCCAACGGCCGTATCCCGGTGCTTCAGGTCGGCGACCGCTTCCTGCCCGAATCGAACGCGGCGATCTTCTACCTCGCCGAAGGCAGCCCGCTGATCCCCGGCGACCGCTGGGATCGCGCCGACATGCTGCGCTGGATGTTCTTCGAGCAGTACAACCACGAGCCCAACGTCGCGACGATGCGCTTCTGGAAGCTGTTCGTCGGCGAGGAGAATTGGACCGACACGCAGAAGCTGCTGGCGCCGGTGAAGGCGGCGGCGGGCGACGCGGCAATGAAGCTGATGGACGAGCATCTGGAAGGGCGCAGCTTCTTCGTCGGCGACGCGCTCAGCCTCGCCGACATCGCACTCTACGCCTACACCCATGTCGCCGAGGACGGCGGCTTCGACCTGAAGGCCTATCCGTACGTCAAGGCGTGGTGCGATGCGGTCGCGCTGCAGCCCGGACACGTCCAGATCGGCGACTAAAGCGGCTGATTCAGCGCCGAACCGCCGCACGATCCTTGATCGGCGGCGGTTCGCCGTATACATGCCGGACCATACAACGGCCGCCCGAGAAGGGCGGCCCTTTCTTTATCTGGAGGTTTCGATGGCCCAGCCGCTCATGCCGCACGCAACCGCGTCCTGGCTGGTCGATAACACCGCGCTCAGCTTCGAGCAGATCGCCGAATTCTGCGGGCTGCACATCCTCGAAGTGCAGGCGATCGCCGACGAGAACACGCCCACCAAGCTGATCGGACGCGACCCGATCCGCGCCGGCGAGCTGACGCAGGCGGAGATCGACAAGGGCCAGGCCAACGCCGACTATCGCCTGATCCAGGAAAAGGGCCCGGAGCAGCTGCGCCGCACCAAGGGCCCGCGCTACACGCCGGTGTCGAAGCGCCAGGACAAGCCGGACGGCATCGCCTGGATCATCCGCAATCACCCGGAAGTGACCGACGCGCAGATCTCCAAGCTGATCGGCACGACCAAGACGACGATCGCGGCGATCCGCGACCGCAGCCACTGGAACATCGCCAACATCACCCCGAAGGACCCGGTGACCCTGGGCCTGTCGTCGCAGCGCGAGCTCGACGCGCTGATCGCGGTGGCGGCGAAGAAGGCCGGCATCAGCATCGAGGACACGCGCTTCGACGCCGACCGCGCCGAGCTGCTCGACCAGCTGCGCGCCGAGCGCGAGGCGGCGGAATATCTCGCCGAGCATGGCGAGGAGGCCGCACCGGTCGAGATCACCGCCGAGAACCTGTTCAAGCGTCCGAGCACACCGCGCGACGAATAGGCCGCACCTGTCCAAGAGGGCAGGGCGGCGCCCCGGCCCCTCGACTTGACGCGAACGTAAACCTAAGCATGACGGCGGAAGGACCGCCGTCATGCAGGATTCATCGCTCGCCGTTGCCGAGCCCCCGGAAGCGGGGAAGGAACTGCGCGGGCTCTTCTATCCGCACGGCCGCTGGACGCCCGAACCGGGCAAGCTCCATCCCGTTGCCGACGGTGTGTTCTGGCTGCGCATGCCGCTGCCGTTCAGCCTCGATCACATCAACCTCTGGGTGCTCGACGACGGCGACGGCTGGGCGATCGTCGATACCGGCCTGGCCGCCGGCCCGTGCAGGGACATGTGGCGGGCGCTGTTCGAGGGGCAGATGGCGGGCCGGCCGGTCTCGCGCGTCATCGTCACCCATTATCATCCCGATCACCTCGGCCTCGCCGGCTGGCTGACGCACAAATGGGGCGTGCCGCTGGAGATCACCCGCGGCGAGTTCATGCTGGCGCGGGTGCTGACGCTCGATATCGCCGATGCGCCGCCAGCAGCTGCCATCGACTTCTATGCCCGCAGCGGCTGGCCCGACGAGGCGGTCGAGCGGATGAAGGGGCAAGGCTGGGGGCGCTTCGGCATGGCGGTGACCCGGCTGCCGATGGGCTATTCGCGGCTCGTCGACGGCCAGGCGCTGACCATCGGCGGGCGGACCTGGCGCGTCGTCACCGGCAGCGGCCATTCGCCAGAGCATGCCTGCCTGCTCTGTGACGAAGCGGGGCTGCTGATCTCGGGCGACCAACTGCTGCCGCGCATCACTTCCAACGTCTCGGTCTATCCGACCGAGCCCAACGCCGACCCGCTGGGCGAATGGTTCGCGAGCCTCGACAAGCTGGAGGCGCTCGACGAGGAACTGACGGTGCTGCCGGCGCACAACGAGCCGTTCACTCGGCTGCGCGTCCGCACCACGCAGTTGCGCGACGACCATATGGGCAAGCTCGACAAGCTGGAGACGCTGCTCGGCGATGGTCCGCGCACCGCGTTCGAAAGCTTCGGCACCCTGTTCGGACGGACGATCAAGCCAGACGAAATCATGATGGCGACCGGCGAGGCGCTGGCGCATCTCCACTGGCTGGAGCGCGCGGGGCGCGCGACCCGGCTCAGCGACGGCGGTGTCGACCGCTTCGCGCGAACATAGAGAAGGAGAGCGGTGGCGTGAGCGTGGCGGTTTGGGACAGCAACTACCGACATCCGGTGTCGTGGCGCACCGCCTTCGAGGCCTTGCCGGTGTTCGAACTGCTCGACCGCACCGCGAAGCGCATCCCCGACGCGCCCTGCATCGATTTCCTCGGCCGCATCTTCACTTATGAAACGGTCGCCGGCCTCGTCGATCGCGCCGCCGAAGGCTTTCGGCGGATGGGCGTCGGGCGCGGCGTCAAGGTCGGGCTGTTCCTGCCCAATTGCCCGCAATATGTCGTCGCCTACTACGCCGCGATGAAGGCGGGCGGCACGGTGGTGAACTTCTCGCCGCTCTATACCGCCGACGAGCTGGCGGCGCAGGTCGAGGACAGCGAGACCGACATCATGGTCACGCTCGACGTGGCGCAGCTCTATCCGACCATCGCCAAGGTGCTCGACCGGACGCGGCTGAAGACGCTGGTCGTCGGCAACCTCGGCGAGGTGCTGCCGGGCGGCAAGGCGCTGCTCTATCGGATGTTCAAGCAGCGCGAGCGGGTGAAGTTCGCGATCGACGCGGCGCATGTGAACTTCAAGTCGCTGCTCGATCACGGCGGCCTCGCCGCGCCGCCGGCGATCGACGTCCATGAGGATATCGCGCTGCTGCAGTACACTGGCGGCACGACGGGCACGCCGAAGGGCGCGATCCTCACCCACGCCAACCTCAGCGCCAATGCGCAGCAGGTCGATTCGATCGACGCCGACCGCGAGGCAGAAGATCGCATCCTCGGCGCGCTGCCGCTGTTCCATGTTTTCGCCAACACCTGCGTGCTCAACCGCACCATGCTGCGCGGCGGCGAGATGGTGCTGTTGCCGAAGTTCGAGCTGGGAGCGGCGCTGAAGACGATCCACCGCCGCAAGATCACCGCAGTGCCCGGCGTGCCGACGATGTACCAGTCGTTCCTCGATCATCCGCACATCGCGAAATACGACCTGTCGTCGATCCGCGTCTGCATTTCGGGCGGCGCACCGATGCCCGCCGAGCTGAAGGCGCGGTTCGAGGCGAAGACCGGCGCCAAGGTAGTCGAGGGATATGGCCTCACCGAAAGCTCGGGCGTGGTGTCGGTGAACCCCTATGAGGGGTTGTCGAAGGACGGATCGATCGGCCAGCCGCTGCCGGGCACGACGGTGGTGCTGGTCGACAAGGACGATCCGACGAAGCTCGCCGCGCCCGGCGATTCGGGTGAAATCACCGTGTCGGGGCCGCAGATCATGCGCGGCTATTGGAACAAGCCCGCCGAGACGGCGAACGTGTTCGTCGACGGGCGGCTGCGCACCGGCGACGTCGGGACGATGGATGCCGAGGGCTATCTCTATGTCGTCGACCGGCTGAAGGACATGATCGTCGTTGGCGGCTTCAAGGTGTTCCCGAGCCAGCTCGAGGATCATCTTTACGCCAACCCGGCGGTGAAGGAGGCGCTCGTCATCGGCGTGCGGGATGCCTATCTCGGCGAGCGACCCAAGGCGTTCGTGACCTTGCAGCCCGACACGGCGGCGACCGAGGCGGAACTGCTTGACTGGCTCAACAGGCACGTCGGCAAGCATGAGCGCGCGGTAGCAGTGGAGATTCGCACCAACCTCCCCAAGACGATGATCGGCAAGCTCAGCCGCAAGGAACTGGTCGCCGAGGAAAAGGCGAAGGCCGCAGCGCGGAACGCGGCTTGACCACCTTCCCCCCGGCCGCCACAAACGGCCCGGCGTTGACAAGGGTGCGGAGGCGATGAGCGGGACGGCGGGCGATACGATCGAGGGACTGTCGTTCGAGCAGGCGCTCCAGCGGCTGGAAGCGATCGTGCGCAAGCTCGAGGCCGGCGAGGCCAGCCTCGAGGAGTCGATCGGCCTCTATGAGGAAGGCACGAAGCTGAAGCGGCAGTGCGAAGCCAAGCTGGCGCAGGCGCAGGCGCGTATCGAGAAAATCCAGGTCGGCGCCGACGGACAGGCGGCGGGCGTCGCGCCCTTCGATCCGAGCTGATGCACGCCAGCCTGAGCCTCAAGCCGGCGCTCGACGCGATCGGCAACGCGATCGACCAGCGCTTCGACCGGTTGCTGCCGGTCCCCGACGATCCCCGTGGCCGGCTGTATGAGGCGATGCGCTATTGCGCGATCGGCGGCGGCAAGCGGATGCGGCCGCTGCTGGTGGTCGCCGCCTGCGACCTGTTCCACGTCGACAAGGAGCGCGCGCTGCGCGTCGCGATCGCCGTCGAGTGCATCCATTGCTACAGCCTGATCCACGACGATCTGCCGTGCATGGACGATGACGACATGCGGCGCGGCAAGCCGACGCTTCACAAGGAATATGGCGAGGCGGCCGCGGTGCTGGCGGGCGATGCGCTTCACGCGCTCGCCTTCGAGGTGCTGGCTGACGAAGCGACGCATGAAGACCCGTTCGTGCGGTCGGAACTGGTGTTCGAGCTGGCGCGCGCCTCGGGTCCGGTCGGCATGGCGGGCGGCCAGATGATGGATCTCGTCGCCGAGAGCGAGGTCTTCGACCTGCCGACGACGACACGGCTCCAGCAGCTGAAGACCGGCGCGCTGATCTCCTTCTGCCTCGAGGCGGGCGCGATCATGGGCCGGGTCGGCGACAGCCAGCGCAAGCGGCTGCGCGGCTATGCGAAGGACCTGGGCCTCGCCTTCCAGATCGCCGACGATGTGCTCGACGTCGAGGGCGACAGCGCGCGCACCGGCAAGGCGGTGCGCAAGGATGAGGAAGCCGGCAAGGCGACCTTCGTGTCGCTGCTCGGCCTCGACCGCGCCAAGCAGCAGGCCGAAATGCTCATCGACCAGGCCATCGGCCATCTGAACGGCTTCGGGCAGGAGGCGGACCTGCTGCGCGCCATCGCGCGCTTCGCCATCGAACGCGATCGCTAATCCAACAGCACGGGGGCTGGACATGCGTGTGGGGGTGTATCCCGGTACTTTCGATCCGATCACGCTGGGCCACATGGATATCATCCGGCGCGGCGCGAAGCTGGTCGACAAGCTGGTGATCGGCGTCGCGACCAATCCGTCGAAGTCGCCGATGTTCACGCTTGAGGAGCGGGTGGCGCAGGTGAAGCGCGAGGCGGCCGACCTCGGCACCGCCGTCGAGGTGGTGCCGTTCGACGCGCTGCTGATGAAGTTCGCCGAGGCGCAGAAGGCGCAGGTCATCGTCCGCGGCCTGCGCGCCGTCGCCGACTTCGAATATGAGTTCCAGATGGCCGGCATGAACCAGCAGCTCAACGCCGATATCGAGACCGTTTTCCTGATGGCCGACGTCGCGCTGCAGCCGATCGCGTCACGTCTGGTTAAGGAGATCGCGATGTATGGTGGCAACATCGCTCCCTTCGTCCCGGCGCTGATTGCCGAGGAAGTGGCGGAGCGCGTCGCCGCGACGCGGTGACTTGGGCCCGCGGCGCTGATACAGGCGCCGCACTGTTTGGCGCTTATTGGGGAGAGCTCATGCGCAAGCTCGTCGCGCTGCTTTTCGGTTTCCTGTTCGCAACGGCGGCCGCCGCCCAGACGCCCGCGGCCCCGGCCGCGCCGGCGCTCGATCTTGCGAACGTGCTGTATCTCGACCTGTCCACCGGCGGTCGTGTCGGCATCTTGATGCGCCCCGACAAGGCGCCGACGCATGTCGAGCGCATCAAGACGCTCGCCCGCCGCGGCTTTTATGATGGCCTCATCTTCCACCGCGTTATCGACGGCTTCATGGCGCAGGGCGGCGATCCCAAGGGCGAGGGCTCGGGCGGGTCGGATCTTCCCGACCTGAAGGCCGAGTTCAACGACATCCCGCACATGCGCGGCGTTGCCTCGATGGCGCGTGCCGCCGGCAACGACAGCGCCAACAGCCAGTTCTTCATCATGCTCGGGCCGAACTTCGTGCTCGATAACGAATACACCGCCTGGGGCCGCGTGTTCGAGGGCATGGAATATGTCGACGCGATCGAGAAGGGCGAGCCGCCGGCCAACCCGTCGAAGATCCTGAAGGCGTCGATCGGCTCGGATAACGTCGCGCCGCCCGCGAAGACGCCGCCGACCATCGCCGTGGCGCCGGTCGCACCGCAGACCCCAGCCGCCCCGGCTCCGGCTGCCAAGAATTAATCGTCATCCCCGCGAAGGCGGGAATCCACTACCGCCGATGCTAGAGTTAATGGATCCCCGCCTTCGTGGGGGTGACGATAAGGGTGGGGAGGCGCACCTGCGCGTCGACGATTTCGACTTCGAACTGCCGACCGACCAGATCGCGCTGAGGCCGGCCAGTCCGCGCGATGCCGCGAGGCTGCTCCTCGTCCGCCGCGATGGCTTCGAGGATCGCGGCGTTCGCGACCTGCCCGGGCTGCTGCGCGCCGGCGATCTGCTGGTGTTCAACGATACGCGGGTGATCCCGGCGCAGCTTCACGGGCGGCGCGGCGAGGCGAAGATCGGGGTGACCTTGCACAAGCGCGAGGACGCCTGGCGCTGGCAGGCCTTCGTTAAGAACGCCAAGCGGCTGAAGCTGGGGGACCGGGTCGATTTCGGCGCGGGGCTGGCCGGTGTGGTCGAGGATCGCGGCGACGACGGCTCGATCCTCTGGCGTTTCGAGGCGGCCGTGCCGCTGGAGCAGGCGCTGGCCGAGGCGGGCACCATGCCGCTGCCGCCCTATATCGCCGGCAAGCGGCCGACCGACGCGCGCGATGCCGAGGATTATCAGACCCTCTACGCCGACAAGCCGGGCGCGGTCGCGGCGCCGACCGCCGGGCTGCATTTCACCCCGGAGCTGATCGCGGCGATCGACGCGGCGGGCATCGGGCGGGCGACGCTGACCCTGCATGTCGGCGCGGGCACCTTCCTGCCGGTGAAGGCCGACGATACCGCAGGCCATCGCATGCACGCCGAATGGGGCCGCATCGATGCGGCGACCGCCGACCGGCTGAACGCGGTGCGTGCAGCGGGCGGGCGGATCATCGCGGTGGGCACGACCTCGCTGCGGCTCATCGAGAGCGCGGCGGGGGACGATGGCGTGGTGCGGCCATTCGCGGGCGACACCGCCATCTTCATCACGCCGGGCTATAAATTTCGCGCCGTCGGCGGGCTGATGACCAATTTCCACCTGCCGCGATCGACCTTGTTCATGCTGGTCAGCGCGCTGATGGGGCTGGAGACGATGCAGCGCGCCTATGCGCATGCCATCGCCAACGACTATCGCTTCTACAGCTATGGCGACTCCAGCCTGCTGCTGCCGTAAGGGAAAGCTGCGCCGCCGCGCGTAGATGAGGGGTATGCGAATGCGTTTGTGGCTCTGCACGGTGGCGGTGATGATGGCGGGTGCCGCGCAGGCGCAGGCGTATGCACAGCCCGTGGCGCCGCCGGCGGGCGCCGGGCCGCTGGTCGGGCGCAGCGTCGCGCCGGTCGGGGTGCTGATCGCCGGCTTCGACAGCGACGGCGACGGCCGCACCAGTCGCGAGGAATCGCGTCACGGGACGCTGCGCATGTTCGGGCTCGCCGACCAGAACAAGGACGGCAAGCTCGGGCTGCTCGAACTGTCGCAATGGTCGGCGACCTGGCTCGGCGACGTGTCGGCGCTGCCCGGCCGCTTCGACTTCGACCGCGATGCCGACGACAGCATTTCGGCGGCGGAGTTCACCGCCGAGCTGGAGCGCCGCTTCAGCCGCTTCGATGTCGACAAGGACGGCTTCGTGACCCGTGGCGAACTGCTGCAATCACAGCCGCTGCGCCAGCAGCAGCGCGACGAACGGCAGCGCCTGCCCGATCCGCCGCAGCGCCAATAGGCGACAAGGCCGCGCCGCTTCGCTAAAGCGCGGCGCATGCAGCCCCGTTTCGAGTTCGACATTCACGCCACCGACGGTGCGGCGCGCACCGGCGTCATCCGCATGAAGCGCGGCGACATCCGCACGCCCGCCTTCATGCCGGTCGGCACCGCCGCCACCGTGAAGGCGATGCGCCCCGCCGAGGTTCGTGCCTCGGGCGCCGACATCATCCTCGGCAACACCTATCATCTGATGCTCCGCCCGACCGCCGAGCGCATCGCGTCGCTGGGTGGCCTGCATAAGTTCATGGGCTGGGACCGGCCGATCCTCACCGATTCCGGCGGCTATCAGGTGATGTCGCTGTCCGAGCTGCGGAAGATGAGCGAGCAGGGCGTGCAGTTCGCCTCGCACCTCGACGGCTCGCGGCACATGCTGAGCCCCGAACGTTCGATGGAAATCCAGCGGTTGCTCGGCACCGACATCGTCATGGCGTTCGACGAGTGCACGCCGCATCCGGCGACGCATGAGGAGGCGGCGTCCTCGATGGAGCGGTCGATGCGCTGGGCGAAGCGGTCGCGCGATGGCTTCGACAGCGGTGCCGAGCACGCTGAGGTCGCGGCGTTGTTCGGCATCCAGCAGGGCTCGATGTACGAGGACCTGCGCCGCGTCTCGGCGGAGAAGCTGATCGAGATCGGCTTCGACGGCTATGCGGTCGGCGGCCTTGCGGTCGGCGAGGGGCAGGCGGCGATGTTCGGCGTGCTCGACTATGCGCCGGCGATGCTGCCTGCCGACCGGCCGCGCTACCTGATGGGCGTCGGCAAGCCCGACGATATCGTCGGCGCGGTAGTGCGCGGCATCGATATGTTCGACTGCGTGCTGCCGACGCGGTCGGGCCGCAACGGGCAGGCGTTCACGCACGCCGGGCCGCTCAACCTGCGCAATGCCAAATACAAGGACGACAGTGGGCCGCTCGATCCCGACTGCGCTTGCCCGGTCTGCGGCCAGTGGAGCCGCGCCTATCTCCATCACCTGATCAAGGCGGGCGAAATCCTCGGCGCCATGCTGATGACCGAGCATAATATCTGGTTCTATCAGCAGTTGATGGCGGGCCTGCGCAGCGCCATCGCGGAGGGGCGGCTGACGTCGCACGCGGCGGCCTTTCTCGGTCGTTACAAAGGAGGCGAATGATGGCGGTGCTTCAGGTCGAACGCGGTGACGGCTACGCGGTGGTCACGCTCAACCGGCCCGAGGCGATGAACGCGCTGTCGGCGGAGCTGCGCACCTCGCTCGCACGCACGGTGCGCGAGCTTGAAGTCGATCCCGATATCCGCGTGCTGATCCTGACCGGCGCCGGCGAGCGCGCCTTCACCGCCGGGCTCGACCTGAAGGAGCTGGGCGGCGGCGCCAGCATTTCGGACGCGGTTGATGTCGAGGATCCGGTCAAGTCGATCGCGCAATTCTCAGGTCCGGTGATCGGCGCGATCAACGGTGTCGCGATCACCGGCGGGTTCGAGCTGGCGCTGGCCTGCGACGTGCTGATCGCCGCCGACACCGCGCGCTTCGCCGACACCCATGCCCGGGTCGGCATCATGCCGGGCTGGGGGCTGAGCCAGAAGCTGTCGCGCGCCATCGGCATCTACCGCGCCAAGGAATTGTCGCTGACCGGCAATTTCCTCTCGGCGCAGCAGGCAGCCGACTGGGGGCTGGTCAACCGCGTGGTGTCGCAGGCCGAGCTGCTGCCGACGGCGAAGAAGCTCGCCGCGGACATGTTGACGACCGTCCCCGAGATGCTGGTCGGTTACAAGAAGCTGATCGACGACGGTTTCGCCGCCAGCTTCGGCGACGGCCTCGCACTCGAAGCCGAGCGCGCCCGCGCCAACGGTGGCGTCACCGCCGAGGAGATCGAGCGGCGTCGCGAGGGCGTTCGCGCCCGCGGGCAGGCCCAGCAGGGTTAGCGCGCGAAGCTTTCGAGGAAGCGCTTCGCCACGAGGCTGTTCTCGATCTCGGCACGGACCAGCGAATTGCCCCACCACAGGCCCTCGGTGTTCGCGAGGACGATGAGCGTCAGCCGCTTGTCGGGCACCTTCAGGTACATCGCCGAATAGGCGTCGGGCTCCCAGCCCGAATGCCAGACCAGCCGCTGGCCCTGCCAGTCCTGGCGAAACCAGCCCCAATCATAGCCATCACGCTGCGGCGTCCTGCCGAGAAGCTGCGCGGTACGTGCTGGCGACAGCAGCTTGCCCGCGTCGAGCGCGATGTCGAACTTCGCAAGGTTGGCGGCGCTGGTGTAGACGCCCGCCGCGCCGCGGAAGTCGTCGTCGGGGAACACGGTCTTGCGCGGCCCGTCGTCGGTCATCTTGAACGGCGGGGCCATGCGGGCGAGCGCGAGGCCGCCCTTCTCGTCCTGCCAGCCGAGCGCTGTATGGTCGATGCCGGCCGGCTTGAGGATATTGTCGCGGACGATGTCGCGCAATTCGCGGCCGCCCGAGCCGGTCACGATTCGGCTCAGCCGGGCATAGGCGATCGGGTTGTAGACGAAGCGGCTGCCGTCGCCGTTGACGCGCATCGACAGCAGGTCGCGCAAGGTCCACTTGCGCTCGCAATTGACCGGCGGAATCTCGCCACCGGCATCCTTGTCGCCGCCGCCGAACGGGATGTCGGTGCCGCGCATCCATTCGCACTGTGCATGCCAGCGCGGGTCGGCGGTCATCGGCGTGTCGATCGACAGGCGGCCCGCATCTACTTCCGCAAGCACAGCGGCGGCTGAGATCGGCTTCGAGACCGAGGCGATCCAGAACACGGTGTCCATGGTCGTCGCGATCTCTCCCTCGTCGTCCGAGGTGCCGTAGGCGGCCTGCCAGGCGATGCGGCCATCCTTCACGATAACGGCGGTCATCGCGGGGATGCGCTTCTCCTTGCGGAACTGCGCGAGGAAGGCGTCGAACGCGGCGAAGTCGTCGGCCGCTGCCGGCGCCGCGGTCATCAGCAGGCCGACCAGCGCGGCGAGGAGCGATCTGAACATGGTCCTTCCCCCATTCGGGAAAGGAAGGTCAGCCGCGTCGCCGCGCTTGTCAAACGCTTGCGTTACTTGCCCTTGAACGCCGCCGGGCGCTTCTGAAGGAAGGCGCTGACACCCTCGGCGAAGTCGGCGGTGCGGCCGGCGATCATCTGGTTGCGGCGCTCGACCATCAGGCCTTCGGTGAGGCTGGTGTCCATGCAGGCGCGGATGCCCTGGCGGATCAGCGCGTAGGAGCGGGTTGGTCCCTTGGCGAGCTTGGCGGCGATTTCCTGCGCGGTCGGCATCAGCTGGTCGTCGTCGACGCACTTCCAGATCATGCCCCATTCCTCGGCGGTTTCCGCCGGGATGCGCTCGCCGAGCATCATCATCGCCTGCGCGCGCGCCTTGCCGGCGAGGCGCGGGAGTAGCCAGGTCGAGCCGACGTCGGGGACGAGGCCGATGTTGATGAACGCCTGGAGGAAATAGGCCGAGCGGGCCGCGATGACGATGTCGCCGGCCAGCGCGAAGGAGCAGCCGGCACCGGCGGCCGGGCCGTTCACCGCGGTGATGAACGGCATCGGCAGCGCGAACAGCCGCTCCAGCAGCGGGTTGAAATGAGTCTCGAGCACGAAGCCGGCGTCGATCGGGCCCGAGCGCACAGCGCCACCGGTGTTGGCGAGGTCGGCGCCGCTCGAAAAGCCGCGACCGGCGCCGGTAAGCAGCAGGACGCGCGAGCTGGCTTCGTCGCGCAGCTTGTCCACCGCGTCGATCATCTCGCCGATCACGCCGGTGTGGAGCGCGTTCAGCATCTGCGGGCGGTTGATGGTCAGCGTCGCGACGCCGTCCGATTCGTCGAGCGTGATATGTTCGTAGGCCATGCTGCCTTCCCTCGCGGATGCCGGTTGCGCGGCACCATAGCGGCACGGCGCCGCAACCGAAGCGCTGTCAAATGCAACAGGCGCGGCCGCAATCCCTTGTTCGGCGCGGCGAAGCCGGGACGTTGCAGCCGCGCAACAGATTCGGATCGTTAACCTTTTACCTCGCGTTAACCTTTGTGTACGTAAACAAACAGGGTTAACGATTGACCCGCGCGTCCGCTTCCGGGGGGAATCGACGCGAAGCCAGGGGGAATACCAAATGCGCGTTCTTCTGATCGAGGACGATGCCAACACCGCGCGCAGCATCGATCTGATGCTCTCGAACGAGGGGTTCAACGTCTACACGACGGACCTCGGCGAAGAGGGCGTCGATCTCGGGAAGCTGTATGACTACGACATCATCCTGCTCGACCTGAACCTGCCCGACATGCACGGCTATGACGTGCTGAAGAAGCTACGGGTGGCGAAGGTCGGCACGCCGATCCTGATCCTGTCAGGCACCAGCGAGATGGAGTCGAAGGTCCGCGGCCTCGGCTTCGGCGCCGACGACTATGTGACCAAGCCGTTCCACCGCGAGGAGCTGGTGGCGCGCATCCATGCCGTCGTCCGCCGCTCGAAGGGCCATTCGCAGTCGGTGATCCGTACCGGCAAGCTGGGCGTCAACCTCGACACCAAGACGGTCGAAGTCGATGGCGTGCGCGTGCACCTGACCGGCAAGGAATATGCGATGCTGGAGCTGCTGTCGCTCCGCAAGGGCACCACGCTGACCAAGGAGATGTTCCTCAACCATCTCTACGGCGGCATGGACGAGCCCGAACTGAAGATCATCGACGTGTTCATCTGCAAGCTCAGGAAGAAGCTGAGCCAGGCGTGCGGCGGCGAGAGCTATATCGAGACTGTCTGGGGCCGCGGCTATGTGCTGCGCGATCCCGATGACGTGATCCACCCCGTGAAGGTCGCCGCCGTCGCGGCCTGACCCGACCGGCAATCCATCGGACAGGGGCGGTGCCGGCGACGGCGCCGCCCTTTTCGTTTCCCCTAACCCATTCGGGTGATGCGACCCCTCCCGCCCGTGCGCAAAACTCCCTTGAGACGAAGCGCCGTCAGAACGCGCAACTGTTTCGTGAGGCGAATCAAGGGAGGGGAACTCCATGCGCTCTATTGTTACCAAGGCTGTCGCGTTCGGCGGCGGCCTGACGCTGCTCGGCGCCTGCGCCACGACGACCGAATATGTCGCGCCGCTGCCCGTCGAGGCATCGCTGAGCAACTACACCGGACGCACGATCACCCGCGTTGACTACCAGCCATGCGGCGACGGCGCCGGCAACTGGTCGCCGCTGTCGATCGGCGCGGTCGCGCCCGGCGCGACGGTGAAGTTCCAGCTTCCCGCCGACTGCGTGAACATGAACGCCTACAACGACACCGGCAAGCTGGCCGGGTCGCAGACCGGCGTGAAGCGCGACTTTCCGTTCAAGTGGACGCTGTCCTGAGCTTTCTGGGTTCTGAGCTTTCTGGGGGAATAGGCCATGCATGAATATATGATGCGCGTGATCGCGCTGGGCACCGCGGCTGCCGGCGCGCTTGCGCTCTACGGCTGCTCGTCGGGTCCGTCCTACGAATATTACAAGGTCAGCTCGCGCTTCGTGTCGAGCGCGCAGGGCCAGCAGGCGCCGGAAGTCATCGCGACGCCCGCCTACAACCAGCTCGCCGGCCGCGCGACCACCGTCGCGGTTCGCGCGCCCGACAGTTGCGTCAACAACACCGCCAACCAGGCGACCGGCGGCGCGGCTGCCGCGGGCACGATCCTGCAGACCAACTGCGGCGTCGAGATGGGCGAGATCGAGCGCGCGCTGACCCGCGCGGGCTACAATGTCATCTCGTGGAACGTGCTGCAGCGCGAGATGTCGCGCGACGCCTCGGCCGCGCAGGTGGCGAGCACGCTCGGGGCGCAGGTGCTGTTCCAGGTCAACTCGCTCGAGAAGTCGCAGAAGACGCTCGGCGCCGATGCCCGCTGGGAACGCACCTATTTCCGCACCGACGCCAGCGGCTTCTCGGCAACGCCGCTGCCGCTGACCGAAGATGCCCGTGCCCTTATCGCGCGCACCTATCTCGCGCCGATCGAGGCGAGCGTGAACACCCGCTCCTATGCGGTGACGCTCGACGCCACCGCGGTGTGGGTGAAGACCGGCCAGTCGCTCTGGTACTATCGCTGGACGCGCGCGGCCGAGCCGAGCGGCGTCGCCGCCGGCTACGACCTGCGCCTCGCCTGCTATTATGGCTATGGCTTCAACTCCTGCCAGGCGTTCAAGCCGACGCTGCCGACGGAGCCCGGGGGCTTGGTGACGGCGGCCGGTGAGTCGGTCGCGGTCAGCGCCTCGGAGCGCCCGGAGGATCTAGAGCGCGCGGCCTATGCCGAGCTGTCGAAGGAAGTGATCAACGACTTCGTCGACAATTTCGCCAAGGCGCGCCAGTTCGCGCGCTGAGGCCGCCTTCGGCAGAACGGTTCGGGGCGGGGCGGCAATGGTCGTTTCCGCCCCGCGTCGTTTTCGCTCACGCTTGGCCGATCCGCTTGACAGGAGCAGACCGGTCATGGCGGGCTATGCCGGCTTCATGACGTTTCGGGGGACTGTCGTGCGCGCTTTTGCCTTTGCCATGCTGACCAGCCTTGCCGCCGTCGCGGCCGTGCCCGCCGTGGCGCAGTCGAACGACACCTATGCCTTCTGCTACGCCGACCCGCCCACCTACCGCGCGGGCAATTTCGTGTTCACGCCGGTGCGCATGGTCGGAACCGGGGCGATCGACCTCGGCGAGGTCGGCGCCGCGCTCAGCGAGACGGCGCCGCAGGTGCGCGGCCGGCCGGTCAGCTGCTGGCGCTATCCCGACCAGCAGTCGGCCGAAAGCCGCCGCCAGGCGGGCATGGCCCACGAACGGTCGCGTGGCTACACCGTCATGGAAAGCAGCTGGACGCCGAGCCGGATCAGCAACGCGCCGGTGATGGAGCCGTCCGAGGTCGCCAACCCGGCCGCGCCGACGATCGTCGCGACCCCGGTCGCCGAAGCAGCTCCCGCCGCGCCGGCGACACCGCCTGCACCCGGCGCGGAAGTCGCCGCCGACATCGCCAAGGCGATCGCCGCCCCCGCCGCCGTCGCGGCGGCTCCCGCGCCGCCGCCGGAGCCGGTCGATGATCAGACCGGCGCGGTCGCCAATCTCAATGCCGGCATCGTCGCGGCCGAGGCCGCGCGCCTCAACGCCGCGGCGCAGGTGCAGGCCGACTACCAGCGCCAGCTCGACGAGCATCGCCGCAAGGTCGCCGAGGTCGAGGCGCGCAACGCCAAGGCGCAAGCCGACTATCAGGCAGCGGTGAAGGCCTGCGCGGCGGGCGACTTCTCCAAATGCGGCGGCCCGCCGGTGCCGATCAGGAAGCAGTAAGGCGCGACCGCCGGCTAGTCGCGCTTGAACAGTTCGGCGAACTTTCGGCCGCCGAACTTCATCTCACCAGCGATCTTGAAGATGCCGTTGGCGCGCACCGCCGGCTCGCCGTCGGCGGTGATCAGGCATTGCGCGAAGACGAGGTTGCGGGTGCGGCGCAGCAGCTGCGTCTCGCCCTCCACCCAGGCGCCGAGCTTGGCCGAGCCGAGAAAGTCCACCGATAGGTTGATCGTGGGCAGGAAGGTGTCGGGAAGGTCGCCCTGGAAGCGGATGCCGAGCGGCAGCTGCATGTCGGCGAAGGTCACCATCATCCCGCCATGCGCGATCTTCATCGGGTTGCAGTGTCGCTCCTCGACACGGAAGCCGAGCTTCAGCCGGCCGTCCTCCATCGGGCGCGCAAACAATGGCCCGTTGACGCCGATGAAGCCGAAGTCGAGCGGAAGGGCGAAGAAGCCGTCGGGGGTATCAGTCATGCCGGCGACCTTAGCCGCCCGGCGCCCACCTGCGCGCTGTCAAAGCAATCAGGCGTCGAAAATCGTCCGGTAGTGCTGGACGCGGGTGACACGCAGCCCCGGCATGCCGGCGCGATCGACCGCGCGCTGCCACGACGCGAATTCCTCGAAGCTGAGGTTGTAGCGCTCGCACGCCTCGTCGGCGGTGAGCAGCCCGCCGGTCACTGCCGCCACCACTTCCGCCTTGCGGCGCACGACCCACCGAGTGGTGTCGGGCGGCGGCAGACTGTCGAGCGTCAGCGCTTCGCCAAGCGGCCCGATGACCGAGGCGGGCTTGAATTTCTGGTTCTCGAGCATTCCTAACCTCAACGCCGCATCCTCAACGCGATGCGGCTGTCATACGACCGCAACCCTTACCGAAGCCTAAAGCCCCACGGTAAAATGCCGCTAAACCGCTTTCGGGTCCGGCCTTGAGGATGGCGCATTCACTCGCTACCTCGGCGGCGATGATCGATCTCGTGACCGGCAAGCCCCCCGCGGCCACCCGCGTCGTCGTCGCCATGTCAGGCGGCGTCGACTCCTCGGTGGTGGCCGCGCTGTGCGCCGAAGCGGGGTACGAGACGATCGGCATCACGCTGCAGCTTTACGATCATGGCGCTGCGCTCGCGAAGAAGGGCGCGTGCTGCGCCGGCAGCGACATCCACGACGCGCACCGCGTCGCGGAAGCCATCGGCATCCCGCACTATGTGCTCGATTACGAGAGCCTGTTCCGCGAGAAGGTCATCGAGGATTTCGCCGATGCGTACGCGCGCGGCGAGACGCCGATCCCCTGCGTGCGCTGCAACCAGACGGTGAAATTCCGCGACCTGCTCGACGTGGCGCGCGACCTCGGCGCCGATTGCCTTGCGACCGGCCATTATGTGCAGCGGCTGATGGGGCCGGCGGGCGCCGAGTTGCACCGGGCGACCGACACGACGCGCGACCAGAGCTATTTCCTGTTCGCGACGACGCAGACGCAGCTCGATTATCTGCGCTTTCCCTTGGGCGGCATGCCGAAGACCGAGGTGCGCGCGCACGCCGAGCGCTTCGGCCTGCCGGTCGCGACCAAGCCCGACAGCCAGGACATCTGCTTTGTGCCCAACGGCAATTACGCCGACATCGTGCGCAAGCTCCGGCCTGAAGCGGGCGAGGCGGGCGACATCGTCGACCTGACCGGGCGCGTGCTCGGCCGGCACAAGGGGCTGATCCACTACACGGTCGGTCAGCGTCGCGGCATCGAGATCGGCGGGCAGGCCGATCCGCTGTACGTCGTGCGGCTCGACCCCGAGGCGCGACGGCTGGTGGTCGGCCCGCGCGAGGCGCTGGGCATCGCCGCGACCGAACTGTCCGAGGTCAACTGGCTCGGCGGCGCGGTGCCGCCCGAGGGGTTGGCCGTCGAGGTCAAGGTGCGCTCGACCGCCGCGCCGGTGCCGGCGCGGTGGGTCGGCGGCGAGGTCCGCTTCGATAGTCCCGAATATGGCGTCGCGCCGGGGCAGGCCTGCGTCGCCTATGCGGGCGACCGGGTGCTCGGCGGCGGCTGGATCAAGCGCACCGTCAGCGCACTTGCCGACGCGGCCTAGATCCGGAAAATACCTTCGATCACGGTGACGCAGCGGCCATCCAACAGGACGCGGTCTCCGGCAAGCGTGCAGTCGATCGCGCCGCCGCGCTTCGACGCCTGGAAGGCGGTGAAGCTGTTCCGGCCGAGCCGCTCCGCCCAATACGGCACCATCATCGCATGCGCCGATCCGGTGACCGGATCCTCGTCGATGCCGGCGGCCGGCGCGAACACGCGGCTGACCATGTCGACGCCGTCGTCGCCGGGCGCGGTTGCCATCGCCAGCACGCCGCCGAGTGCGGCCACGGCGCGGAAGTCGGGCGCCAGAGAGCGGACGGTCGTCGCATCGCTGAACACCGCCATCAGGCTCGGTTCGGCGGCATCGGTGGTTCGGTAGACCGCTTCGGGCGCCGCCCCGAAAGCGGCGGCGAGCGCCGCACCATCGACCGGCGCCGACAGCCACGCCGGCAGATCGAGCCGCAGCTTGTCGCCGAGGCGGCCGACGATCAGCACGCCGACATGGCGGGTGCGGAAACGCACCTCGGCCATCGCCGGCTCGCGCGACAGCACATGGTGGCCGCTGGCGAGCGTGGCATGGCCGCACATCTCGACCTCCGTGGCCGGCGTGAACCAGCGCAGCTCATAGTCGGCCTCGCCCGAAGAGTCGGGGATGATGAAGGCGGTTTCGGACAGGTTGTTCTCCATCGCGATGCCCTGCAGCGTCGCATCGTCGAGCCAGGCGTCGAGCGGCATCACCGCCGCCGAATTGCCCTGGAAGGGGCGGTCGGCGAAGGCGTCGATCTGGAAGAAGGGCAGGTCGGCGGTCATCGATTGGGCTCCGGCGTGTCGAAGAACTGGTCGTCGCGGTCGATATTGCCGGCCGGGTCGACGTGAATGAGGATTTCGGCGTGCGGGAAACCGCGTTCGATCAGCCGCTCCAGCTCGTCCACCACGGCATGCGCGTCACGCACGTTCATCGCCGGATCGAGCCAGAGGTGGAACTGGATGAAATCGGTAGCGCCGCTGGTGCGGGTGCGCAGCGAATGCACCCCGCCGGCCAGCCGGTGGCCGGCAAGCAGTTTGTCGAGCCGCTCCCGCCGTTCGGCCGGCCATTCGCGGTCCATCAGCATGTCGAGCGCCGCGCGCGCCGACCGCGCGGCGCCGGTGACGAGGTAGAGCGCGATGAACAGGCCGAAAGCCGCATCGGCGCCGCGCAGGCCGAGGCCCGCATCGAGCAGCAGTGCCGCGATCACCGAGACGTTGAGCAGCAGGTCCGACTGATAGTGAAGCTGGTCGGTATGGATGGCGAGCGAGCCGGTCGCCTGCGCGACCTTCCGCTGATAGCTGACCAGCGCGAGGGTCGCGGCGATCGCCGCCAGCGAAACGCCGATGCCGAGTTCGGGCGCCGCGGGTGCGGCGGGGGCTGCGAAGGCGGCGCCGGCCCGCCAGCCGATGGCGAGCGCCGACAGTCCGATCAGCATCGTTTGCAACAGCGCGGCGATGGCCTCCGCCTTGCCGTGGCCGAAGCGATGTTCGGCGTCCGCCGGCTGCGCGGCGATGCCGACGCCCATCAGGGTCACGAGGGACGCGAGCAGGTCGAGCGCGCTGTCGGCGAGCGATCCGAGCATCGCCACCGATCCGGTGCTCGCCGCTGCCCAGCTCTTGAGGCCAACCAGCGCCACTGCCATCGCCACCGAGGCGAGCGCCGCCCGCCGGGTCAGCCGGCCGCGCGCCTCGAGATGGCTGGTCACGGGAACAGCAGCCCGGTCGACCAGCCCTCGGCGGTGCGGCTGTAGACGAGCCGGTCGTGCAGCCGGTTGGGGCGGTCCTGCCAGAACTCGATCTGCGACGGGGTCACCCGCCAGCCGATCCAGTGCTTCGGCCGCGGCACCGGGCGGCCTTCATATTTGGCGGCGAAGGCGGCCATCCGCCGCTCGAAGGTGTCGCGGTCGCGCATCGGGCGCGACTGTTCCGAGGCCCAGGCACCGAGCTGCGAGTCGCGCGGGCGGCTGGCGTGATAGGCGTCGGCCTCGGCCGATTTGACCGGCGCGGCGAGGCCGTCGATGCGCACCTGGCGCCTCAGCGACTTCCAGTGGAAGTCGAGGTGAACCTGCGGATTGGCGGTCAGCTCCTCGCCCTTGCGGCTCTCGCGGTTCGAATAGAAGACGAAGCCGCGCTCGTCGAAACCCTTGCACAGTACGATCCGCGTCGACGGTCGTGCGTCGGGCGTGGCGGTGGCAAGCGCCATGGCGTTGGCGTCGCTCGGCTCCGACGCCTTCGCCTCGGCGAACCAGGCGGCGAACAGCTCGAAGGGGCTTTCGGGGATGGTGGCGAACATGGCGCCTGCTTAATGTCCGGCAGCCATCGGGGCAACGCATAGCCGTGGCGCCATGGTCGAGCGCGAAGCGTTAGACCTTTTCGACGGGCGCTGTGGTGCCTATCTCTGCCGTGTTGCTGCTGTGTAACAGTAGATTTAGCTCCCAGCCTGTGGTGACTGACGAACGATGAAGGATCTCTATTCCACTTTGGGCGTCGCGCGCGGGGCGGGCGATGACGAGATCAAGAAGGCGTATCGCAAGCTCGCCAAGGAATCGCATCCCGACCGCAACAAGGATAACGCCAAGGCCGCCGAGCGCTTCAAGGAGGTGTCGGCCGCCTACGCGATCCTGAGCGATAGCGACAAGCGCGCGCAATATGACCGCGGCGAGATCGATGAGAGCGGATCCCCCAAGGCACCGTTCGGCTTCGGCGGTGGGGGCGGCCCCTACACCCGCACCGGCGCGCAAGGCGGAGGTGCTGGCGGCTTCGAGTTCGGCGGCGACCCGAGCGACCTGTTTTCCGAGCTGTTCGGCCGTGCCAACCGGCGCGCCGGCGGCGGTGGCGGCTTCGGCTTCGATTTCGACGAGCTGCGGCGGCGTCCGCCGGCGAAGGGCGCCGATGTCGCCTATCGCCTGTCGGTGCCGTTCGAGGCGGCGGCGCGGCTCGAGCCGCAGCGGATCACGCTGCGCAACGGCAAGACCATCGACCTGAAGCTGCCGGCGGGCTTCGCCAGCGGTCGTCAGGTGAAGCTGGCCGGGCAGGGCGAAAGCGGCGGCGGCGGCGCGGGTGACGCCCTGGTCACGCTCGACATCGCCGGCCACCGCTTCTTCACCCGCGACGGCGACGACGTGCGCATGGAGCTGCCGGTGCGCCTCGACGAGGCGGTGCTTGGCGCCAAAGTGAAGGTGCCGACGGTCGATGGCCCGGTGGTGGTCGCGATCCCGGCCGGATCGAGCAGCGGCAAGGTGCTGCGCCTGCGCGGCAAGGGCTTCACCAAGGCCGGCGGCGAGCGCGGCAACCAGTTCGTCGCGCTGATGATCGAACTTCCCGCCGACGATGCGGAGCTTCGTGACTTTGCGGAGCGTTGGGTGGAAGGCAAGGCGCACAACCCGCGGGCGGGGCTTGGCGTCGACTAGGCTGGTCGACAAGGACGGAATGGCAGCAGCACCTGACAGCATCCCGGGAGAAGTCGCGGCCGAAATCGGCCGCTTCGCCCGTGCACTCGGCTATTGCCGGAACCGATTCAGCCGTGCCTTCGCGATCGGCAGCCGGGTGCTGTCGCATACGTGGGAGGATGGCTTCATCCACGCGGGCAACCTTGCCTATCTGTCTCTCCTGACGCTGTTCCCCTTCTTCATCATCGTCGCTGCTATCGCCGGTGTGGCGGGCCAGAGCGACGATGTGTCGATCGCCATCAACAATTTCCTGCTGACGCTCCCCAAGGACGTCGCTGACCTGCTGGCGAAGCCGATCAGCGATGTGCTGACCGCGCGGTCGGGGCAGTTGCTCACCTTCGGTATCGTCGTCGGCCTGTGGTCGGTCGGCAGCTTCATCGAGACGATCCGCGACATCCTGCGGCGCGCCTATGAAGTGCGCGGCGGCGGACTTCCGATCTGGCGCTATCGCCTCGGCAGTTTCGCGCTGATCATCGGATCGGTGATCCTGATGCTGATCGCCTTCACTGCGCAGGTGATCCTGACCGGCGTCGAGCAGTTCGTCGAATTCATCATCCCTTGGGCGGACGACGCGCTGTCGCTCATCGCCTGGGGCCGCATTGCGCCGATCATCGCGCTGTTCGTCGCACTTTACATATTGTTCGTGTCGCTCACCCCGATGAAGTTTCGCGCCGGCTGCCCGAAATGGCCGGGCGCGGTGCTGACCACGGCGGTGTGGATCCTCACCACCATGCTGCTGCCGCTCGTGCTCGGCAGCCTTGCCCCCTACGATCTTACCTACGGGTCGCTGGCGGGCGTGATGATCTCGCTGATCTTTTTCTGGATCGTCGGCCTCGGCTTCGTGCTGGGCGCCGAGTTGAACGCCGCGCTGGCGCAAACGCCCAAAAACCGACTAGAGGAAGCCGAAGACAAACCGACGGGATGCGACTGATGGCCGGACTGATGGCAGGAAAACGCGGGCTGATCATGGGCGTGGCGAACGACCGCTCATTGGCCTGGGGCATCGCCAAGGCGCTGAATGCGCAAGGGGCGGAGCTGGCGTTCAGCTATCAAGGCGAGGCGCTGGAAAAGCGCGTGCGCCCGCTCGCCGAGGAGGTCGACAGCGACTTCCTGCTCGAATGCGACGTCTCCGACATGGCGAAGCTCGACGACGCCTTCGCGCGGCTCGCCGCCCGCTGGCCGACGATCGACTTCCTCGTCCACGCCATCGGCTTTTCGGACAAGAACGAGCTTCGCGGGAAGTATGTTGACACCACGCTCGACAACTTTCTGATGACGATGAACATTTCGGCCTACAGTTTCGTCGCCTGCGCGCAGCGCGCCGCGCCGCTGATGCCGAACGGCGGCTCGCTGCTGACGCTCAGCTATTACGGCGCCGAGAAGGTCGTGCCGCACTATAATGTGATGGGCGTGGCAAAGGCGGCGCTCGAGACCAGCGTGAAGTATCTCGCGATGGACCTGGGGCCCGACAACATCCGCGTGAACGCGATCTCCGCCGGGCCGATCAAGACGCTGGCCGCCAGCGGCATCGGCGACTTCCGCTACATTCTGAAGTGGAACGAGCTCAACTCGCCGCTGCGCCGCAACGTCACCATCGACGAGGTCGGCGGTGCCGGGCTGTATCTGGCCTCCGACCTGTCGAGCGGCGTCACCGGCGAGATCCACCATGTCGATGCCGGCTACAACGTCATCGGCATGAAGGCCGAGGACGCGCCCGACATCGCGCTGGCCTGATGGCCCTGGCCATCGATCACGTCCAGATCGCCATCCCGCCCGATGGCGAGGTGGCGGGTCGCCGCTTCTTCGGCGAGCTGCTCGGCCTCACCGAAATCGACAAGCCGGCAGACATGGCGGCGCGCGGCGGCTGCTGGTTCGAGATCGGCGCACAGCAGCTGCATCTGGGCGTCGAGAAGGATTTCCGGGCGGCACGCAAGGCGCATGTCGCGCTGGCGACCGACGGGCTCGAGGCGCTGCGCGACCGGCTGGCGGCCGCGGGTTTCGAGGCGCAGGACGATGCGCCCGTGGAGGGGCGCCGCCGCTTCTTCACTCACGACCCCTTCGGCAATCGCATCGAATTCATGGAGTCCGGCACGTGAGTTTCAACAGCTTCGGGCGGGTCTTCCGCTTCTCCACCTGGGGCGAAAGCCACGGGCCGGCGATCGGCGCGGTGGTCGACGGTTGCCCGCCGGGGCTGACGCTGAGCGAGGCTGATCTGCAGCCGTGGCTCGATAAGCGCCGCCCCGGCCAGTCGCGCTTCACCACCCAGCGCCGCGAGCCCGACGAGGTGCGTATCCTGTCGGGCGTGTTCGAAGGCCGGACGACGGGTACGCCGATCGCGCTGCAGATCGAGAATGTTGACCAGCGATCGAAGGATTATTCGGAGGTGGCGGCGAAGTATCGCCCCGGCCACGCCGATTATGCCTATGACGCGAAATATGGCTTCCGCGACCCGCGCGGCGGCGGGCGCAGTTCCGCGCGCGAGACCGCGTCGCGGGTGGCGGCGGGTGGCGTCGCGCGACTAGTGATCCCGGAAGTGCGCATCCGCGCCTATCTGGTCGAGCTGGGCGGCATCGCCATCGACCGCAATCGCTTCGACGACGCCGAGATCGACAACAACCCCTTCTTCTGTCCCGACGCGATCGTGGCGGCGGAATGGGAAGCCGCGCTTGATGCGGCGCGCAAGTCGGGGTCGTCGCTCGGCGCCGTGGTCGAATGCGTCGCTTCCGGCGTACCCGCCGGCTGGGGCGCGCCGCTCTATGCCAAGCTTGATGGTGAGCTGGCGGCGGCTATGATGAGCATCAACGCGGTGAAGGGCGTCGAGATCGGCGACGGCTTCGGCGCGGCGCGCCTGCGCGGCGAGGAGAATGCCGACCCGATGTGCCCCGGCGCCAATGGGCCGACCTTCCTGTCGAACCATGCGGGCGGCGTCGCCGGCGGCATCTCGACGGGGCAGGAGGTGGTGGTGCGCATCGCGCTCAAGCCGACCTCGTCGATCCTGACGCCGGTCGAGACCGTCACCCGCGAGGGCCAGGCCACCGAGATCGTCACCAAGGGCCGCCACGATCCCTGTGTCGGCATCCGCGCCGCGCCGGTCGCCGAGGCGATGATGGCGCTGGTGCTTGCCGACCAGAAGCTGCTGCACCGGGCGCAGATTGGCTGAGGGCGTGCTGCCCGCCGGGCATGTCGCGCGGCGGCTGCGCATCACCGGGCGCGTCCAGGGCGTCGGCTATCGGGCGTGGGCGGTCGAGACCGCCAGCGGCCTCGGCCTCGACGGCTGGGCGCGCAATCGAACCGACGGCAGCGTCGAAGCGCTGATCGTCGGCGAGGCGGCGGCGGTCGAGGATTTCATCCGCCGCGCACATGAGGGGCCGATGATAGCGAAGGTCGACGGTGTCGAGGCGATGCCCGCCAAGGGCATCGTCGCCAGCGGCTTCGTGCAGAAGCCGACGGTTTAATCACCCCGTCATTCCCGCGAAGGCGGGAACCCAGCACGGCGAGCGGCGCCCGCGGAGCGGGCATTTTCCTGTTTGGACGGGGTCCCCGCCTTCGCGGGGATGACGATCAGATTTAGTCCTGGAACGGATCGCGGACGAGGATGGTATCCTCGCGCTCGGGGCTGGTCGAGACCAGCGCCACCGGGCAGTTCACCAGTTCCTCGATGCGGCGGATATACTTGATCGCCTGCGCCGGAAGCTGCGCCCATGACCGGGCGCCGGCGGTCGAGCCCTGCCAGCCTTCGAACCGCTCGTAGATCGGCTCGACGGCGGCCTGCTCGCTCGGGTGCGCGGGGAAATAGTCGAGGGTGCGGTCGCCGAGCTTGTAGCCGGTGCAGATCATCACCTCGTCGAAGCCGTCGAGGATGTCGATCTTGGACAGCGCAATGCCGGTGACGCCCGAGACCGCGACCGACTGGCGGACCAGCACCGCGTCGAACCAGCCGCAGCGGCGCTTGCGGCCCGTCACGGTACCGAATTCATGGCCGCGCTCGCCAAGCCGCTGGCCGATCTCATTGTCCTGCTCGGTGGGAAACGGCCCCGAGCCGACACGCGTCGTATAGGCCTTCACCAGCCCCAGCACATAGCCAATCGCATTGGGGCCGAGGCCCGATCCGGCCGCCGCCTGCCCGGCGACGACGTTCGACGAAGTGACGAACGGGTAGGTGCCGTGGTCTACGTCGAGCAGCACACCCTGCGCGCCTTCGAACAGGATGCGCTTGCCGGCCTTGCGCGCCTCGTTGAGCGCCAGCCACGCCGGATGGGCGTAGGGCAGCACGAACGGCGCGATCGCCTCCAGTTCCGCGATCAGCTGCGCACGGTCGATCGGCTCGACGTTGAAGCCGGCGCGCAGCGCATTGTGGTGCGCGAGCAGGCGATCGATCTGCGGCCCCGCCTGGTCGAGGTGGGCGAGATCGCAGACGCGCAGCGCGCGGCGGCCGACCTTGTCCTCATAGGCCGGGCCGATGCCGCGGCGCGTGGTGCCGATCTTGCCGGCGCCCGACGCATCCTCGCGCAGCGCGTCGAGATCGCGGTGGAACGGCAGGATCAGCGGGCAGGTCTCCGCGATGCGCAGATTGGCGGGCGTTATCTCGACGCCCTGCGCGCGCAGCTTCTCGATCTCTTCCTTCAGGTGCCACGGATCGAGCACCACGCCGTTGCCGATCACCGACAGGGTGCCGCGCACGATGCCCGAGGGGAGCAGCGACAGCTTGTAGGTCTGGTTGCCGACGACCAGCGTATGGCCGGCATTGTGGCCGCCCTGGAAGCGCACCACGACATCGGCGCGGCTCGACAGCCAGTCGACGATCTTGCCCTTGCCCTCGTCACCCCACTGGGCGCCGATCACCACCACGTTGGCCAATTGACGATTCCTACCGTGATTGAATTCGCGCCGTGCAGCTATAGCATCGGGGGCGATCGGTCTACGGAGGACGTCCGATGAGGAGCCTGAAGTCGCTAATTCTCGTGGCATTGGTCGCATTGATGCCGGCGGCTGGCGTTCGCGCTCAGGTTACGGAGGGCGACCTGTTCGGCGGCGAGGTCATGCGGCCGGCGCCGACCGGGCGAACGCTGCGCTACGGCGAGGCGAAGGAGGAAACGATTAGGGTGTATCGTGGCCGGGGGAGCGGCTCTGCGCCGGTCACCCTGCTGTTCGATGCATCGGATACGAGTTCGCGGCACCGGAACTATGTAACCGAAGAACTCATCCGTGCGCTCACGGATCGCGGGATTGCTGTGGTCAGCATCAAGGGAGACTCCAAGACGCTTGGCGGTGAAATGGATTCCGTTCGGCGGTCGTTGCAGTTCGTCGTGGCCAATGCTGCAAAAGAACGGCTCGACCTGAGCCGGATCGCGCTGACGGGATATAGCTTCGGCGTCCACCTCGCAGGGCTGCTCGCGACCGACCCCACCTATCTACGGTCGGCGGGGCTCGATTTCGAAGCGCTCCGTGCTGCCATGTTTCTCGATGGCGGCCTGATGTCGGCTGCTGAGCTTGCCACCGAACGCGCAAAGGCGCCGAGCGGCTCCTACTGGAGCGGCGATGCGGCGGTGGTCGCCGCGCTTGTGCCTGAGGTCCATCTCGCGTCGCCGAACGTGCCGCGGGTTTTCTTCGCCAATTTCAAAGACTCGAAATCGCGAACTGCGTCGGCCGATACCTTCGCCGATCAGCTGAAAGCAGCCGGCGTTGATGTCAAAGTTCACACAATGATGCCGGGCGATGGCGCGGCGAGCGGTGAGCCCGACCGCCGAAGCTTCCGGCTGATCCGCGAATTTATCGAGGCCGCGCTCAAACCGCCTCGTTGACGCGCCCGTTCGACCAGCGGTGCGTGCACCTGAAAGCGCGCGCATCGGCGTCGGGTTCGAGCGCCGCTACGGTGGCCCAGCCCTCGGCGCGCAGTTTGGCGCCGACCTCGGGCGCGGTGCCGAGCGGTAGCAGGATGCGGCGGTGTTTCACTTCGCCGAGGCCCGCGTCGACGAGGCCGTCGACGTAGAGCGAGAAGCCGACGGCGGGTTCTTCGTCGCCGTTCGGATGCACGATGGTGTAGGCGCCGCCACGGCCGACTTCGCCGCGCACGCCGGCGGCGAAGATCGAGAAGCCGATCCAGCTCTGGAATTCGAAGCCGTGGCGCTCGGTCGGGTCGAGCGTGGCGGGGGTGTCGCCGAGCGCGGTGATGATCGCGGCGGCATCGCCGAGCATAGCGGCGGCGCGACCCGACAGGCCGAGCGCGCGCAGCTTGGCAAGTGACGGCGCGGCGGGACCGGCGGCGGCGATCAGCGTCTCGTAGCGGTCGGCACCGAGCGCGCGGAGGCCGGCGACGTCCTTGCCGTCGAGCAGGCGGTGCGCCTCGGCGAGTTGCAGCGGTTCCAGTGGCCAGGGGCCGGCGGCGAGTTCGGCGACGAACTCGGGCAGGGTGATGTCGACGGTGAGGCCGGTGAGCCCGGTCTGGGCGAGCGCCTCGACGGCGAGCTTCAGCACCTCGGCGACGGCGGCGACGCTGTCGCGACCGATCAGCTCGGCGCCGGCCTGCAGTGCCTCGCGCTCGGGGCGGAGCTGGTCGCCGCGCACGCGCAGCACCGGGCCGCCGTAAGCGAGGCGCAGCGGGCGGGCGATGTGGGCGAGGCGGGTGGCGGCAATGCGGCCGACCTGCCCGGTCATGTCGTGGCGCAGCGCGAGATTGGCGCCCGACACCGGGTCGATGAAGCGCAGCAAATCCTGCTTCCGCGCCGAACCGAGGCGGCCGATCAGACTGTCCTCGAACTCGACCAGCGGCGGCTGGACGCGCTCATAGCCATGCGCCGCGACGCAATCGAGGAGGCCGCGGAGCAGATTGGCGGCGGCTTCCGCCTGCGGCGGCAGGCGGTCGCGGAGGCCTTCGGGAAGCAGGCCCTGAGTGATCGGGTCAGTCATGTCGCGGGCGTCATATCCCAAAGCGCCGCCCCCGCGAAGGCGGGAGCGACGCTTGTCCGTCAGAAGTTGAGCGACTTCACCGTCCGCACGCCCGGCAGGCGGCAGATGGTCCACATCAGCGGCTCGGTGACCGGCTCGTCGACCGACAGCAGCACGATCGCCTCGCCGCCCGCCGCACGGCGGCCGAGGTGGAAGGTGCCGATGTTGACCGAGGCCTCGCCGAGCGTAGTGCCGAGGCGGCCGATGAAGCCCGGCTTGTCCTCGTTGACGACGTAGAGCATCGAGCCCTTCAGATCGGCCTCGACCTTGATGCCGAAGATCTCGACGAGGCGCGGGATCACATTGCCGAACAGGGTGCCGGCGACCGAGCGCTCGCCCTCGGGCGTGCGGACGGTAACGCGGACCAGCGTGTGATAGTCGATCTCGCGCTCGTGCCGGACCTCGGCGACGTCGATGTTGCGCTCGCGCGCCAGATGCGGCGCGTTGACCATGTTCACCGTGTCCGAATGCTGGCGCATCAGCCCGGCGAGCACCGCGGCGGTGATCGGCTTCATGTTGAGTTCGGCGGCGGCGCCCTCGACCTCCACCGTCACGCCGCGCACTTCCTCCGACACGAGCTGGCCGACCAGCGAGCCCAGCTCCTCGGCGAGCGCCATGTAGGGCTTGAGGCGCGGCGCCTCCTCGGCCGACAGGCTCGGCATGTTGAGCGCGTTGGTGACGCCGCCGCTGATCAGGAAGTCGGCCATCTGCTCGGCGACCTGGATCGCGACGTTGACCTGCGCCTCGGTGGTCGAGGCGCCGAGGTGCGGGGTCGAGATGAAGTTGGGCGTGCCGAACAGCGGCGACTTCTCCGCCGGCTCCTCGACGAACACGTCGAGCGCGGCGCCGGCGATGTGGCCGCTGTCGAGCAAATCCTTCAGCGCTGCCTCGTCGATGAGGCCGCCGCGCGCGCAGTTGACGATGCGCACGCCCTTCTTGGTCTTGGCGAGATTCTCGCGGCTGAGGATGTTGCGCGTGCTGTCGGTCAGCGGCGTGTGCAGGGTGATGAAGTCGGCACGCGCCAGCACATCGTCGAGCGACGCCTTCTCGATGCCGAGGTCCTGTGCGCGCTCGGGCGTCAGGAAGGGGTCATAGGCCATGACGCGCATCTTCAGGCCGAGCGCGCGGTCGGCGACGATCGAGCCGATGTTGCCGGCACCGATCAGGCCGAGCGTCTTGCCGGTGACCTCGACGCCCATGAAGCGGTTCTTCTCCCACTTGCCGGCCTGGGTCGAGGCGTCGGCCTCGGGAAGCTGGCGGGCGAGCGCGAACATCAGCGCGATGGCATGCTCGGCGGTGGTGATCGAGTTGCCGAACGGGGTGTTCATGACAACGACGCCGCGCGCCGAGGCGCCGGGCACGTCGACGTTGTCGACGCCGATGCCGGCGCGGCCGACCACCTTTAGATTGGTGGCGGCGGCGAGCACTTCCTTCGTCACCTTGGTCGCGGAACGAATGGCGAGGCCGTCATAGTCGCCGATGATGGCGAGCAGCTCGTCCTTGGTCAGGCCGGGCTTCTCGTGAACCTCGACGCCGCGCGCGCGGAAAATCTCGGCGGCCTTGGGAGACATCTTGTCGGAAATCAGGACCTTGGGCATGGGGAATCCCCTTTATTTTCCGTCATCCCCGCGAAGGCGGGGACCCACTTTCGAGCACCGTGATCGTTAGTGAGTGGGTCCCCGCCTGCGCGGGGATGACAATCTGTGGATCAGAGCTTGGAGGTGACCTCGGCGAAGGCCCAGTCGAGCCAGGGGCCGAGCGCCTCGACGTCGGCGGTGTCGACCGTCGCGCCGCACCAGATGCGCAACCCCGGTGGGGCATCGCGGTAGCCGCCGATGTCGAAGGCGACGCCTTCCTTCTCGAGCAGCGACGCGATCTTCTTCGGCACATCGGGGTTGGCGGCATACGCCGGGTCGACGACCTTCACGCAGACGCTGGTATTCGATCGCGTCGCCGGATCGCCGGCGAGATGGTCGATCCACGGCGCGCGCTGCACCCAGCGGTCGAGCGCCTGCGCGTTCGCCTCCGACCGCGCGATCAGCTCGTCGAGCCCGCCGATCGAATCCGCCCATTCGAGCGCGTCGATATAATCCTCGACCGCGAGCATCGACGGGGTGTTGATCGTCTCGCCCTCGAAGATGCCTTCGATCAGCTCGCCGCCCTTGGTCATGCGGAAGATCTTCGGCAGCGGCCAGGCTGGCTTGTAGCTTTCCAGCCGCTCGACGGCGCGTGGGGACAGGATCAAGACGCCGTGGCCGCCTTCGCCACCCAGCACCTTCTGCCAGGAGTAGGTGACGACATCGAGCTTGTCCCACGGCATTGGCATCGCGAACACCGCCGAGGTGGCGTCGGCGATCATCAGCCCTTCGCGGTCGTCGCGGATCCAGTCGCGGTTCGGCACGCGCACGCCCGAGGTGGTGCCGTTCCAGGTGAAGACGACGTCGTGGTCCTGCTGCACGCGGGTCAGGTCGGGCAGCTCGCCATAGGGCGCCTTCATGACGTTGGCATCGAGCTTCAGCTGCTTGACGACGTCGGTCACCCAGCCCTCACCGAAGCTCTCCCATGCGAGCAGCGTGACGGGGCGGGCGCCGAGCATCGACCAGAGCGCCATCTCGACCGCGCCGGTGTCCGACGCCGGCACGATGCCGATGCGGTAGCCGGCGGGCACCTGCAGCACCTTGCGCGTCAGATCGAGCGCGTGCTTCAGACGCGTCTTGCCGAGCTTCGACCGATGCGAACGGCCAAGCACCTCGATGTTGAGCTTGTCGGGGGACCAGCCGGGGCGCTTCGCGCACGGGCCGGAAGAAAAGTACGGCCGTGCAGGACGCACGGCTGGCGGGGTATTCGTCAATGTAACTCTCCTCTCAGAGAGCACGCGCCGCGTTGGGACGGCGTGGCCCGCCGCCGGTTCTACGGGCGGCGGGCCGGAAGTCAACGAGTTCAGCGAGAAGCTTTTCTTTCAGGCCGGTGAGACGATCAGAAACGTGCCTTGATCGTCAGGCCGTAAGTGCGCGGATCACCAAGCTGCCCGGCGACGAGGCCGACGTTGCTCGGGGCGACCTGCAGCAACTCGAAATAATTGGTGTCGAAGGCGTTGCGGACCCAGCCGAACAGATCGATCCCCGCCTCGGTGCGGAATCCGACCCGGAAGTTGGTGACCGCGTAGCCCTCGATGTTGGTGTAGATCGACTGCGACGGGTTCGAGGAGAAGCCAGAGCGGTAGTTGCCGTCGATCCCGAGATAGGCCTGCCCTTCCTTGGCCAGCAGCGTCACCGGCGCATTGACCTCGGCCCCGTAGGAGAAGGCCCATTCCGAGACGCCGGGGAGGCGCTGGCCGGAGATGTCGCAATTGGCGGGGCTGAAGCCGCCCGGGGTGCCCGGCGCGCTGGCCGGATTCGCCGCCGTGGCGGCGGTGCCGCCCGACAGTTCGGGCGGGCAAGGCGCATCGACGAAGCGGACATATTTCGCATCGGTGTAGGCGCCGTTCGCATAGGCGGTGAACCGCTCGCTCGGACGGATGGAGAAATCGGCCTCGACACCCTGCGAGCGCACCTTGCCCGCATTGGCGAGGTAGCCGCGCAGGACGCCGAGCTGGCCGTTGGTCACCGTCGCCTGGTAGTTCTTGATGTCGGTCAGGAACGCCGAGACGTTGAGCGTCGCCTTGCGGTCCCAGAACTGCGTCTTGAGGCCGGCCTCGAAGTGGTTGACCGATTCGGGCTTGATGACGCCCGCCCCCAGGATTGGGTTGCCGGCGGCGTCGGTCGGCAGGCCGTTCTGGTTGATGCCGACCGTCTTGAAGCTCTTGGCATAGGTTGCGTAGGTGAGCAGATCGTCGGCGAGTGCGTAGTTGAGGTTGAGGTCGTAGCTGAAGTTCCAGTCGCTGACCGACGGCTCGCTGATCTGCGCCTGATAGACGCCGAGCCGCGCCGTCCGGATCGCGCTCGCCGGCTGCGTCGTGACATCGACCCCCGCCGCGTCGAGCACCCGGCGCTGGTAAAAGCCCGATTTCTTGTCATAGTTGATGCGGACGCCCGGCTGGACGGTGAAGGCATCGGTGAGCTTCCAGCTAACCTGTCCGAACGCGGCGGCGCTGGTGCTCTTCAGATATTGGGTGTTGATCGCCGACAGGCCGTTCAGCGTCGCCGGATTGTTCGCGATGTTCGCCGGATCGGCCGACGGCGCGAGGTTCCAGCGGCTGGCGGCGAGGCCCTGCTGTTCGAGACCCTGCGTGTCGATCCGCTGATCAAAGCCGAACAGCCCAACGACGAAGTCGGCCTTCTCGCCCGAATAATTGTAGCGGAATTCCTGCGAATATTGGTCCTGCTGCGACGGGTTCTGCGATTTGGAGACGATCGCGAGGCCAGTGAAATCGCGGTCGTTCTCCGGCTTCCAATCCCAGAAGCGCCAGGCGGTGATCGAGGACAGCGTGCCCGCGCCAAGATCCCACACCGCCTTCAGCGACGCGCCGCCGATCTGGTTGCCCGCGCGCAGGCTGGCGTCGATGTCGGTCAGCCGGTCGAAGGGATTGCGGCTGACGACGGTGTAGCCCTGCGCGGCCGCGAGCGCGGCATACTGGCGATTGAGCGGGCGCTGGGTGAGTCCGGTGCGGACGAACACGGTGCCGCAGCATTCGGGCTCCTGGCGGCTGTAATCACCCGCCAGCGTGAGGCTGAGGTCGTCGTTCGGCCTGAACAGCAACTGGCCGCGGACGCCGAGATTGTCCTGCTCGTTGATGTAGCGGTCGGTGCGCGTGTTGAAGACCGTACCGCGCCGGCTGGTGGTCGCCACCGCGATGCGCGCCGCGAGCTTGTCCGACAGCGGCCCTGACACCGCCGCCTTGGCCTGCTTGTAGTCGAGATTGCCGAAGGTCACCTCGGCCCGGCCCTCGAACTCGAAGGTCGGTTGATTGGTGGTGATGTTGATCGCGCCGGCGGTGGTGTTCTTGCCGTAGAGCGTCCCCTGCGGCCCGCGCAGCACCTCGACCTGGCGCACGTCGAGGAAGTCGAAGGTCGCCGACGCGACGCGCGAGTTATAGACGTCGTCGACATAGATGCCGACGCCCTGTTCGAAGCCGTCGCTGGTCAGGCCGTACGGCACGCCGAGGCCGCGGATATTGACCGCGGTGTTGCGCGGGTTGGACGAATAAACCTGCAGGGTCGGCGCAAGCTGCTGCAGCTTGACGATATTGAAGTTGCCGGTGGCCTCGATGCTGTCGGCGGTGACGACCGAGATCGCCAGCGGCACCTCCTGCGCGGTCTCCTCACGACGCCGGGCGGTGACGACGATCTCGTCGCCGGTGAAGGTGGAGGCCGCCTCGGCGACCTGCGTGGTGGGGGCCGGCGCGGCTTCGGCGGGGGCGGCTTCCTGCGCCAGGGCGAGGGTCGGAAGGCCGGCGAGCGCGCTGCTGGCGATGAGGAGAGTGCGGAAGGTCACGTCTTATTCCTTATGGCTGGGCTGCCGCGGGCATGCGGCAGCGGCCGGGCGCGCGGCCTTCGCCGCCGTCCGTGGTCACTGATCGAAAGCTGAAAACTGGGTCGGGCGGTCAGGCCGTGGCGGTCATCATCACGCTGGCCCGACATCGCGCGATGCTGGCGGAATGACTGGACGCACGAGCTAGAAGCGACGGGGCAATCTGATGTCGGCGGCGCATGTTCCCTCCAGGGCCGTCTGGCTTTCCCTTGGAAGGCATAGAATACTCTACCGTTCCGGTAGACAAACAATAAAGACTGGGGGGAGGCTAAAGCGCAGCTATCGCATTCGCCTCGCGCCGGACGGCATCGGCCAGCGAGAAGCCGTCGAGCACCCGCGCGCTTTCCTCTCGCACCACGAGCGCGGCGCGCCGGATGGCGCAGGTCACCTCGTCCTGGCAGTCGCCGCAGGGCGCATAGGCGGTCAGGCTGGCGCAAGGGACCAGCGCCAGCGGCCCGTCGAGCAGGCGGATCACCTCGCCGAACGAGATGTCCTTTGCCGCACGCGCCAGCCGGTAGCCGCCGCTGCGGCCGCGGGTCGATTCGACGATGCCGGCGCGCTTCAGGTCGAGCAGGATCAGCTCGAGAAACTTGCGCGGCACCCGCTCGGTCGCGGAAATCGTTGCGATCTGCTGCGGCGCGTCGGCAGAGCCGCCGGCCAGCATGATCAGCGAACGGAGCGCGTAGCGGGTGCGTTGTGACAGCATCGCCGCGCAGCTTTAGCGGCTGCGGCGGCGGCGGCAAGCGCACCGCTACGCTAGTTCGGTCGGCATCCGAACCAGGCATCGTCCGTCATCCGCTGCGCGCGAAGTTCGGCCGCGCGGGCGACCGCCGTCGCGTTGCTGCCGCCGAGGAGGCCATCGAGCAGCACCTGCCCGAAGCCCCACGAGCCGAGGTCCGACGCGGCGTTGATGTGGCCGAGTTTGCCGGCCTCGACGAAGCTCGCGCCCCAGCGCTCGGCGAAGCAGCGCGCGCGGTCGAGGCTGACGTAGCCGTCGTCTTCGCTGGCGACGACGATGGTGCGGAAGGGGAGCGGGGTGCGCGCCGCCGGAAAGCGGCCGATCGCCTCACGGACGCCGGGCCGCTCGGGATCGCAAGGGGCGACGAGCAGCGCGCCGCGGATGCGGCCCTGCCATTGCCCGAACAGCGCGGTCGCATAGTCGACGAGCAGGCAGCCGAGGCTATGCGCGACGAGAACCACATCGCCCGGCGCGCCGCGGACGGCGCGGTAGAGCGAGCCGGTCCATTCGTCGGGCTCGGCCTCCGCCCAGTCGCGTTGGTCGACGCGGCGGCAGTCGCCGCGCTCGGCTTCCCAGCGGGTCTGCCAATGATCGGGGCCGGAACCGTCGATGCCCGGGATGATGAGGGCGGTGGCGGGAGTCGCGATCATGTCAGGCTCCTGTCAGTGCGGGGGCATCAGGGTGAGCAGCGCCGCGCCGGCGGCGGCGGTGGCAAAGGCGAGCCAGGCGAGCAACTGCTCGCCGCGCTGGCGGCGCGTGGTGGCACGGGTCCGCATCAGAACGGCCGATCGCCGACAACGGTGACGCGCTCAACGACGCGTTCCTCGGGCCAATAGTCGAGCACGGCGTAATGCTGCGTCGAGCGGTTGTCCCAGAACACGATGGCGTTGGGCGTCCAGCGCAGCCGCACCTGATACTCGGGCGCCTTCACCCGCTCGATCAGCTGCGCCAGCAGCTCCGTCGAATCCGCTTCCGGAAGGCCGATGATCTTCGTCGTGAAGACATGGTTCACGAACAGCGTCTTCTCGCCGGTCTCGGGATGGGTGCGAACGACCGGGTGCGCCTGCGGCGGATATTCGGCACGCAGCGCCTGCCGCTTCGCCTCGTCGACGCGGTAGCCGAAGCTCTGCAGGATATCATGCTCGGCGGAGAGGCCGGCGATGCGCGCTTTCAGATCATCGGGCAGGTCGCGATAGACGGCGGCCATGTCGGCGAACAAGGTATCGCCGCCTGCCGAGGGCATCTTGCGCATGCGCAGGATGCCGCCGAGCGATGGCGCCGGCCGGAAGGTGACGTCGGTGTGCCATTTGTTGGCGGCGCGGACGATCGGCGCGATCCGCTCGTTGAGCTTCATGCCGTCGGCGGCCTCGATGTGCAGGATCTCGGAATAGCCGGGCACGGTCGCGGTCACCGGATGGCCTTCGAGGTCGCCGAAATAGCGGCCGAAGCGCAGATGATCGTCGTGGCTGATGTCCTGGTCGCGGAAGACGATGACCTTGTGCTTCAGCAGCGCGGCGCGGACGGCGGCGACCGCAGCAGCGTCAAGCGGCTGGGTCAGGTCGACGCCCTCGATCTCGGCGCCGAGGACGGGGCCGAGCGGCACGGCGCGGACATCGGGTGCCTTCGAGGCGGCAGCGGGGCGTTCGAGCGTGGCGACAGTCACGGGGAAACCTCGTCGAAGAGCCGGCCCGCCCGCACGGCAGGCGGGCCGGATGAGTTGTCAGGATCGGGGAAAGATCGGTGCCGCGTCAGCGGCGATCGTCGGGCGCCGGCGGCAGCATGAAAGCTGGACTGTACATGTCGTCATCCCTTCCGGACGATGGCACGAACTGCGTTGATGCCCTCCGCTCGAGTTCAGACCGAGCGGCGGTAGGATCAGTCTCATCACCTGAACGGGAGCCGTCCAGCGGGCCGAATCTTTGCCGGCCCCAAGCAAAACTATCGGAACAGGATCGGGGTCGTTGCGTAGCCGGAGCCAACGCTTTCGCGTCCCAAGAAAATCTCTAAAACGGGTCAAAAGCGGGCGGGGGACAAGATGGTGCAGAATCGCGGTACGTCGTTTCCGCAGGCGGCCGACCTGTATGGCGATCTCGTCGACGAGGCGCCGCCGAAGGGCTGGCGGACGCTGCTGCCGGGCCTGATCGTCACCGTGCTGGCGACGCTCGCCGCCGGTTATCTCTCCGATCATTATGGCGCGCCGCTCACCCTGATGGCGCTGCTCGTCGGACTCGCGCTCAACTTCCTTGGCGGTGACGAGCGGCTGGGACCGGGGCTCGCCTTCGCGTCGCGGACCTTGCTGCGGGTCGGCATCGTGCTGGTCGGTCTGCGCGTGACGGTCGGCGAGATGGCCGATATCGGCCCCGCCGCCTTCATCGCGCTGGCGGCGATCGTCGGCATCACCGTCGCGGCCGGCGCGCTGCTCGGCCGGGCGATGGGGTTCGGCGCGGCGTTCGGCACGCTGGCGGGCGGCTCGGTGGCGATCTGCGGCGCTTCGGCGGCGCTCGCCTTCGCGACGTTGCTTGGCGAGAAGCGCGTCAACCGGGCGCAGCTGGCGCTGGTGCTGGTCGGCGTCGCCTCGGCGAGCGCCTTTGCGATGTTCGCTTATCCGATCCTCACGCATCTGCTGGATCTGAGCGATCGGCAGGCGGGCTTCATGCTCGGCGCCTCGATCCATGACGTCGCGCAGGCGCTCGGCGCCGGTTACGCGGTCGGCCCGGAAGCGGGCGGTACCGCCGCGATCGTCAAGCTGACGCGTGTCGCCTTGCTGGCGCCGGCGCTCGCCATCGTCGCGCTCTATCTGCCGCGCGGTGAGAAGAGCGGCGGCGCGGCATCGGTGCTGCCGTGGTTCGTCATCGGCTTTTTCGTGGTGGCGGCGCTCAACTCGCTGCTGCCCGTGCCTGCCGAGGTGACCACCTGGGGCGGTGGTGCCGCGACCGCGCTGCTTGCCGCGGCGGTGGCCGCGACCGGCATCCGTTCGCCGATGCAGGATTTGCTGCGGCAGGGCGCCCGACCCCTCATCGTGATCGCCGCCTGCTCGGTGTTGCTGCTGCTGCTGGCGGGCGTCGCGGGCGTTGTGCTCGTCGACTAAAGGACGATCCGGAACAGCGCGCCGCCGTTTTCGGCGGGCTGATAGGTCAGCGAGCCGCCGTGGGCGAGCACGATCTGGCGGGCGAGGCTGAGTCCCACACCGGTGCCCGTGGCCTTGGTCGTGAAGAAGGGCAGGAACATCTCCGCCGTCTTGTCGGCGGGGACACCGGGGCCGTTGTCCTCGACCTCGATAACGGTGCGGCCATGGCGGTTGCGCTGGCCACGCAGCGCGACGCGCGGCGTGGCGGCATGGCCGATGCTCGCCTCGGCGGCGTTGCGCAGCAGGTTGATGATCACCTGCGCGATCAGATCGGTGTCGGCGTAGAGCTCGAGATGCTCGGGCGAGACCTCGGCGGCGAGCTCGACATGGCTGAAGTCGGCGCTGAACAGCCGCGCCAGTTCACCGAATAGCTCGGCGGCAAGGATGGTCTGCTTGCGTAGCGGCGGCGCGCGGCTGATCTGGCGATAGGTCTGCACGAAATGCATCACGCCGTCGGCGCGGCGGGCGACCGTCTCGATCGCGGCGCGCGCGTCGCCGATGCGCTCGTCGCGGCCGTCGTCGACCTCGGCGATCACCTCGGCGGCGGTCTTGGCGAGCGAGGTGATCGGCGTCACCGAATTCATGATCTCATGGGTGAGCACGCGGACGAGATCGCGCCAGGCGTTCATCTCAACCTGGTCGAGCTCGCCCTGGATCGGCTGCACGGCGATCAGGCGCAGCGGCAGCCCGCGCGGCTGGCGCACGTCGGACACCGACAGCGACGCGGTCTGCGGCGTCTCGTCGATGAGCAGCTGGACGCTGTGCCGCTCGCCGACCGGCGCGTCGGCCAGCGCCTCGGCGAAGCGCTCGCCATAGGCGACCATGTCGCTGAGCTGCGTCGCCTTATACTGGCTGAACATCCGCCGTCCGGCCTTGTTGAGCAGCTCGACCCGGCCGTCGGCATCGACGGTCAGCAGCGGGATCGGCACCTCGTCGACCAGCGCGGCGAGCGTGCGGTTGGTGTCCTGTGACCGCGCGCGCTCTTCGCGCAGCTTGGCGACGGTGGCGTTCATCGCCTGCCCGAGTTCTTCGAAACCGAAGCCTTCGCGCCGATGGCCGAAGCTCGCCGAGAAGTCGGCGTGGTTGAGTGCCTCGACGAAGCGCGCCAGCTCCTGATTGGTGCGCTGGACATAGCCCCACAGCGAGGAGATCAGCCCGACGCAGATCGCCCAGGCGACGAGCGTCGCGGCGTGGAGGCCGGGGGCAACGGCGACATAGACCAGCGCGGCGAGCGCCAGCACCAGCCCGATCAGCCGCCAGGCGAGACCGAGCAAGAAGATGCGGTCGAAGATCACCGCGCGACGCTCACAGCCCGAACTTCTCCATCCGGCGATAAAGCGAGGCGCGGGTGAGGCCGAGTTCGGTGGCGGCGAGCGAGATGTTCCAGCCGTGCTTCTTCAGCGCGCGCTCGACGGTCTGCCGCTCCAGCCGGTCGAGGTTCAAATCCTCGGTGGAGGCCAGCTCGACGCGCGCGGCGCGCTGCGCCGAGGGCAGCGGAAAGTCCTCGATGGCGAAGCTGTCGCCGGCCGACAGGATGACCGCGCGCTCGGCAGCGTGGCGGAGCGCACGCACGTTCCCCGGCCAGTCATAGTCGCGAAGCTGCGCCATGACGTCGGCGGGCACCGGCTTCAGCTCCTTGGCGTATTTGCGGCCGTAGAGCGTCAGATAGTGGTCGAGCAAAACGGGGATGTCCTCGCGGCGCTCGCGCAAGGGCGGCAGCACGATCTCGACGGTGTTGAGGCGGAACAGCAGATCCTGCCGGAAGATGCTCTCGTCGCCCAATTGGCCGGGCGACAAATTGGTGGCCGAGACGACGCGGATATCGACCGACACCGGCTTGTTGCTGCCGACCGGCGTTACCTTCCGCTGCTCCATCGCCGTCAGCAGTTTCGGCTGCAGATGCAGCGGCAGGTTGCCGATCTCGTCGAGGAACAGCGTGCCGCCGTCCGCCGCCTGCAGCCGCCCGATACGGTCGGCTTTGGCGTCAGTGAACGAGCCCTTGAGGTGGCCGAACAGCTCGGAATCGAACAGGCTTTCGGCGACGGCACCAAGGTCGACCGACACCATCACCTTGTCGGCGCGGCGCGAGCGGCGGTGCAGCTCGCGCGCGACCAACTCCTTGCCGGTGCCGTTCTCGCCGAGGATCAGCACGTTGGCGTCGGTCGGCGCGGCGCGCTCGATCAGCGACATCACCCGCTGCATCGCCGCCGACGATCCGAGCAGCGGCGTCTCGCCGCCGGCGACCGGCGTCGCGACCACGGTGGCGCGCTGGCGCTCGACGTCGGCGGTGCGGCGGGTCGAGCGCAGCGCCGCGGCGGTCTTCACCGTCGCCAGCATGCGCTCGTTGGCCCAGGGCTTCGACACGAAGTCGGTGGCGCCGCGCTTCATCGCCTCGACGGCGATGTTGATGCCGCCGTGCGCAGTGATGACGATGATGACTGCCTCGGGATCGATCGCGACGATCTCGCCGAGCAGGCGGAATCCCTCCTCGCCGCTGGTCGCCCCGCGCGAGAAGTTCATGTCGAGCAGGATGACGTCGGGCCGATGCTCCTGCACCAGCGCCGGCACCGCGGCGGGATCGCCGGCGGTGACGATCTGCGCGAAGGTCGAGCGGAGCAGCATGCGCCCCGCGAGGAGGATGTCGGGATCGTCGTCGACGATGAGGGCAATGCCGTCGGCCATGTCCGGCTGCGTACACGGCCTGTCCGTAAATGAACAGTCGCTCGCGGACACTGCTTAAGCTTCAGAGATATGAAATGAGAAAAATCAAACACTTGCCGATTTGGCACGCTCCCTGCTGAACGAAGGGCATGAACGGCGGCCCGTCCGCCCGCGATTTGGAGAGAAGTGATGACCAGCCTGTCGATCCGCACCATGGCCTGCACGGTCGCCACGCTGCTGTGCAGCGTCGCGCTGCTGTCGGCCTCGATGCTCCCCGCCGTCTGAAGGTGTCGGACGAGATGAGCGTCGTGACCATGAAGAAGGAAGACCGCGCCGTTTCGGGCAGCGGGATGGACAAGGTCGTCGAGAAGAAGGGCCTGTCGCAGCGTGTGAAGATGATGATCGGCGGCGGCGCCGCGGCGATCGCGCTGGTCGGCTTCTTCATGTTGGCGCCGACCGGCGACAGCCAGACGGTCGACGCCTCGCGCATCACCGTCTCGACGGTATCGAAGGGCGTGTTCGAGGACTTCCTGCCGCTGCGCGGCCGGGTGACGCCGTCGCTCACCATCTTCCTCGATGCGATCGAGGGCGGCCGGGTCGAGCAGTTGCTCGTCGAGGACGGCGCCAACGTCCAGAAGGGCCAGCTGCTCGCGATCATGTCGAACGCGCAGCTTCAGCTCGACGTGCTGTCGCGCGAGGCGCAGGTCACCGAGCAGTTGAACATCATGCGCGGCCAGGAACTGGCGCTCGAGCGCAACCGGCTGGAGAGCCGCCGCAACCTCGTCGAGGCCGACTATCAGCTATCACGGCTGAAGCGGCAGCTCGATCGCGACGGCGCGCTGGTCGAAAAGGGATGGGTCCCGCGCAAGACCTTCAACGACACCAAGGACGAATATGGCTACCACGCCAGCCGCAAGGACGTGCTGCTGGAAAGCCAGCGCACCGACGAGCGGCTGCAGGCGACGCAGCTTTCACAGCTCCGCGCCTCGGCGACGACGCTCCAGAAGAACCTCGACGTCGCGCGCACCAACCTCGACAGCCTCAACCTGCGCGCGCCGGTCACCGGACAGCTTTCGGGCTTCACGCTGCAGGTCGGCCAGTCGATGGCGCGCGGCGAACGCCTCGGCCAGATCGACTCGCCGGGCCGCAACAAGCTCGTGGCGGGCGTCGACGAATTCTACCTCGGCCGCGTCCAGGTCGGACAGAAGGCCAGCGTCGATGTCGGCGGCAAGAGCTATGCGCTGAAGGTCGTCAAGATCTACCCGACAGTTCGCAACGGCGAGTTCGAGGTCGACCTCGCCTTCACCGGTGACGAGCCGACCGGCATTCAGCGCGGTCAGACCATCCAGACGCGCCTGACGCTCGGCGATCCGACGCCGGCGACGCTGATCCCGGCGGGCAGCTTCTACAACGACACCGGCGGCAATTGGGTGTTCGTCGTCTCGCCCGGCGGCGGCAGCGCCGAGAAGCGCAACGTCCGCCTCGGCCGCCGCAATTCGCAGTTCATCGAGGTGCTCGACGGCCTTGAGACCGGGGAGAAGGTCGTGACCTCGCCCTACACCGGCCTGACCGACAAGGATCAGCTCGACATCGAATCGAGCGACTGAATTTAAGGGAGAAACCACATGCTTTCGATGCGCAACCTGAGCAAGGCGTACCGTACCGAGGAAGTCGAGACCACGGCGCTCGATTCGATCGACCTCGACATCGCCGACGGCGAGTTCGTCGCGATCATGGGCCCGTCGGGCTGCGGGAAGTCGACGCTGCTGAACATCATCGGCATGCTCGATAGCCCGACCGGCGGCGAATATATCTTCCAGGGCAAGAACGTCGCCGGCCTGCCGGAAGCCGACCTCGCCAAGGTCCGCAAGGCGGGCATCGGCTTCATCTTCCAGAGCTTCAACCTGATCGACGAGCTGACCGTTCGGGAGAATGTCGAGCTGGCGCTGCTCTATCACGATATCTCCGCCGCCGACCGCCGCACGCGTGTCGACGCGGTGATGGACAAGGTCGGCATCGCGCACCGCGCCAAGCACCGGCCAAGCCAGCTGTCGGGTGGCCAGCAGCAGCGTGTCGCCGTGGCGCGCGCCGTCGTCGGTTCGCCGGCGATGATCCTCGCCGACGAGCCGACCGGTAACCTCGACACCGCGCACGGCGAGGAGGTGATGCAGATGCTTCGCCGCCTCAACCAGGAAGGCTCGACGATCGTGATGGTGACCCACTCGCCGTCGCACGCCGACTTCGCGGGGCGCGTCGTCAACATGCTCGACGGCCGCGTGCTCGTCGAGCAGCGCCGCGCCGCCTGACGCGCGGCGCCTGACAAGAACATCGAGCAGGGAGCCCGAAGATGTGGCGTAACTACCTGACCGTCGCGCTGCGCGCGCTGGCGAAGAACAAGACTTACACGTTCATCAACATCTTCGGCCTCGCCATCGGCATGGCCGCCTGCCTGATGATCCTGCTCTTCGTTCGTTACGAGCTGACCTATGACCAGAAGCTCGAGCGGGCCGAGGACGCCTACCAGTTCCAGACCTATTACAAGGATCCGGACACCGGCGAGGAGGGCAACCTCCAGATGTCGGCCTTCGTCAGCAAGGGCGCGCTGACCAAGGATTTCCCGCAGATCGAGCAGGCGATCTACCTGCAGTCCTCGGGTCCGGTCGTCATCCGCAACGGTGAAGCCTCGCCGTCGCCCGAGGCGATGCGTTACACCGACGGCAACATCTTCAGCATCCTGAAATTCCCCTTCGTGAAGGGCGATCCCAACACCGCGCTCGCCCAGCCGGGCCAGCTGGTGCTGACCGAGACCGAAGCCGCCAAGCGCTTCGGTGCCGAAGAGCCGATGGGCCAGACATTGACCCTCGTCAGCTCGGGCAAGGCGGTCGACTATCGTGTCACCGGCATCATCAAGGACATCCCGAAGAATAGCCACTTTGCCGGCGATATGATCGCGCGCTACGACCCGCAAAGCTTCTGGGTCGACCAGCCGAACTTCCTCGACTCCTTCGGCTGGCAGTCGGGCTGGCTCTACGTCCAGATGAAGCCCGGTACCGATGTCGCCGCGCTCAACGCGCAGATTCCCGCCTGGGAAAAGCGCAACATCCCCGACCAGATTTTCGGCGGGCAGCGCTTCAACCAGGGTGACTTTGCCGACTTCGCGCTGGTCAACATCCGCGACATCCACCTCGGCCATGCGCAGGACGGCGCCATGACGCCGGGCAACGACCGGACCTCGATCATCACCTTCGCGGTGGTCGCGGCGCTGATCCTCGGCATGGCGTGCGTGAACTTCACCAACCTCGCCACCGCCCGCGCGTCGCAGCGGGCCCGCGAAGTGGCGCTGCGCAAGGTGCTCGGCGCCAACCGCAGCCAGCTTATCCTGCAGTTCCTCGGTGAATCGATCCTCGTCGCCGCCTTCGCAATGCTGCTGGCGCTGACCTTAGTCGAGCTGACGATGCCGGCCTTCGCCGCCTTCCTCAACGCCGACTTCACCATGTCCTATGTCGGTGAAGGCGGCCTGCTGCTGCCGATCATCGGCCTCGTGCTGCTGGTCGGTGCGGCGGGCGGCCTCTACCCGGCCTTCTATCTGTCGCGCTTCCAACCGGCGAAGGTGCTGAAGGCCAACAAGTCGAGCGCCGATGCGCACGGCTCGGGCCGTCTTCGCAACATCCTCGTCGTCGCGCAGTTCGCGGTGTCGATCGGCCTGATCATCTGCACCGCCGTGGTCTACGCGCAGACCGTCTACGCCCGCACTGCGGAGCCGGGCTATAAGCGTGACGGCTTGATGCAGATCGACGGCGTCGGCCGCCGCCAGTTGCAGCCGATGATCGACACGCTGCTTAACGAGGTCCGCAACGTCGAGGGCGTGAAGTCGATCGGCCGCACCGGCATCGGTATCGCGACGCAGAACAACTCGAACACCGGCATCCAGATGCCCGGCCGCACCGAACCCGTGTCGATCGGCAACTATGCCGTCGACAGCGGCTTCTTCGACACCATGGGCATCAAGCTGCTCGCCGGCCGCACGTTCGACGACAGCCGCGCCATGGACGATGCCACCACGCCGTTCCCGGAAGTGCCGGAAGCGGAGCGCGCCTTCGCGGCTCGCGGCGTCAACGTGGTGATGAACGAGCTGGCGACCAAGCGCCTTGGCTACAAGACGCCGCAGGAGGCAATCGGCAAGACGCTGAAGGCGGCGCTGGTCGACGAGGAATATGGCGGCGTGGTGCCGGTCACCATCGTCGGCGTCGTCCAGGACTCGCGCTTCCGCTCGGTTCGCGAACCGGTCGACTCGATCATGTTCCTCCTGAACCAGTTCGGCCACGGCCAGCTGCTGGTCCGCTATGAGGGCAACCCCAGCGACGTCCGCGCCCGCATCGAGGCGGTGTGGAAGCGCGTCGCGCCGGAAGTGCCGTTCGAAGCCGAGTTCAGCGACGACATCGTGCGGGAGCTGTACGAGGCGGAGGAAGCGCGCGCGACGATCTTCGCGGCCTTCGCCGGCCTGTCGATCGTGGTCGGCTGCCTCGGGCTCTTCGGCCTCGCCGCCTTCACCGCGGAACGCCGCACGAAGGAGATCGGCATCCGCAAGGTGCTCGGCGCCCGCACCAAGGATATCGTGCGCCTGCTGGTGTGGCAGTTCTCGCAGCCCGTCATCATCGCCAACCTGATCGCCTGGCCGATCGCCTGGTGGCTGATGCGGGACTGGCTGAACGGCTTCGACACCCGCGTCGACCTCAACCCGGCGCTGTTCGTCGGGGCGGGCCTGCTGGCGATGGTCATCGCTGCCGGCACCATCGTCGGCCACGCGCTGAAGGTGGCCCGGGCCAACCCGATCCACGCCTTGCGTTACGAGTAACCTTCGCAGCACCGGCGGGCCCGCGCCCGCCGGTGCTGATCTTTTCCGGGGATAGTCACGAGAGGGAGACGGGCCATGTGGCGCAACTATCTGACCGTGGGTTTGCGTTCGCTGGCCAAGAACAAGACGTACAGCGCCATCATCATCGGCGGCCTTGCCATCGGCATGGCCGCCTGCCTGATGATCCTGATGTTCGTGCGCTACGAGCTCAGCTACGACCGCTGGCTTCCCAATTCGGAAAATCTCTACCAGCTGCAGACCTGGTATCCGAACCCGTCGAACGGCGATCCGGGGTTCGTGCAGATGACGCCCTATATCTCGTCGAAGTCGCTGAAGAAGGATTTCCCGCAGATCGAGCAGGAGGTCTACGTCCTCCCCTCGGTACCGGTAGCGACGAAGGACGGCGTCGCCTCGTCGACCGAAGATTATATGTATACCGACGGCGACCTGCTCGACGTGCTCGAATTCCCGGTTGTCGCCGGTGACCCCGAGGCGCTCGAGCATCCCGGCACCATCGCGCTCAGCGAGGGCGAGGCGATCCGGCGCTTCGGCAGCACAGACGTGATCGGCAAGACGCTGTCGCTGATCAGCAAGGGCATCACCACCGATCATCGCGTCGGCGTCATCTATAAGGACCTGCCCAAGAATTCGCACATGGCGATGGCGGCTATCGTGCGCGTCGACATGAACAGCTACATGGCGCAGGAGCCGAATTTCATGACCTGCTGGGGCTGCCAGAATGGTCATGTCTACATGAAGCTGAAGGCGGGCAGCGACGCCAAGGCGATCGAGGCGCAGCTCCCGGCCTGGGAAAAGCGCGCGATCCCCGACCAGAATGCCGGCGAGGCGCGCTTCAACGCCGGCGACGAAGCCGACTGGCATCTGGTCAACGTCGCCGACGTGCACCTCGGCAAGGCGCAGCTCGGCGCGATGCGGCCGGGCAACGACCGCCAGTCGATCATCACCTTCGCGGTCATCGCAGTGCTGATCCTCGGCATGGCAGTGGTGAACTTCACCAACCTCGCCACCGCCCGGGCCAGCCAGCGCGCGCGCGAAGTGGCGCTGCGGAAAGTGCTCGGCGCGCACAGGAGGCAGCTCATCATCCAGTTCGTCGGGGAATCGGTGATCGTCGCGGCGCTGGCGATGGTGGTCGCGCTGGCGCTCGTCGAGCTGCTGATGCCGGCCTTCGCCCGCTTCCTCGATGCCGATATCGCAACCAGCTACCTTGGCGAGGGCGGCATCCTGCCACCGGTGCTGCTGCTGGTGCTGGTCGTCGGCGTCGTCGGCGGGCTGTACCCTGCCTTCTTCCTGTCGCGCTTTCAGCCGGCGATGGTGCTGAAGGCGAACAAGTCGTCGGCGGAAACGCCGGGGTCGGGGCGGCTGCGCAACCTCCTCGTGGTGGCGCAGTTCGCGGTGTCGATCGGGCTGATCATCTGCACCGCGGTCGTCTACGCGCAGACCGTCTACGCCCGCACCGCCGATCCGGGCTATCAGCGCGACGGCATCATCCAGGTCGACAATCTCTCGCGCTACCAGCTCATCAACAAGGGCGAGGCGGTGACCGAGCGTATCAAGCGGGTGGAGGGCGTGACCGCCGTCGGCCGCACCGGCATCGGCGTCGCCACCGACAACAATAACAACACCGGCATCATGGTGCCCGGCAATCCGGAGCCGGTGGTCATCGGCATCTATCCGATCGACGAGGGCTTCTTCCAGGCGATGGGGGTGAAGCTGCTGGCGGGGCGCAATTTCGATCCGTCGCGGCCTGCCGATGATGCGACGATCCCGTTCCCGGCGACGCCTGAATCGCAGCAGGCGCTGGCGGCGCGCGGCACCAATGTGGTGATGAACGAGCTCGCCATCCGCCGCCTCGGCTTCAAGTCGCCGCAGGAGGCGGTCGGCAAGACGTTGCGCGCCGGCCTCGTCGACAATGAGTTCGGGCTGGTGCCGGTGACCATCGTCGGCGTCGTGCAGGATTCGCGCTTCCGCTCGGTGCGCGACCAGGTCGACCCGATCATGTTCCTCAATACCGAGATCGGCCACACCTTCCTGATGGCGCGCTACGACGGCAACCCGGCCGAGGTGCGCGCGCGCATCGAGGCGGCGTGGAAGACGATCACCAGCGACGTGCCGTTCGAGGCGGAGTTCAGCGACGACATCATCCAGGAGCTGTACGAAGCCGAGGATGCGCGGGCGAAAACCTTTGCGGCGTTCGCGCTGCTGTCGGTGGTCGTCGGCTGCCTCGGCCTGTTCGGGCTCGCCGCCTTCACCGCCGAGCGGCGGACGAAGGAGATCGGCATCCGCAAGGTGCTGGGCGCGCGGACGCGCGACATCGTGCGGCTGCTGGTATGGCAGTTCAGCCAGCCCGTCATCATCGCCAACCTCGTCGCCTGGCCGGTGGCCTGGTGGCTGATGCGTGACTGGCTGAACGGCTTCGACACGCGCATCTCGCTCAACCCGATGCTGTTCATCGGTGCCGGGCTGCTGGCGATGGTGATCGCCGCGGGCACGATCGTCGGCCACGCGCTCAAAGTCGCACGCGCCAATCCCATCCACGCGCTCCGATACGAGTAGGTTGCGTACTTCTTTCTCTGACCCTTAATGCATGACTTCGGGCCGGCGGTTGCCGGCCCTTTCTTTGGGCGGCGACTCGGCGAGCCGTTCGATATCGGCGACGGTACGTCGTCAATATGAGCGCCGCTTGGAAGATTTTGCACTTTTTTACATTTTGAATTGCATTCAGATTCAGTGGTTTAAAGATTACGGCACAGTAACTGCCGTTAAATTGCTGTTTCTTTGCATCCGGATCGGATATCCACACCGTAGTTTTCCGGTAGTCGGGGCAGATGTAAGGGCTCCGTGGGCAAGGCGTATTCTGCCGGGTGACGTTTTTGCAGATCCACGTGGTGGCGGCCATCCGGTCTGTCGACATGCTTTTGGAGGCTGTTGGGGGCTTATGAATAAGATTGCGTTTGCGGCTGCCGTTGCGATGGCGGCGACGTCGGGTGCCGCGTTCGCGCAGGCCTCGGCTACTCAGTCGACGACCAGCACGGGCCGTGTCGTCCAGGCGATCACCCTGACCAAGAACACCGACATCGCGTTCGGTTCGGTCGTCCGGTCGGCCGCTGTCGGCACCAACACCGTCACCATCGACGCGACGAGCGGCGCGCGCGCCATCAGCGGCGCCGGCGGCGGTGCGCTCGCCACCTCGACCTCGGGCCGCGCGACCTACACGGTCGACGGCGAAGGCGCACAGACCTTTTCGGTCTCCGTGCCGGGTACGTTCAACATGACCCGCTCGGGCGGCGCGGAGACGATCACCGTCACCCCGACCACGTCGGCGGCGACCGGCACGATCAGCGGCACGCTCGGCTCGGCCGGCACCGCGACCTTCGGCGTCGGTGGCTCGTTCCCGGTGACCAACGCGACGGTTACCGGCAACTATACCGGCAATTTCGACGTCACCGTCGCCTACAATTAGGCGATAGTCGGTGAAACCGGCGCAAGTTAGATTGCGCCGGTTCGCCGCCGATCGATGCGAGGAACCATGAAGGCTTCCGTTCCGCGTCCGCTGATCACGATGGCCATTGTCGCCGTCACCGCACCCGCGTTCGCGCAGGTGCAGTCGTCTGCGATGGTGGCGATGTCGCGCACCTCGGCGACGACGCGCATCGACCAGCCGGCGGCGATTACCAGCTCGCAGGACCTCGTCTTCGCGTTGCAGACCCCGTTGGCCGCGGCGTTGAGCATCGCGCCGGCGGGGATCAGCAGCGCGGCAGCTTCCGCGGCGTCGGCCACCGCAACGGCGTCGCGTGTCGCGCCGACCGGCTCGACGGCGGCCACGGGGCCGACCGGCGCGCTGTCGCGGACCAGCGTGACGTCGCTCTCCGCGGCGGTCCCGGCCGCGGCGCAGGCGACCTTCACGGTGTCCGGCGAGGCGGGGCAGGCGATTTCGGTTACCGTGCCGCAGACGGTCGATCTGGCGCGCAACGGCGGCGGGGCGGAGACCGCGCTGCTGACGACGACCAACAATCTCTCCGATGGCCCGCAATTTCTTGGCGGCACCTTCGCCGGCGGCGGGACGCTGAGCTTCGCGGTGGGCGGGCAGGTTACGCTGGCGAGCGCCAGTGTCACCTCGGGTGAACTCACCGGCGTCATGGCGGTCGTCGCCCAATATAACTGATTGAAATTCGGCCTTGCCACGCCGCTTGCCGGGGTGGTGGCGCTGCTGTAGGTTGCGTACGCCCTGCGTCAGGCAGGGTGGAGGGTACCGCCGGGGGGTGGCATGAAGCGCGTCGATCGTAGCGTCCGGATGGCTCTCGCGCGCCATCGCGCCCGTCTCATTGCCGGCAGCCTGCTTGCGGGTGTGGCGCTGTTCGCCGCGCCGGGTGCGGTTGCGCAGACGCCCGACGTGCCCGCGAACCTCGCGGTCAGCGCCAACATCAACATTTCGCCGAAGCGTGTTGTCTTCAACAGTCTCGGCCGCACCTCGTCAGTCTACATCTACAATCAAGGTACCGATGCTGGCACCTTCGATATTCAGCTGATCGACCGCATCATGCTGCCGAATGGGCAGATCGTGCCGATGTCGGATCTGGAGCAGCATCCTGAATACAAGCCGGTCGCCGACCAGCTGAAGTCGGCGCGCGAAATGATGCTGACGACGCCGCGCCGCGCCCGCCTGCTGCCGGGCAAGGGCCAGACGATCCGCATCCGCGCCGGCGCGCCCGCCGAAGTGCCGCAGGGCGAGTATCGCACCCATCTGACGATAACCGCCGTGCCCCCGGCCGATGCCGGCATCACCGCCGAGGAAGCCGCGGCGGCGAGCGAAGGCGAGCTGCGCTTTCGGGTCAACTCGGTGCTTGGCGTGTCGATCCCGCTGATCCTGCGCGTCGGCCCGGCCGACGTGCGCGCGGGCGTCGAGAACGTCAAGCTGACCTACGAGCAGATCGCGCCCGACGGCAATTCGCAGCCGCGACGCACGCCGGTGCTGTCGCTCGATCTGGTTCGCGTCGGTGCCAGTTCGCTTTTCGGCAACGTTGAAATTCGTGGCGCCGCCGAGCGCGGCTCGGGCAATCCGCTCGGGTTCGTGCGCGGTGTCGGCGTCTATCCCGAGATTGCCCGTCGTACCCTGCAAGTTCAGTTGACTCGCGCGCCCGCCCCCGGCGAAGAGCTGGAGGTCGTGTTCCGCGACGATGACGTTGCGCCCGGCAAACAGCTGGCGAGGACGACTATCAAAGTTCCGTGAAGCGGGCCGCCGCGCTTGCCTTGCTGCTCGCCGCGGCCGTACCCGCGCGCGCGCAGCAGCAGCTCGCCGCGGCCGATCCGATTCCGGCGCCCCCGCCGCCTGCCGCGGCCGTCGACCTCGCCGAGGAGGAAGTGCTGCTGTTCGAGCTGACGCTCGACCGCGCCACGCTCTCCGATTCGATCCAGGCCTATGAGCGTAACGGCGTCGTGCTGCTGCCGATCGGCGAGCTGACGCGCCTGCTCGACCTGAATGTCGATGTGCTGCCGCGCGAACGGCGGATCGTCGGGCGGCTGGGCAATGGCCAGCGCTCGCTCCTCGTCGATCTCGCGACCGGTACCGCGCGTGTCGACGGGCGCAACTTCACCGTGCCAGCGGGTGCGGCGGACGTGGCGCTCACCGACATCTTCCTCAGCGTGAAGTTCATCGAGCAGATCCTGCCGCTGCGCATCGTCACCGATCACGAGGCGCTGGTCGTCGCGCTGACCGCCACTGAGGAGCTGCCGATCCAGGCGAAGCTGGCGCGTTCAGGCCGAATGCGCGAGCTGCGGCCCGACATCGACGTGCAGGAGGACCTGCTGTGGGCGGGAACCAAGCCCGGCCTCTGGTCGCTGCCCGGCTTCGATATCGCACTCGAAAGCAGCCTTGAGGCGACCTCGCCGCGCTTTCGCTACCGCTATGACATCCGCGCCGGCGCCGACCTGCTGTACATGGGCTTCCAGGGCTATGTCGGCTCCGATGAGCGCGGGCGGCCGACCGCGTCGCGCTTCACCTTCGAGCGGCGCGACCGTGATCGCGGCCTGCTCGGGCCGCTGCGCGCCTCCCGCTTCGGCTTTGGGGATGTCTATACGCCGTCGCTGGCGCTCGGCCCGCGCAGCGTCGGCGGCCGCGGCATCGCGATCACCAGCGCGCCGCTCGAACAGACCAGTGTGTTCGACCGCGTTGACCTGCGCGGCGAGCTGCCGATCGGCTATGACGTCGAACTCTATATCAACGATGTGCTGCGCGGCGGCCAGCAGACGCCGGTGCAGGGGCGATACGAGTTCCTCAGCGTGCCGCTGGTGCGCGGCGTCAACGTCATCCGCATCGTCTCCTACGGCCCGCGCGGCGAGCGTTCGGAGGAGACGCGCGTCATCAACGTCGCCGGCGGCGCGCTGGCCAAGGGCGAGACGACCGTCGAGGTCGGCGCAGTCGAGCAGGACGTGCCGCTGGTCGACCTGCGCGGTGACGACGGCCTGTCTTTGAACCCCGGCGTCGGCGCGTTGCGCGTCACCGCCAATGTTGCGCACGGCCTTACCGAGACGCTGACTGTCGTCGGGGGCATGGCGCTTTATGCACCGAGCGCCACCGATGGAGGCGACCGCAAGCTCGGCACGCTCGGCCTGCGCACCTCGCTGCTCGGCTATGCGGTGCAGCTCGATGCCGCCCATGACGATGAAGGGGGGCGTGCCGCCGGCCTCGGCGTTGCCGGTACGCCGCTCGGCGTGTCGACGATCCTTCGCCACGTCGAATATGGCGGCGGGTTCATCGACGAATCGCTACCGACGGGTGGCGACGGCCGCGAACTCGTCCGCCACAGCGAGGCGACCTTCGACTTCAGTGTGGGCCCGACCCTCGGCCTGACCTTCCCCTTTTCGCTCCGCGCCCAGCGTGACGAATTCGCCGACGGGCGGGTGGCGCTGATCGGCGGCTTCCGCACGTCGACCACCACCAAGGTGATGCTGCTATCGGCGGGTGTCGACTTCGATCGCACCACCCTGCCGGGCGGCGCGCCGACGATCGAGCGCTGGGTCGGCAACTTCGCGGCATCGAGCTATGGGCTGCCCTGGCAGCTGCGCGGCACCGTCGACTATGATCTGGTGCCCGACCTGAAGGTCACTTCCGCCTCGATCACCGCCGACCGCAACATTTCGGAGAAGCTGGCGCTGCGCTTCGGCGTCGGCCACTCGTTCGGCGGCAGCAGCGATACCTCGTTCCAGGCGAGCGCGATCCTGCGGCTGCCGTTCGCCGACCTGTCCTTTGCCGGCGACTATGTGACGCCGCGCGACGAATGGCGGGTGGGTGTCCAGCTCGCCTTCGGCCTCGTCCACGACCCGTTTGCCGGCCGCTACCGGATGACCCGCCCCGGCCCCGGCATCGGCGGCAACGCGGCGTTGCGCGCCTTCATCGACCGCGACGGCGACGACCGCTTCGACCCCAAGATCGACGAGCCTGTGGCCGGCGTAGCGCTGACCGGCGGTGGCGAGGAAGCCGTGACGGGCGAGAGCGGCACGACGCTCGTCACCGGCCTCGGCTATGCGTCGACGGCGCGGCTGGAGGTCAATCTCGACAATATCGACAACCCCTATGTCGCCTCGCCGCCGTCGACGATCGAATTCACGCCGCGCGCCGGCGTCGTCTCGGAGATTCTCTACCCGCTGAAGCCGGTCGGCGAGGTGCTGGCGCGGGTGCGCTTCCGTGACGGCGGCGGGCGCCTCACCGGTCTTTCGTCGGTGAAGGTCCGCGCGGTGCGCGAGGACGGCAAGGTGACCGAGGCAACCACCGAATTCGACGGCAGCGTCGTGTTCGAGCGACTGCCCACCGGCCGCTACACGTTCGAGCTGGATACCGCGCAGGCGTCGCGGCTCGGCATGACCTTGACGGGCAAGATCGCCTTCGCGGTGCCGCCCGACGGCGGCTTCGTCCCCGACGTTCTCGCCACCGTCGAGTTCGCGCGCGCCGAGAAGCCCGCGCAATGACCGACCGTAAAAATAGAAGGCAACTTCGCGGCCTCGTTCGTCGTATCTATTCTCACGAGGTTCAGGCGTGGCGGCGCCGCAATGGAAAGTGCCGGCGATGAGGCGTTTGCGGTACCTGCTCTGGCTGGTCGGGCTCATGCTCTATGCCGGTGCGACCCCGGCGGCCGCACAGACCATCGCCATCCAGTCGATCACCGCTCTCGCGCTCGGCAATGTCGCGGCGGCGACCAGCGGCCTCACCACCTTCACCATCAACCCCAGCACAGGCGCGGTGACCAAGACCGGCGGCGGCGCGCGGATCACCACGACGACCCCGGTGCGCTTCACCGTCACGGTGCGGTGCACCGGTACCGTGGCGCAATGCGATGGCGCGACGGTCAATGTGCGGGTCGGCAACACCGGCACCTCGACGTTGCGCGCCGACCCGATGGTCAATTTCACCGTCGCATCGGGCACCGCGACCCTGGTCTCCGCCCCCGCTGCCGGCAGCCCGATCAGCTTCCAGCTTCAGCCGATCGGCCGCAACGTCAACAAGACCTTCTTCGTCGGCGGTGACCTGCCGGTCGAAGGCGATGAGTCGGCGGCGGCGTCGGGGGCAGCAACGTCGCAGATCAACGTCCGCGTTTCGGTCGCGCCGGCGCCACCCGCAACGCCGGGAACCGACTCCAATGCGACGATGACCGTCTACCGGTCGCTCAAGATCACCAAGGTCAGCGACCTCAATTTCGGCTCGATCCTCAAACCCACCGCGACGGGCGGCAATATCCTCGTCAACGCGACCACTGGCGCGCGCACCAAATCGGCAGGCGACGCGGTGCTGATCGGCACGGCCGCCTCGCGCGCTCAGTTCACCGTCGATGGCGAGGGCGGGCGGGTGATCGGCATTTCGGTGTCGCCGGCCAACCCGGTGACGCTGACCCGCGTGGGGGGCTCGCAGACGCTGGCGCTGACCTGGACGCGCAGTCCGACCGGTAATCTGACGCTCAGCGGGGCAGCGGGGGCAGCCGGAACGGGCACCTTCGGCATCGGCGGCTCGATCCCGCTGACCACGACGACGACGACCGGCCAATACAACGGCACGATCAACATCACCTTCAACTACAATTGAGGCGGCGCTCCTCCTCAAAATGAAAAAGCCCGGCGGTGAAGCCGGGCTTTCTCGTTGGCGTCGCTGCCTTGGCGGCAGCGCGCGGCCAAATCCTACTTGAGGTGGCCGGCCAGGTGCTTGTTCATCTCGAACATCGACACCTTGTCCTTGCCGCCGAAGATCGGCTTCAGCTTGGCATCAGCCAGAATCTCGCGCTTGTTGGCGGGGTTCTGGAGGTCGTTCTTCTTGATGTATTCCCACATCTTGCTGACGCACTCGCCACGGGCGATCGGCCCGGTGCCGACGACGGCGCCGAGCTCGGCCGACGGGGTCAGCTTGGTCTGAAGCGCGTTGGGTTTCTTTTCGGCCATTCAGTCCTCCCACTCCGAAGTTCTAAGCCTGCTCTGCGGGTGCCGTTTGCTCGGCAAATCGCAGCGGGGCTTCCCTTTTCGTAGGCGCGAAGGCGGCGACTTAGCAATCCCCCTGTGGAGGGGTAGCCCCCTCCTTGTGCGTTTTTCATGATTAAGGGGCCGGAAAGCGCGCCAAAACGCCCGTTGCATGCACCTTTCCGCCCCGGCATAGCGCATCCGTCACGACGAACAGTCCGGGGGAATCGCCTGATGATCGGCCGCCTGAATCACGTTGGCGTTGCCACGCCCTCGATCGAGGAGTCGGTGAAGACGTATCGCGACCTGCTTGGCGCAACCAAGATCCACGATGCCTTCGACCTGCCGCCGCAGGGCGTGCGCGTCTGCTTCGTCGACCTGCCGAACAGCCAGATCGAGTTGATCGAGCCGCTGGGCGAAGCCTCGCCGATCCACAAGTTCCTCGAAAAGAACCCTTCCGGCGGCCAGCATCATGTGTGCTTCGAGGTCGCCGACATCCATGTCGCCGCCGCCGACATGAAGGAGAAGGGCGCCACCGTGCTCGGCGAGCCGCGCATCGGCGCGCACGGCACCCCGGTGATCTTCGTCCATCCGAAGAACATGGGTGGCGTGCTCGTCGAGTTGATGGAAACGCCCAAGGCGGCGCACTGATACGGCCGCTGGCGGCGCGCATCGCGGGCCTGTATTGAGGACGCCCATGTCGTTTTCGTCCCCCGTCGCCGACGATCCAGAGCTCGAGGGCATCGACCCGCAGGGCCAGCCGCCGGCCAAGCGCCGCTTGCCGTGGAAGCGCATCTTCGCTGGCCTGTTCGCGCTGTTCGTGCTGATGGTCGCCTGGCTGGCGTGGACCGCGCCGCTGGGGCGCGCGCTCGAACCGCTCGACCAGCCGGCGCTGGTGCTGCTCGACGACGAAGGCACGCCGTTCGCGCGGCGCGGCGATTTCAAGGAAGAGCCGGTCGATATCGCGAAGCTGCCGCCGCACGTTATCGATGCGGTGCTGTCGACCGAGGACCGGCGCTTCTACGATCATATCGGCATCGACATTCGCGGCCTCAGCCGCGCCTTCCTCGCCAACATGCAGGCGGGCGAGGTGGTACAGGGCGGCTCCACAGTCACCCAGCAGCTCGCCAAAACCTCTTTCCTGACCCACGAGCGCAGCTACCGCCGCAAGGCGCAGGAAGTGATCATCGCGCTGTGGCTGGAAACCTGGCTGACCAAGGACGAGATCCTGTCGCGCTATCTTTCCAGCGTCTATTTCGGCGAGGGCGCCTATGGGCTGCGCGCCGCCGCGCGCACCTATTTCGACCGCGAGCCTGAAAGCCTGACCTTGGCCCAGTCGGCGATGCTCGCCGGCATCATCAAGGCGCCCTCGGCGCTGGCGCCCAGCCGGCACCTGAAGCGCGCACAGGACCGGTCGGAAGTCGTTCTCCAGACGATGGTCGATGCCGGCACGCTGACGCAGGCGCAGGCCGACCGCACCCGCCCCGCGACCTTCACCCGTGGCCGCCCGCAGCTCCCCACCGGCTCCTATTTCGCCGACTGGGTGATGGGGCAGGCGCGCGAGGAGATGGATGGCAGGCACTATGGCGAGGTGCGCGTCCGCACCACGCTCGACCCCGAACTCCAGGCGATCGCCGAGAAGGTGGTTCGCGAGGCGACCGACGGCCCGGGCACCTGGCTGCACGCCAATCAGGGCGCGCTGATCGCGATGCGCCCCGACGGCCGCGTCGTCGCGATGGTCGGCGGGCGCAGCTACAAGGACAATCAGTACAACCGCGCCGCGCAGGCGAAGCGCCAGCCGGGCTCGTCGTTCAAGCTGTTCGTCTATCTGGCGGCGCTGCGGAACGGCTACGACCCCAATTCGACGGTCGACGACACGCCGGTCGAGATCGACGGCTGGAAGCCGCGCAACGACGAGGGCAAGTATCGCGGGCCGGGCATCACCCTCTATCGGGCGGTCGCCGCCTCCAGCAACGTTGCGGCCGCGCGCATCACCCAGGATGTCGGCACGCGCGAGGTGATCCGCGTCGCCCGCGACCTCGGCGTCAAATCCTACCTCAACCCGTGGCCGGCGCTGTCGCTCGGCACCTCGCGGATGACCTTGCTCGAACTGACCTCGGCCTATGCCGCCGTCGCTGCCGAGCGCTATCCGATCACGCCGATCGGTCTCGCTGATCGCCAGCCGGGCTGGCGCGAGCGGGTGAGCGGTGCGGCGCGGGCGACGCGCGGCTTCCCCGAGGCAGCGGACATGAAGAAGCTGCTCGAGGTCGCGGTGGCGCGCGGTACCGGCAATTCGGCACGGCTTCCCGGCGTCGATGCCTATGGCAAGACCGGCACCACGCAGAATTTCCGCGACGCGCTGTTCGTTGGATTCGCGGGCGATCTCATTGTGGGCGTCTGGTTCGGCAACGACGACAATTCGCCGATGAACGGCGTGACCGGCCGCGGCCTGCCGGCCGAGACCTGGCGCAAGTTCATGATGCAGGCGCTGCCGCAGCTTCGTACCCGCGCCGCCGCGGCGTCGAATGACGACGATGGGGCAGAAGAGGGCGACGAGATCGACACCACCGCCGAACTGAACGCCGCGTCGGCCGCCGCACTCGAGGAGCTGATCGGTCAGGCGGCGGCGGTTGGCGGCGAAGAGGCAGCCGCGGCGATCGAACAGGCGCGCGAGCAGATTCAGGCTGCGGCGCAGGCGGCCGAGGAAGCCACCCGCGAGCCGCAGCAATAAGGTTTGCCGCGGGCAAGAAAATCTCCGTTGAGGACAGGCGGTCGCGCTCCGACACGGGCCGGGCTATGAACATTGCCATGACCGCGGCAGCCGGCCACCGCCTAACGCATCTCCAGCGCCTCGAAGCCGAGGCGATCCACATCATGCGGGAGGTCGCCGCCGAGGCGACCAAGCCGGTGATGCTCTATTCGATCGGCAAGGATTCAGCCGTGATGCTGCATCTGGCGCGGAAGGCCTTCTTCCCCGCGCCGCCGCCGTTCCCGCTGCTGCACGTCGATACGACGTGGAAATTCCGCGACATGTACGCGATGCGCGAGAGCAGCGCGGCGGCGGCGGGGATGGAGCTGCTGGTCCATCGCAACCCGGAGGCCGAGGCGCGCGGCATCAACCCGTTCGACCATGGCTCGCTGCACACCGATCTGTGGAAGACCGAGGGGCTGCGGCAGGCGCTCGACAAGTACGGCTTCGACGCGGCCTTCGGCGGCGCGCGGCGCGACGAGGAGAAGAGCCGCGCCAAGGAGCGGGTGTTCTCCTTCCGCTCGGACAGCCATCGCTGGGACCCGAAGAACCAGCGGCCCGAGCTGTGGCGGCTCTACAATGCGAAGAAGCGGCCGGGCGAGAGCATCCGGGTGTTCCCGATCTCCAACTGGACCGAGCTCGACGTCTGGCAGTACATCCACCTCGAAAACATCCCGATCGTGCCGCTCTATTTCGCGGCGCCGCGACCGGTGGTGGAGCGGGGCGGCCTGCTGATCATGGTCGACGACGCGCGGCTGCCGCTGCGCGATGGCGAGACGCCGGAGACGCGGACGGTGCGCTTCCGCACGCTCGGCTGCTACCCGCTGACCGGCGCGGTCGAGAGCGAGGCGGCCACCTTGCCGGAGATCATCCAGGAAATGCTGCTGACCACCACCTCGGAGCGGCAGGGGCGGGCGATCGATCACGATCAGGCCGCGTCGATGGAGAAGAAGAAGGCGGAGGGCTATTTCTGATGGCTCATATCTCCGACCTCATCGCCGAGGACATCGACGCCTATCTCGACCAGCACCGGCACAAGTCGCTGCTGCGTTTCATCACCTGCGGCTCGGTCGACGACGGCAAGTCGACCCTGATCGGCCGGCTGCTCTACGATTCGAAGATGATCTTCGAGGATCAGCTCGCGGCGCTGGCGGCGGATTCGAAGCGCCACGGCACGCAGGGGCAGGAGATCGACTTCGCGCTGCTCGTCGACGGCCTCGCCGCCGAGCGCGAGCAGGGCATCACCATCGACGTCGCCTACCGCTTCTTCTCGACCGACCGGCGCAAGTTCATCGTCGCCGATACGCCGGGGCATGAGCAGTATACGCGCAACATGGTCACCGGCGCCTCGACCGCCGACCTCGCCGTTATCCTCGTCGATGCGCGCAAGGGCGTGCTGACGCAGACGCGGCGGCATTCCTATCTCGTCGGGCTGCTCGGCATCCGCCAAATCGTGCTGGCGGTGAACAAGATGGACCTGGTCGGCTACGATCAGGCGGTCTTCGACGCCATCGTCGCGGAGTATCGCGCGTTCGCCGCCGAGATCGGCCTGCCCGATCCGGTCGCGATCCCGATTTCGGGTTTCAAGGGCGACAACATCACCGCGCCGTCGCCGAACACACCCTGGTATGGCGGCCCGTCGCTGATGGCGCATCTGGAAACCGTCGAGGTGGCCGAGGCGGCCGGCGACGCGCCACTGCGCTTCCCGGTACAATGGGTGAACCGGCCCAACCTCGATTTTCGCGGCTATGCCGGCCTGGTCGCCGGCGGCGCGGTGCGGCCGGGCGACCGGGTGCGTATCCTGCCGTCGGGCCGCGAAGCGGTGATCGCGCGGATCGTCACGCAGGACAGCGATCTGGCCGAAGCGGTGACGGGCCAGTCGGTGACGCTGACCCTTGATCGCGAAGTGGACGTGTCGCGGGGCGACATGATCGTCAGTGCCGACGCGCCGGCCGAGGTCGCGGACCAGTTCGAGACGACGCTGATCTGGATGGCGGACGAACCGCTGCTCGCCGGCCGGCCCTATTGGCTGAAGATCGGCGCGCGGACGGTCACGGCGACGGTGACCGAGATCAAGCACCAGGTGAACGTCAACACGCTGGAGAAGGCCTCGGCGAAGACGCTCGGCCTCAACGCCATCGGCACCTGCAATGTGCAGGTCGACCAGCCGGTCGCCTTCGACCCCTATGAGGCGAACCGCGACACCGGCGGCTTCATCCTCATCGACCGGATGACCAACGCCACCGTCGGCGCCGGCCTCATCCACTTCGCGCTGCGCCGCGCGCACAACATCCACTGGCAGGCGCTCGACGTGTCGAAGGCGGCGCGCGCCGCGATGAACGGCCAGCGGCCGGCGGTGCTGTGGTTCACCGGTCTGTCGGGCGCCGGCAAGTCGACGATCGCCAACCTCGTCGAGAAACGGCTGCACGCGCTCGGCCGGCGCACCTACACGCTCGACGGCGACAATGTCCGCCACGGCCTCAACCGCGACCTCGGCTTTACCGACGCCGACCGCGTCGAGAATATCCGTCGCGTCGCCGAGGTGGCGAAGCTGATGCTTGACGCCGGGCTTATCGTCATCACCAGCTTCATCTCGCCGTTCCGTGCGGAACGTCAGCTGGCGCGCGACCTGATGGGCGCGGGCGAGTTCATTGAGGTGTTCGTCGATACGCCGCTGGCCGATGCCGAGAAGCGCGACGTGAAGGGGCTCTACAAGAAGGCGCGGTCGGGCGAACTGAAGAACTTCACCGGCATCGATTCGCCCTATGAGGCGCCCGAGGCACCGGAAATCCGCATCGACACGACGCGGCTGTCACCGGTGGAGGCGGCCGAGCTGATCGTCGACCGGCTGTTCGAGGATTTCAACGAAGTGGCGATCTGATCGCCGGCGGTAGAAGGCTCAGGCCTTTTCCAGCGTGCATTGCAGCGGATGCTGGTGCTCACGCGCGAAGTCGAGCACCTGGTTCACCTTGGTCTCGGCGACCTCGTAGGTGAACACGCCGCAGACGCCGACGCCCTTCTGGTGGACGTGCAGCATCACCCGCGTCGCGTCCTCCATATCCATGCGGAAGAAGCGCTGCAGGCAGAGGACGACGAACTCCATCGGCGTGTAGTCGTCGTTGAGCATCAGCACCTTGTAGAGCGACGGGCGCTTGGTCTTTGGCGCCGTCTTGGTGGCGACGCCGGTCTGGCCGTCGCCGACGTCCGCGTCGTCGGGACGCGCCATCGTGATCGGATACAGCCGTGGATCGATCATCGCCGGTAATTCGCTCACGCTTGCTCTGGGAACGTCCATGATATGGCACGCCGCCGCCCGGGGACAAGAGGTTGCGCGGTCACGGGCGCGAAACGAAGAAGGGCGGGGCCTTGCGGCGCCCGCCCTTCCGGTCAGACTGAGCTGTCAGCGCTTAGCGCGCGACGGCCGCGGTCTTGATCTTGTCGGCGGCGAGAGCAGCGCGGTTCGAGATCGGCTCGAACACTTCGCCCATGACCTTCATCGAGGTCTCGGTGACGCGCGACATCTCGGCGACGAGGCTGTCGAAGTAGGACTTCGCATACTCGTTCGAGGCGGCGAAGAACTCGTTCGGGGTCTTCGCGGCGGTCAGCGTGCGGACGACGGCGGTGCCTTCCTCAAGGTTCTTCTTCGAGAACGCGACGGCGCCCTGCGCCAGCTTTTCGAAGCCCTGCGCGGCGGCCTTGCCCGACTGCACGAGCGCTTCGACGTTGCCGCGGTTGAATTCGTTGATCTCCTCGAGCGACTTCACGCCGCGGTCCATCGCCTCGCGGGTGCGGGTCGAGGCCTGCTCGAAAGCAGCCTTGCCCTGGTCGATCGCGGTCTGCGCGGTCGCCTTGATCGTCTCGGCGGTCTTCTCGGTCTTGGTGGCGGTAGCCATGATACTATCCTTCCAGATCGTTTCAGGTCAGCCGCATATTTCGACGGCTATGCTGCGGTGCAACATAAGCCCGGATTGTTTCCGTTTCAATGCATTTTTGTGCACTGCACAATAAATTGTGTGATGCGAGATAAATCAATGATTTAGTGGTCGACTTCCACTGGCGCGACGCCCGACGCCTCAAGCTGCGCGTTGATTTCCGCCATCAGTCGCTTCAGCGCCGGCTCGTTGTTCGCCTCGGCGCGGGCGACCAGTACGTCCTGCGTGTTGGAGGCGCGAAGCAGCCACCAGCCGTCGGGGGTGTTGACGCGCGCGCCATCGGTCTCGTCGATCTGCGCACCGGCGGCCTTCAGGCGGGCGAGCACCTCCTTCACCACCTCGAACTTGCGCTCCTCCGAACATTGGAAGCGCATCTCCGGCGTGTTGACCAGTTCGGGCATCGCGTCGCGCAGGCGGGTCAGCGAGCCGCCGAGTTGCGAGACGGCGCGGATCAGGCGCACGGCGGCGTAGAGCGCGTCGTCGAAGCCATAATAATCATGTGCGAAGAAGATGTGGCCGCTCATCTCGCCGGCGAGCGGAGAGTCGACCTCCCTCATCTTCGCCTTGATCAGCGAGTGGCCGGTCTTCCACATCAGCGGCTTGCCACCGCGCGCCGCGACATGGTCGAACAGCGCCTGGCTGGCCTTCACGTCGGCGATGATCGTGCCGCCCGGCACTGCGGCGAGCACCGCCTCCGACAGCACCATCAGCAACTGGTCGCCCCAGACGACGCGGCCCTTGCCGTCGATCGCCCCGATGCGGTCGCCGTCGCCGTCGAAGGCGATGCCGAAGTCGAGCTGATGGTCGGCGACGACCTTCTTCAGATCGACGAGATTGGCCTCGACGGTCGGATCGGGGTGATGGTTGGGGAAAGTGCCGTCGATCTCGGTGTAGAGAAGGTGATGCTTGCCGGGCAGCTTGGCGACCAGCATTTCGAGGATCTCGCCCGCCGCACCGTTGCCGGCGTCCCAGGCGATGTTGAAGGCCTGGCCGTCGAAATTCTGCAGCAGCCGGTCGACATACTGTTCCTTGATATCGACGCTCTCGACACCGCCGGCGCCGTCTTCCCAGTCGCCCGCCGCCGCCAGCTCGCCGATGTTGCGGATATCGTCGCCGTAGAAGGGCGCCGAACCGAGCATCATCTTGAAGCCGTTGTAATCGGGCGGGTTATGGCTGCCGGTGATCATGATGCCGCCGTCGCACTTCAGCGCGTACACCGAATAATAGAGCATCGGCGTCGGCCCGAGGCCGATGCGCACCACGTCGCAGCCCGAAGCGCGCAGACCTTCGACAAGCGCCGCCTCCATCGCTGGCGACGACAGGCGGCCGTCATAACCGACCGAAACGCGATTGCCGCCGGCGCGGCGCACCCGCGTGCCGAAGCCGCGGCCGATGGCGCGCGCGTCGGCCTCGCCCAGCGTCGATCCGATCACGCCGCGGATGTCATATTCGCGAAGCGTCGTCGGGTGGAACGCATGGGTCATGAAAGGCTCCTGAGGGTGGCGAGGTTAAGACGCGTCGCCATCGTTGCGGTTCAATGCTTTCAGCAGAATGTCGCGCGCCGCGTTGACGCGGGCGGTCAGCTCGGCGGTGCCGCCCTTGTCGGGGTGGACCTGTGCCACGATGCGGCGGTGGGCGGCGCGCACGGCGTCGACATCGGCATCGGCATCGACGCCGAGAACGGCACGCGCCTCGCCAAGGCTCATCGTGCCGCGGCTCTTCGTCAGCTGACCGGTGAAATAGAGATAGGCGACGACGGCGAGGCCGATGAGGATCAGGAACTTGATCATGCCGATGCCTGTGCCGCGGCGTCCCACATCGGCAGGTTGAGGCTGCCGATCAGTTCGCGCAGCTCGGCACGCGCCGCGACATGGCTCATGCTCACCTCGTCGATGACGGCGGTGTCAAGCAGGGTCAGGCCCTTGGGGAACAGCTCGCGGTAGATCACGCGCTCGGACAGGCCCGGCACGACGCGGAAGCCGATGCGCTTCGACAGCTCGTCGAGCGCGCCGCCGACGCGCTTCCGGTTGCGCGCCTCCAGCGACGACAGGCGGTTGCGCAGCACCACCCAGTCGACCGAGCCGCCATCGACCTTCGCCCGCGCCTTGCGCGCGTCCCACACCAGCTCGGCGTAAAAGCTCGGGCGCTTCACTTTGTAGGTATCGGGATCGACCTGCCCGATCAGGTCGAAGTCGACGAAACTGTCGTTCAAGGGCGTTACGAGCGTGTCGGCGATGCCCATCGCGGTGCGCCCCAACACGCTGTCGCGGCCCGGCGTGTCGATGACGATCGCGTCCTTGCTGCGCGCGAAGGCGCCGACCTGCGCGATCAGCCGTTCGCGGTCGAGATCGGGGGTCTCGTCGGTGATCACCACCGTCTCGGGCGTCGGCAGCTCGAGGCCGCGCTTGGCGGCGAAAGCGCTGCGGTTCTCGATATAGCGGGCGAAGGTGCGCTGGCGGCCGTCGAGGTCGAGCGCGCCGACCTTGAAGCCGGCATGCGCCAGCGCCACGGCGACATGCACCGCCGTCGTCGACTTGCCCGTCCCGCCCTTCTCGTTGCCGAGAACGATCAAATGCGCGGCCATAACCCCCCGATACTCGAAACGCTTGATTTGCGCGGCCGTGTTTCCGACAGGGGAGGCACCCTGTCAATCGAGAGCCCGACCGCCATGAAGATGCCGATCGTCCGTACCGTCGCCGAGCTGCGCGCCACCGTTGCCGGCTGGCGCCGCGACGGACTGAACGTGGCGCTCGTGCCGACGATGGGCGCGCTGCATGCCGGGCATCTGGCGCTGGTCGCCGAAGGGCTGCGCCGTGCCGACCGGGTGATCGCGACGATCTTCGTCAATCCCAAACAGTTCGGCCCGGCGGAGGACCTCGATCGCTATCCGCGGCAGGAAGCCGCCGATGCCCAAGCGCTCGATGGACAGGGCTGTAGCTTGCTGTTCGCGCCGGGTGTCGCCGAGATGTATCCGGCGGGTTTTGCCACCAACGTCAGCGTGTCGGGTGTCACCGACGATCTCGATGGCGCCGCGCGGCCCGGTCATTTCGACGGCGTCGCCACGGTGGTGAGCAAGCTGCTCAATCAGGCGCAGGCCGACGTCGCGATCTTCGGCGAGAAGGATTACCAGCAGCTCCTTACCATCCGCCGCCTCGCCCGCGACCTCGACATCCCGACCGAGATCGTCGGCCATCCCACCATCCGTGAAAGCGACGGCCTCGCGCTGTCGTCGCGCAACGCCTATCTCTCCGCCGACGAACGTGCCCGCGCGGTCGAGTTGCCGCGTGCGATGGCGGCAGCAGCAGCGGAAATCGTCGGCGGAGGCGATGTGGAATCTACACTAGCAGGCACCGTCCAGCGGCTGCTTGCGGCGGGTTTCGGGGCGGTCGATTATGTCGAGTTGCGCGATGCCAATACGCTGGAAATCATTGAAAAACTCGATCGGCCAGCGCGACTGCTGGCGGCGGCGCGGATGGGCGCTACGCGGCTGATCGATAATATCGCCGTTAACCTATCTTTATGACGTTAACCTAAAAACTGCTCCTCAGCGGCCGTTCAGAGTCACGAAGGCCGATTTGAGGAGTTGAGTTATGGGTCACAGTGAAGCGATGCAGCGCCGCATCGTCGCCGAGCGCCTCGCCAACGCCGGCATCGGCCGCGCCGCGAACTATTATGAACTGGGTGTCGACTATTCGGTCGGCCGCCACGGTGTCGAGATCGACCTGATCGAAGCGCATAAATGGTTCAACCTTGCCGCGCTGTCCGGCGACCGCCGCGCGCAGGAAGACCGCGCCGAAGTGGCCGCCGAAATGTCGGCCTGGGAGATTTCCGAGGCGCAGCGTCAGGCCCGCGCCTGGCTCGCCGATGGTGTTGCGCTCGCCGCCTAAGCCGATAGGTAGGCGTACCAGGCGATCAGCAGCACGACGCGGGGGGCGAACGCCGACCCGCTGAGCGCGGCCAGCGCCGAGGAGGCCACAGCCGCGGCCGCGCCGGTCATTAGCGCCAGCAGCGCCTGCTCGCCGACCGGCCCGGCAACGATGGCGGGCAGCGCCATCAGCAGCGACCACAGGATGCCCGCCGCCACGAAGGCCGCACGGCGCGCCATCGGCGGCAACGCGGCGGTGCCGCCGAGCAGCCGCAGGCCGCGCGCCTCGCTGCGGCCGGCGTGCGCGGTCAGCCCGAACATCAGCAGCAACAGCATCGCCGGGCTGGCGGCGTGGCGGAAATCGGTGAGATAGCCGGCCGCGGCCACGGCAATCGCCAGCAGCGGGAACAGCCGGCCGCGGCCGATCAACTGGAACTCGGCGATAATCAGATTCAGTGGCGCAAAGGCGCTCTGCGGTGCGGCAGGCGCGGCCGGATCGGCGGCGGGCGGGGCGCCGGGGGCGAGCCAGCGCGTAAGGCGCCCGGCCTTTATCGAGGGGCGACGCGGGCGGTGTGGGCGATAGACCAGCCCCGCGAACGCCGCGACGAGGATGGCGATGCCGGCCCAGGCGAAGCGCGAGTCGACGTAGCCGGGCGACATCAGCCCTGCCATCACGTCGAGCGGAATGCGACCTGCCTCGACCGGCCCGCCACCGATCTGGAAGCCGCCGTCGCCATTCGGCGCATCGAACACCAGCGGCCGCACGAAGCCGCCGAAGTCGGCCATGTTGGCGGCAAAGCTCGGCGGATCCTTGGCGCTGACGCTCGGCGCGACGAGGGAGGCCATCCAGATCATAAAGTAGAAGAAGTCACCGAGCGCGGTTCGCAGTGGCGGCAGTGCGTCGAACAGGATGCGGATGGCGGCAAGGCCCATCACCGCCGGCCCGGCGATCAGCCAGAGCGCCAGCGCGACATGGGCGACGTTCAACTCGGCCGCGGGAACGAGCAGCCAGGCAAGGAACCAGCCGGCAACGGTCAGCACGCCGAGCACGGTGAACAGCATCGCCACATCGGCGCCGAAGCGCCCGAGCGCGATGGCGACCCGCGAGCCGGCGGCAACCTCCTCGATCTGCCACGGCTGGCGGCGCGTGGTGTTCGACCGCAGGTAGATGTAGCCGATCGGCAGCAGCAAGGTGGACACGACGATGCCGAGCGACACGCCGAGCATCGCCGAGGTCATCACCGGAATCTTGTTGGCCACCGCGATGATGATCGTCGAGCCGTCGTCGCGCGGCACCCAGAAGCGGGTGCCGACCAGCGACACGAGCAATAACAGCCACAGCCCCCAGCTGCGCGAATAGCGGAGCAGCGAGGTGGTGAAGGACGAGCGCGCGATCACGACCGCGCTCATGCCGTCGCCACCTGCCCGCCGTCGACGCGCAGGGTGGCGACCGCCAGCGGGGCGAGTTCGTCGGCGAGGTGGGTGGTCATCACCACGGTGGCGGTGCGTGCGGCCTCGACGATCAGCGCGCCGACGCGGCGCGCGGTTTCGGAGTCCAGCTCGGCGGTCGGTTCGTCGAGCGCCAGCAGGCGCGGCGCGCCGAGCAGCGCCTGCGCGAAGATCAGGCGGCGGCGCATGCCACCGGAAAAAGTCGCAATGCGGCTGTTGGCATCGGCATGGAGGCCGATCGCATCGGTGATGGCGAGGAACTGGCGGTCGGCGGCGGCAAGGTCGAGACCTTTCAGCGACGCCATGTGCAGCGCGAATTCGCGCGCCGTCAGGTCGTCGGGCAGGTCGACCGCCTGCGGCGCATAGCCGAGGGTGCGGCGCAGCATCGTGCGGGCCTTGGGAAGCGGTTCACCCGCCCAGCTCATCCGGCCGCGGTTCGGCTTTTCCGCCGTCGCCAGCAGCCGGAGCAACGTCGACTTTCCCGCGCCGCTGGGGCCGACCAGCAAGGTCAGCCCGGTCGGGAAGGTCGCCGAGATGCCGTCGAGCACGACCTTGCGGCCATAGCGTTTCGTGACGCCTTCAAGCTCCAGCACCGGCACCCCCTCCTGTGTAAAACTACGCGAAGCTACGGGTACGGGCTCAGATGACGGCCGGGCCGGCGGCGGCGGCCGTCAGGATCACGGTGACGATGGTGGCGGCGAGGCTGCTAACCATCAGGCGGTGAAGGCTCGAAGAGAAAAGCATCGTGGGTCTCCTTGGTGTCGGTGGGAAATTCCACCGATGCCCTCCCTAGAGCAACCCGCGTGCCAGTTTGCGATATTGAGTATAAGATCGTTCATTATCAAATATTTGATCCGCAATCACGGTTGTGGGTGAATTTGGAGGAGCGCCAATCATTGGCGAAATCCGCCAATCGTTTCGGAGGCGGTGCTAACCCTCGCGCTTGAACGGCGCATACTCGCCGAGCAGCTCGATTTCCTGCGCGACCGCATTGCGCTCGGCCTCCAGAAAGTCGCCGACGGCGCGGCGCAGGCCCGGATGAGCGATGTAGTGGGCCGACCAGGTCGGGGTCGGCAGATAGCCGCGCGCCAGCTTGTGCTCGCCCTGCGCACCGGCCTCGACACGCTGCAGGCCCCGCGCAATCGCTGCGTCGATCGCCTGATAATAGCAGAGCTCGAAGTGCAGGAAGGGCCGGTCCTCCACGCAGCCCCAATAGCGGCCGTAGAGCGCATCGTCGCCGATCAGGTTGAGTGCGCCGGCGATGTAGCGGCCGTCCTGTTTCGCGAGGATGAGCAGCACCCGGTCGGCCATCCGCTCCGACAGCAGGCTGAAGAAGCGGCGCGTCAGATAGGGGCGGCCCCACTTCCGCGAGCCGGTGTCCTGATAGAAGCCCCAGAAGGCATCCCAATGCCCCTCGGTCAGTGCCGCGCCGCTGACATGTTCGACCTCGATGCCCTCCAGCGCCGCCGTGCGCTCACGACGGATCGCCTTGCGTTTGCGCGAGGCGAGGTCGGCGAGGAAGGCGTCGAAATCGACGTAGCCGCGATTGGTCCAGTGGAATTGCTGGCCGGTGCGGATCATCCACCCCGCCGCCTCGAACGCCACCACGTCCTCGGGCGTCAGGAAGGTAGCATGTGCCGACGACAGGCCGAATTGCGCGACCGCCGCTTCGGCGGCACCGATCAGCGCCGGCACCGCCCGCGGATCGCGGGCCAGCAGCCGCGGGCCGGGCACCGGCGTGAACGGCACGGCGATCTGCAGCTTCGGGTAATAGCGCCCGCCGGCGCGCTCGAAAGCGTCGGCCCAGCCATGGTCGAACACATATTCGCCCTGGCTGTGCGACTTGAACCAGCCGGGGAGGATGCCGGCGGGTCGGCCATCGTCGTCGTCGACCAGCAGATGCGCCGGTCCCCAGCCGGCCTCGGCGACGGCGCTGCCCGATTCCTCGAGCGCGCTGATGAAGGCGTGGCTGATGAATGGATTGCCGCTGCCGGCGCAGGCATCCCAGTCGGCGGGGTCGATTTCGGTCGCGCTGGTGATCAGGCGCGCGGCGTCCATGGCAGGATGCTCAGGCGGCCTTGCCGGCCGGCAGCTCGCCTTCGAAGATCACCTGGTCGGCCGCCTTGGCGGCAACCGCATGCGCTGCGTCGCCGCGCACCGTCCACGCCAGGATCTTCATGCCGCGCTCGCGGGCAGCGGCGATAAACGGCGAGGGCAGGCGGCGGATGTCATAGGCGATGAAATGCGGCTTCGCCTTGGAGACGAGCAGCTGCCGCCGGATGCGCTTGCGGATGTTGTATTTGGAGAAGGCGCGGCCATCGGTTTCGGTCATCACCAGCCCACGCACCACCTTCGGCGCGTGCAGCGCGAACCAGGCGGAGACGCCGGGGTGGAAGGACATGACGGCGGCGGCGCCGCGATAGCCCTCAAGCGCGCGGCGCACCGCGAAGCAGGCGGGCAGGAATTTGTTTTCGGTCGCCTTGACCTCGATCAGCACCGGCACCCGGCCGCGCACATGCAGCAGGATGTCGTGCAAGGTCTTCAGCGTCTCGTCGCTGTTCTTGAGCTTGAAGCCCTTCAGCTGCTGCCACGACATCAACGCGATCTGGCCGCGACCATCGGTCATGCGGTCAAGATTGGGGTCGTGAAAGACGATGACGTCGCCGTCGCGCGTCATTCGCACGTCGAGTTCGAGGCCATAGCCGCGCTCGATCGCGCGATCGAAGGCGGCGAGACTGTTCTCGGGAATGCCGGCGGCTTCGTCATGCAGCCCGCGGTGCGCGTACGGCTGACGCGTCAGGAAGCTCAGCGCCGACTTCTCAATATCGAGCTTCGGCCAGAACATAGGCTCAGAAAGCCGAGGCGTAGGCGACGATGGCGTCGACTTCGACCGGCACGCCGAGCGGCAGCACGGTGACGCCGACCGCCGAGCGAGCATGGCGCCCGGCGTCGCCGAAGATTTCGACCATCAGGTCGGATGCGCCGTTCGCCACCTTGGGCTGGTCGGTGAAATCGGGCGTCGAGGAGACGAACACGCCGAGCTTGACGATGCGGGTGACGCGATCGAGTGAGCCGAGCGCCGCCTTCATCTGTGCCATCAGGTTGATCGCGCAGAGGCGCGCGGCGGCCTGGCCTTCCTCGATCGACTGGTTCTCGCCGAGGCGACCCTTCAGCAGGCTGCCGTCCTTCTGGAAGGGAATCTGGCCGGCGATATGCAGCAGGCCGTTCTCCATCACGAAGGGCACATAATTAGCCGCCGGAGCGGCGGCCTGCGGAAGTTCGATACCGGCCTGACGCAGACGCTCTTCGATGCTCATGTTCGCTCCGAGAATTGCCCCCCGTCAAAGCACCTGCCGGGAAAAAGTGCAAGCGGGGCGGGCTGGGGCGGGGCGCCGCTCAGACGGCCAGAACGCGTCGGATATGATCGAGCGCCGCCGGCCAGTCGTCGATCCTGGCGTGCGCATCAGGGGCGGCGGGGATCAGCGCGCGTAACTCGGGGTCGGCGACCATGTGCAGGCGATGAACTTCGGGCGCATGTTTCGCCACCGATCCATGGTGTGGCGGCAGGTCGTCGACGAAGACGACCGTACGCGGCGCGCGCTCGGCGATCAGCGCGGCGACCGGCGGCCCCTTCGGCCCGCGGTTACAGATCACCTCATAGGGCATGCCATGCTTGGCCAGTTCGGCGCCGCGCCGGGTGCGAACCATGTCCTTGACGTTGGTCAGGATGACGATGTCGGCGCCCTGCGCCAGCGTCGCCAGGGCCTCGACCGCGCCGGCGGCGGGATACTGCCGGTCGATCCATTGCTCGAAGAAGCCGTCGAGCAGCGGCTCGACGTCGGCCTGGGTGATGCCGCTGCCGCAGGCGCGGCGACGGATCGATCCCGACAGCGAGAAGCTTTCGAAGTTGAGCTCCATGTCGTGGACATCGCTTAAGTAACCGCGGAATGGCGCGGCGAAGTGCATCAGCACCTCGTCACAATCGCAGATGACCAGTGGACGGCCGGTCATGCGCCGAGTGCGGCCCGGGCGGCGACCAGTTCCTGCGGGCGCACGTCGAGCGCCTCGGCGGCGGCGAGCAGGCTCGCCTCATGTCCTTCGAGGAAGGCGAGCGTCGCGCCGAGCACGTCCGGGTCGGCGGCGCGGGTGCGCAGGGTCGGCACGTCGAGGCCGGTCAGCGCCAGCAGCCGCGGCCCCATCGACGGGTCGCCGACGATCCAGGCGAGCGCGCGCAGGGCCAGCGTTTCGGCGTCGAGCCGCGCGCTTTTCATTTTCCCGTAGCCTCCCATGCCGAATGAAGGTCTAATCCGGCCCGAGGGAAGCCGCCAGCCCCGCGCCGGCGGCTATTCCGCGTTGTTACGTAGAGCAGAGGATGTTGCGCGATCATGACGAAGACGATTCTCGTCGTCGAGGACAATGACCTCAACATGAAGCTCTTCTGCGACCTCCTCGAGGCGCACGGCTATGCGACGATCCCGACGCGCGACGGCAAGGGCGTCGTCGAACTGGTGCGCGAGCGGCGGCCGGACCTGATCCTGATGGACATCCAGCTGCCCGAGGTGTCGGGGCTCGACATCACCCGCAGCCTCAAGAACGAGCCGGCGCTGGCGTCGATTCCGGTAATCGCGGTTACCGCCTTCGCGCTGAAGGGCGACGAGGAGCGAATCCGGCAGGGCGGCTGCGACGCCTATATCGCCAAGCCGATATCGGTCGTCCGCTTTATCGAGACCATCCGGCAGTTCGTCTAGAAGACGGCAGAAACGCGAACGGCCGCCCGAAGGCGGCCGTCACCGTGTCAGCGCGGGAGCGCCGTGAAGCTACTTGATCTTCGCTTCCTTGAACTCGACGTGCTTGCGGACGACCGGGTCATACTTGCGGAACGACATCTTCTCGGTCTGCGTGCGCGGGTTCTTCTTCGTCACGTAGAAGAAGCCGGTGTCGGCCGTGCTGACGAGCTTGATCTTGACGGTAGTCGGCTTGGCCATCTCGGCGCCCTTTGGTCTCTGTCCGAAAAAATAAAAGCGGCGAAGCTCGCCGCAGTTCGGCGGGCTATCTGGCGCAGGAGCCTTCCGAAGTCAAGGCCCGCCCTAGCGTTTGCGACGCCCCGATGACGGCGGCCGCGGCCCCCGCCCGCCGCCGGGACGCCCGCCCGGGCGCTGACGGTCGCGGCGATGACGTTCCGGCCGCGCGCCCGAGCCGGCCGGCGCCTCGGGCAGCTCGAAGCGCAGTGCCCCGGTGATCGGATTCGCCTCGGCGAGTCGCAGGTCGAGCCGCAGGCCCGGCGAGAAGATCGTGCCGCTCTCGCTGCCCTCGATCTTCTGCGTGCCCTTGTCGAAGACGAAATATTCGTCGCCGAGCGTCGAGATCGGCACCAGCCCGTCGCCGCCGATGCCGACGACCGTCGCGAAAAAGCCAAAGGCGGCGACGCCGGTGATGCGCGCCGGCAGCACCTCGCCGACCCGTTCGGACAGGAACGCCGCGACATAGCGGTCGATGGTGTCGCGCTCCGCCTCCATCGCGCGGCGCTCGGTCATCGAGATATGCTCGCCGGTCGCGGCCATTTTCGCCGCCTCATCCTCGCTAAGGCCGCCCTCGCCGAGCTTGTAGGCGCGGACCAGTGCGCGGTGGACGACGAGGTCCGAGTAACGGCGGATCGGCGAGGTGAAGTGGGCGTAGCTCCCCAACGACAGGCCGAAATGCCCGAGATGCTCGGGCGTGTAATAGGCCTGCGTCTGGGTGCGGAGGACCTGCTCGGAGATCTGCTCCTTCTCCGGCCGGTCGCCGACCTGTGCCAGCAACCGGTTGAAGGTGCGCGGCTGGATCACTTGGCCCAGCGCCATCTCGATGTCGAAGGTGTCGAGATATTCCTTCAGCGCGGCCAGCTTCTCGCGGCTCGGCGGCTCGTGCGCGCGGTACATGCACGGCGCGCGCTTCGCCTCCAGCGCCTTGGCCGCCGCGACGTTGGCGGTGATCATGAACTCCTCGATCAGCCGGTGCGCGTCGAGCCGCTCGCGCACCGCGACGCTCATGATGCGGCCCTGCTCGTCGATCTGGACGCGGCGTTCGGGCAGGTCGAGTTCGAGCGGCTCGCGCTTGCCGCGCGCCTTGTCGAGTACGCCCCACGCGCCCCACAGCGGCTTCAGGATCGTCTCGGTGTGCGGGCTTTCCAAGGTGCCGTCGATGGCCGCCTGCGCGTCCTCATAGGCGATATTCTCGACGCAGCGGATCACCGCGCGGGTGAAGCGCCACTTCAGCAGCTTGCCGTCAGGCGCGATCTGCAGATGGCAGGCCAGGACGCCGCGGTCCTCGTTGGCGACGAGCGAGCAGGCGTCGGCGGACAGCGCCTCGGGCAGCATCGGCACGACGCGGTCGGGGAAATAGACCGAGTTGCCGCGCTTGAATGCCTCCCGGTCGAGCGCGCTGCCGGGGCGAACGAACCACGATACGTCGGCGATGGCGACCACGGCCTTCCAGCCGCCTTGGTTCGCCGCATCGTCGTCGGGCGCGGCCCAAACGGCGTCGTCATGGTCGCGCGCATCGGCGGGATCGATGGTGAGGATCGGCAGGTGGCGCAGATCCTCGCGGTCGCCGAGCGGCGCTTGCGCCGCCGCGTTCGCCTCGGCGATGGCCTCGTCGGGGAAGCGGTGCGGGATGCCCTTGGCGTGAATGGCGATCAGCGAGAAGCTGCGCGGCGCGAACGGGTCGCCCAGCACCTCGACGACACGCGCTGTCTGCCGCGGCGGGCGCCCAGTCGGCTCGACGAGCACGAGGTCGCCCGGCTCGGCCTCGCCGGGATCGGACACGTTGATTTCCAGCCGCGCCCGCTTGTCGACGGGCACCAGCCGCCAGCTCCGCGCGACGCCGCCGCCCTTCTGGTCGCGCTTGTCCTCGCGCAGGATACCGAGCACGAACTCGGAACTGCGCGACAACTTCTTCATCGGGTGGGCGCGATAGCCGCTGCCCACTTCCTCGATGCGGGTGAGGATGCGGTCGCCGATGCCGAGCGCCTCGCGCTTGCTATGCTCGACGATGCGGACGCGCGGCGGGGTGCCGCCCTTGTCCCAGGCGTCGGGAATGGCGACGGGGCCTTCCTCGACCTCGACGACACGCAGCACGGTCACCTTGGGCAGGCCGCCGCCCTTGTGGAAGTTGCGCCCGGCGCCGGCCTCGAGATCGCCGTCGTTCGCCATGTCGCGCAGCAGCGCCTTCAGCGCGATCTTGTCCTGCGCGTGCAGCCCGAAGGCGCGCGCGATCTCACGCTTGCCGACGGGGGTCGGGCTCTCCTCGATAAAGCGCAGGACCTGCTCGCGGGTGGGCAGACCGGGAAGGGGACGACGGGCCATGATCAGGTAACGCCATTCAGGCGCTGGCGGAGCCAATCGGCCAGCACGGCTTCGGAGAGTTGCCCGGCAGCGAGCGCGATCACGGTTCGATAGGCGTCTTCCCGATCGTAGCTCAACTGCCCACCGTTCAATCGGACGAACAACCGCGCGACGATCCACGCTGTCCGTTTGTTGCCATCGACAAAGGGATGGTTGCGCGCAATGCCAAACGCATAGGTGGCGGCGAGTTCCGCCAGGTCGGGCTCGCCATAGGCCGCGAGATTGACGGGCCGGGCCAATGCGGATTCCAGCGCCCCGTGGTCTCGGGTACCGGCGGGCCCACCGTGTTCAGCCAACTGCTCCGAGTGGACAGCTTCGGCGATCTCGGCGTCGATCCAGATCCAATCCGTCACTGCGCAAGTGCGTGCAGCAGATCGCGATCCTCGCGCATGATCTGCCGGGCGATCCGCATTTTCTCTTCGAACTCCGGATCGCGCGCACGCAATTCGATGCCATTGGGCGTCTCGACGATGAACAACTCGTCACCGCGCTCGACGTTCAGGCGTGCGAGCACTTCCTTCGGCAGGATGACACCCGTCGAGTTGCCGACGGCGGTGAGCTTAACCGGCTTGTTCATAACGATTCCTATATAACGATCGTTATAACCGCTCAAGCTTTCGACGGTTTCTTCGCCTTCGTAGCCGGCTTCTTCGCTGCCGGCTTTTTGGCTGCCGCCTTCGCCGGCGCCTTCTTGCCGCGCCCGCCCTTCTTCGACGGGCCGGCCGCGGCGCGGGCGTCGATCAGGGCGGCGGCGTCTTCCAATGACAGCGTCTGGATATCGTGCGCCTTCGGCACCGTGGCGTTGGTGGTGCCGTCGGTGACGTAGGGGCCGAAGCGGCCTTCCATCAGCCGGATCGCCGCGCCGCTGGTCGGGTGCGCGCCGATCTCGCGCAGCGCCGCCGGGGCCTTGCGCTCGAACTTGCCGCCGCGCGGCTCGGCGAGCTTCACCACCGCGGCATTCATGCCGGTCTCGAATACCTCGGCGGTCGAGGTGAGCTTCGCGTATTTGCCGTCATGCGCGAGATAGGGGCCGTAGCGGCCGATGCTCGCGGTGATTGGCAGACCGGTCTCCGGATGGTTGCCGATGGTGCGGGGCAGCGACAGCAGCCGCACCGCCATCGCGAGATCGAGGTCCTCCGCCTTCACATCGCGCGGCAGGCTGGCGCGTGGCGGCTTCTCGCTCTCGCCGCGCTGCACGAACAGGCCGAAACGGCCCGAGCGCAGGGTGATCGGCTCCTGGCTCTCCGGGTCGAGGCCCAGTTCCTTCGGGCCGGTGTCGCCGTTGGCGCCCGCCGCCTCGCCCTCGCCGAACGGCCGGGTGTAGCGGCAGTTGGGATAGTTGGAGCAGGCGATGAACGAACCGAACTTGCCGCCGCGCAGCGACAGGCGGCCGTCGCCGCACGCCGGGCAGCGGCGCGGATCGCCGTCGCCCTTGTCGGGGAACAGGTAAGGCGCAAGGAACTCGTCGAGCTGCAGCGTCACCTCGGACGGCTTCAGCTCGATGATCTCCTGCGTCTTCGGCTGGAAATCTTTCCAGAACTCGCGAAGCACCGTCTTCCAGTCGATGTCGCCGTCGGCGATCTCGTCGAGCTGCTCCTCGAGGCCGGCGGTGAAGTCGTAGCTGACGTATTTCTCGAAGAAGCGCTCGAGGAAGGCGGTGACGAGCCGGCCCTTCTCCTCCGGGTGGAAGCGGTTCTTGTCGACGCGGACGTAGGAGCGGTCGCGCAGGGTCTGCAGGATCGAGGCGTAGGTGGAGGGGCGGCCGATGCCGAGCTCCTCCAGCTTCTTGACGAGGCTCGCCTCCGAATAGCGCGGCGGCGGCTGGGTGAAATGCTGCTCGGCGCGGGCGGCGTCGAGCTTCACCATGTCGCCCTGCGTCAGCTTGGGCAGCCGCTGGCCGTCCTCCTCGTCCGCCGGCTCGTCGCGGTCCTCCTGGTAGAGGGCGAGGAAGCCGGGGAAGAGCACGACCTGGCCGGTGGCGCGCAGGGTGGCGCGGCCATGCTCGTCGACGAGATCGACGCTGGTGCGCTCCAGCCGGGCCGAGGCCATCTGGCTGGCGAGCGTGCGCTTCCACACCAGCTCGTAAAGCCGGCGGTGGTCGCCCGACAGGCCGGCGGCGTCGGGGGCGCGGCTCATCTCGGTCGGGCGGATCGCCTCATGCGCTTCCTGCGCATTCTTCGCCTTCGACGTGTAGACGCGCGGCTTGTCGGGCACCGAGGTCGCACCGAAGCGCTTGCCGATCACGTCACGCGCCGCGGCGATCGCCTCGCCAGCGATCGTCACGCCGTCGGTGCGCATGTAGGTGATGACGCCCTCTTCATAGAGCTGCTGCGCCACGCGCATCGTCTGCGTCGCGGTGAAGCCGAGCTTGCGCGCCGCCTCCTGCTGCAAGGTCGAGGTGGTGAAGGGCGGGTAGGGGTTGCGGCTGACCGGCTTGGTTTCGACACCCGCCACCTTGTAGCGGCCGGCGAGCACATCGGCCTTCGCCTCGTTGGCAAGCGCGGCGTTGTTGAGGTCGAACTTGTCGAGCTTCTTGCCCTGCCACGTCACCAGCCGCGCGCCGAAGGCCTGGCCGCCGGGCGACGCGAAATCGCCGTCGACCGTCCAGAACTCGCGGGTGATGAAGGTCTCGATCTCGCGCTCGCGGTCGACGATCAGGCGCAGCGCCACCGATTGCACGCGGCCCGCCGACTTGGCGCCGGGGAGCTTGCGCCACAGCACCGGCGACAGGGTGAAGCCGACGAGATAGTCGAGCGCGCGGCGCGCCAGATAGGCGTCGACCAGCTCCTGGTCGAGCTGCCGCGGCGCCTTCATCGCCGTGAGGATGGCGCCTTTGGTGATCTCGTTGAAGGTGACGCGCTGCACGTCCTTGGGGAGCGCGCGCTTGCCCTTCAGCCACTCGTAGAGGTGCCACGAGATCGCCTCGCCCTCGCGATCGGGGTCGGTGGCGAGGATGAGGGTGTCGGCCGATTTGGCCTCATCGGAGATGGCGCGGAGCTGCTTCGAGCGGTCGGCCGAAACCTCCCACAGCATGCGGAAATCATCGTCGGGAAGGACCGAGCCGTCCTTGGGCGGCAGGTCGCGGACATGGCCGTAGGAGGCCAGGACTTTATAGTCCGACCCCAGATATTTGTTGATCGTCTTCGCCTTGGCCGGCGATTCCACGATCACAAGCTGCATGTACCAATTCCCTCTGAACGGCCCGACGCCGCGAGCGCGGGGCTGTAGTCCCTATATAAGACGTGCCGCAAGCCCCTGACGCTCAGGACAAAGCTACGCGTCCGCCGGCGTGACGGACGAGTCGGCCGCCGATTTCGAGTTCGAGCAATATCGTCTGCACCACCGCGGGCGGCAGGTTCGACAGGCGGATCAGCTCATCGACGGGCACCGCGACCGGGCCCAGCAACGCGATCACCGCATCGCGTTCGGCCTCGCCCGCTTCGGCGACCGGCGCCGGTGAAAAAGGCGGCGCGGGTGGAGTCGCGGCGCGAGACCCGCCGATCGGGCCGAGCGATTCGAGCACGTCGGCGGCGGACTGCACCAAGGTCGCGCCGTCGCGGATCAGCAGGTTGCAGCCCTGTGCGCGCGGATCGAGCGGGCTGCCCGGCACCGCCATCACCTCGCGGCCCTGCTCGCCGGCGAAGCGCGCGGTGATCAGCGATCCCGATTTCGGCGCCGCCTCGACGATGACCACGCCCTGCGACAGGCCGGAGATGATGCGGTTGCGGCGCGGGAAATGCCGCGCCTGCGGCTCGACGCCGAGCGGCTGCTCGGCGACGACCAGCCCCTGCGCGAACAGCTGCTCGTGCAGATCCGCGTTCTCGGGCGGATAGACGATATCGAGCCCGCCCGCGATGACGCCCACCGTGCCGCCGTCGAGCGCGCCGGTGTGCGCCGCGGCATCGATGCCGCGCGCCAGCCCGGACACGACCACCACACCTTCCGCGGCGAGATCGGCGGCCATGCCGCGCGCGAAGCGGATCGCGGCAGCAGACGCGTTGCGCGCGCCGACCATCGCGACCGCTGGCCGGTCGAGAAGTCGGACATCGCCGCGCATCGCGAGGACTGGCGGCGCGTCGTCGATCTCGGCGAGGAGGCGCGGGTAAAGGGCGAGGCCCCAGAACAGCAGCCGGCCGCCGAAGCGTTCGACCGCCGCCATCTCGCGCTCGGCATCGGCGGCGGTGGCGATGCGCAGCGATTTGCGGCCGCCGCGCCGGGCCAGCTCGGGCAGCGCGTCGAGCGCGGCGCGACCGTTGCCGAAGCGGGTGATGAGCTGGCGGAAGGTGACGGGGCCGACGTTTTCGGAGCGGATCAGCCGCAGCCGCGCGATCCGTTCGGCCTCAGACGCCGACGGCGCGTCAGCCATCCGTCTTGGCGCCGATCTTCGATTCGGTGCCGGCGCGCAGCCGGGCGATATTGTCGGCGTGTTTCACCAGCACGAACAGCGCCATGCCGAAGAACATCGCGGCGTGGCTGTAATTGCCCTGCACCAGCGGCGGGATCGGCGTCGCGACCGCAGCCGCCATGCCGCCGGCCGACGAATAGCGGGTAATCAGCATCGCCGCGACCCAGACGACGGCGAAGACGAGGCCGGCGGGCCAGTAAACCGCCAGCGCCACGCCGAGCATCGTCGCGACGCCCTTGCCGCCTTTGAAGCCGAGCCAGACGGGATAGAGGTGGCCGATGAAGGCCGCGATGCCCGCGACCACGTCCATGTTGGTGTCGGGTGCGAAGTGACGGGCGAGCAGCACCGCGGCGGCGCCCTTGCCGGCGTCGAGGATCAGTGTCGCGGCGGCGAGGCCCTTGCGGCCGGTGCGCAGCACATTGGTGGTGCCGATGTTGCCGGAGCCGATCTTGCGGATATCGCCCCCACCGGCGGCGACGGTGAGCAGCAGGCCGAAGGGAATCGAGCCGAGCAGATAACCTGCGGCGATCCACAGCCAGACGCTTTGCAGCAGCGATGCTTCCATACGCGCGAGCGTAGCCGACACTCGGCTCAACGCAAACGGCTCGTCGTGATGATAGCTGCGGTGGCGCTAGCGCCGTGCCAAGCTGCCCGCCGGGGAGGAACATAACATGCGATTGAGCCAGCCGCGGATCACGCCGACCGCCAACGAGGAATGGACGCCCGAGCAGGCGGCGCTGATGGCGCCGCTGGTCGAGCACGGCAGCGCCTTCAACATCTTCCGCACGATGGTGCGCCACCCGGAGGCGTTCCGCGCTTTCTTGACGTGGGGCAATTATGTGCTCAGCCAGAAGAATGCGCTGCCGGCGCGCGAGCGCGAGATCGCCATACTGCGGATCGGCTGGCTGTGCCGTGCCGGGTACGAATGGGGCCAGCATGTCGTGATCGGCAAACGATCGGGACTGACCGATGCGGAAGTCGAGGCGATCAAGGTAGGGGAGGGTACGCCGGATTGGAGCGCTGCCGATGCAGCTATCCTCGCAGCCTGCGACGAGCTTCATGCCGACCAGTTCATCAGCGACGCGACCTGGGCGCGGCTGGCGGCGCATTTCGACGAGAAGCAGCGTGTCGATCTCGTCTACACCGTCGGCCAGTACACGCAGGTGTCGATGCTGCTGAACAGCTTCGGCGTGCAGCCCGACGTCGGCTTGGCGATCGATCCCGCGATCGATGGGCGCTGAGATGGGCCGGCTCGCGGGCAAGATCGCGGTGGTGGTCGGGGCGGGGCAGACGCCGGGCGACACCTTGGGCAACGGCCGTGCCACCGCGCTGCTGTTCGCTCGCGAAGGGGCGAGCGTGCTGTGTGTCGACCGGGCCGCCGAACGCGCCAAGGCCGTCGCCGCCGAAATCCGGGGCGAAGGCGGCACGGCCGAGGCGCAGGCGGCCAACGTGGCCCGCGAAGCCGATTGCGCGGCGCTGGTCGCGGCGGCGATCGAGCGCTTCGGGCGCATCGACGTGCTCCACAACAATGTCGGGATCGGCGCCGGCGACGGGCCGGTCGACAAGCTTGACGAGGATGCGTGGGACCGGATCATCGAGGTCAACCTCAAGGGCATGTGGCTGACGATCAAGCATGCGCTGCCGGCGATGCGCGAGGGCGGCGGCGGAGCGATCGTCAACATCTCCTCGCTCGCGGCGATCGCGCCGGCCGGGATCATCGCCTACGAGGTGTCGAAGGCGGGGGTGAACAAGCTCACCACCAGCGTCGCGGCGCTCAACGCCCGCCACGGCATCCGCTGCAATGCGGTGATGCCGGGCCTGATCGATACGCCGATGGCGATCCAGGGCTGGGCGGGCTTGAGCGGCGAGGAGCAGGCGAAGGTACGGGCACAGCGCAACGCCCGCGTGCCGCTCGGCGCGATGGGCACGGCCTGGGACGTTGCAACGCCGCGCTGTTCCTCGCGTCGGACGACGCGCGCTTCATCACCGGCGCGATCCTGCCGGTCGATGGTGGCATGTCGGTTCGGATCGGTTGAGCCGGCCGGGGCGTTCGCCTAAAAGCCCCGCCCATGACTGACCGCCTCAAGATCGCCCTCGCGCAATTCTCGCAGAATGTCGGCGACCTGCGCGGCAACGCCGACGCCATGCTTGTTGCGCGCAGCAAGCATATGGGCGCCGACCTGATCGCCTTCCCCGAACTTCAGCTCATCGGCTACCCGACCGAGGATCTGGTGCTGAAGCCGGCGCTGCATGCCGAGGCGGAGGCTGAGCTGCAGCGGATGGCGAAGGTCACCGCCGACGGTGGTCCCGGCATGCTGGTCGGCACCACGCATGTCCGCGACCGGCTGCTCTACAACGCCGTCGCCGTGCTCGACGGCGGCGAAGTGATCGCGACCGTGCTGAAGCACGAGCTGCCCAATTACGGCGTGTTCGACGAGAAGCGGGTGTTCGCGTCGGGGCCGCTGCCTGGCCCGGTCAACTTCCGCGGCGTGCGGATCGGCATTCCGATCTGCGAGGACATGTGGCTGTCGCCGGTGTGCGAGTGCCTCGCCGAAACCGGCGCCGAAATCCTGATCTCGCCCAACGCTTCGCCTTACGAACTCGGCAAGGACGACCGCCGCCTGTCGGCGGGTGTCGGGCGCGTCACCGAAACCGGCCTGCCGCTGGTCATGCTCAACCGCGTCGGCGGGCAGGACGAGGTGGTGTTCGACGGCACCTCCTATGTGATGAACCCCGACCGCAGCCTCGCGGTGGGTTTCCGCGAATGGGACGAGCAGATCATCGTCACCGACTGGACGCGCACCGCCGACGGCTGGCGCTGTGCACCCGGCGAGGTCGCGACGCATGACGACGACCTGACCTCGATCTACCACGCGATGATTGTCGGTCTGCGCGACTACGTCACCCGCAACCGCTTCCCCGGCGTGGTGCTCGGCCTGTCGGGTGGCATCGATTCGGCGCTGTCGGCGGCGGTGGCGGTCGACGCGCTCGGCGCCGACAAGGTGTGGTGCGTGATGATGCCGTCGCGCTTCACCAGCCAGGAAAGCCTCGACGATGCCGCCGAATGCGCGCGGCTGCTCGGCGTGCGGCTCGACAGCGTGCCGATCGGCGCGGCGATGGACGCGTTCGATGGCATGCTCAGCCCCCTGTTCGAGGGGCGCGGCCGTGACATCGCCGAGGAGAATATCCAGTCGCGCATTCGCGGCGTCACGCTGATGGCGCTCAGCAACAAGTTCGGCCCGATGCTGCTGACCACCGGCAACAAGAGCGAGATGTCGGTCGGCTATGCGACGATCTACGGCGACATGGCCGGCGGCTATTCGGTGCTGAAGGACGTCTACAAGACGACGGTGTTCGAGCTGTCGCGCTGGCGCAACGCCAACCTGCCGCGCCTCGGCGTCGGCGCCACCGGCCTCGTGATGCCCGAACGCGTCATCACCAAGCCGCCGAGCGCCGAGCTGCGCGACAACCAGAAGGACCAGGATTCGCTGCCGCCCTACGACGATCTCGACGCCATCCTGCTCGATCTCGTCGAGCATGAGCGATCGGTCGAGGATGTCGTCGCCAAGGGCTTCGACCGCGAGACGGTAGTGAAGATCGAGCGGCTGCTGCACGTCGCCGAATACAAGCGCCGGCAGGCGCCGCCGGGGGTGAAGATCGGCCGCCGTAGCTTCGGCCGCGACCGCCGCTATCCGATCACCCACGCTTTCCGGACGGTGCGATGACCGCCGTCACCCGGTTCGCGCCATCCCCCACCGGGCGGCTGCATGTCGGCAATATCTTCACCGCGGTCCATAATTTTCTGACGGCGAAGAAGGCGGGCGGGCGCTTCCTGCTTCGCCTCGACGACACCGACCGTGCGCGATCGACCGAGGCGTTCGCGCAGGCGATCCGCGACGACATCGCCTGGCTCGGCCTGACGCCCGACGCCGAGGTGAAGCAGTCCGACCGCTTCGCCGCCTATGACGCGGCGCTGGCGAAGCTGCACGCCGCCGGGCGCGCCTATCCCTGCTATGAGAGTCCCGAAGAGCTCGACATCAAGCGCAAGGTGCAGCTCTCGCGCGGGCTGCCGCCGGTGTATGACCGTGCCGCGCTGAAGCTGACCGATACCGAGCGGGCGCGGCTTGAAGGCGAGGGGATTCGTCCGCACTGGCGGTTCAAGCTCGATCACGACGGCCATGTCGAATGGGACGATCTAATCCGCGGCCACAGCCATATCGACCCGGCCTCGCTGTCCGATCCCGTGGTGCGCCGCGCCGATGGCGGCTATCTCTACATGCTGCCTTCGGTGGTCGACGACATCGACCTCGGCATCACCCATGTGGTGCGCGGCGAGGACCATGTCGCCAATTCGGGCATCCAGTTGCAGATGTTCGCCGCGCTCGGTGCGACGCCGCCGAAGCTGGCGCATTTCGGGCTGCTGACCTCGGTCGACGGTGAGCTGTCGAAGCGGCTGGGCTCGGCGGGCATGGATGCGCTGCGCGAGGCGGGCATCGAGCCGATCGCCGTCGTCGCGATGCTGGCGCGGCTCGGCACCGCCGATGCGGTCGAGCCGGTGGCGAGCCTCGACTCGCTGATTGCCGGGCATGATCTGTCGCGATTGGGGAACACGCATCCGCGCTTCGATCCGGCGGAGCTGCAGCATCTTAACGCGCGCATCGTCCACCAGCTGCCGTTCGAGGCGGTGCGCGACCGGTTGCCGGGGGGCATGGACACGGCGGCCTGGGAGGTGATCCGCGCCAATCTGACCACGGTGGGCGAGGCGGCCGACTGGTGGCAGGTGGTCGAAGGCCCGGTCACCGCCGAGGTCGCGCCCGAGGACGCCGCCTATCTCGCCGAGGCGCGCGCCACGATCGCCGAGCTGCCGTGGGGCGCCGACATCTGGCAGGCGCTCGTCGAGCGGCTGAAGGCCTCGACCGGGCGCAAGGGCAAGCCGCTGTTCCTGCCGCTGCGCCGCGCGCTGACCGGGCGCGACCATGGGCCGGAAATGGCTGCGCTGCTGTCGCTGATCGGCCGTGCCCGCGCGTTGGAACGCCTCACCTTCTGATCGCCGCGCGGTTGACGTTCGCGTCATCTATAAATTCGCGTTTGCGATGTTATAACATCGTTGCCGCGCCGCTTTGCGGGCGAAACCGGCCGACGAACGGCGCATGGAAGCAACGACCTGAGGGAGGGTCACCATGCCTATTGTCGCCAACGGTTATACCGGCGCCCGATCGGGAACCGGCCTGCTCATCACCGTCGCCATCCATGCCGCGCTCGGCGCCGCCCTGCTGTCGCTGGGCGTCGTCAGCATTCCCAATGTCACGCGAACCGAGCCGATCAAGATCAGGAACATTCCGGTGACGCCCCCTGAGAAGGTGACGCCGCCGGTGATGCCGGATCAGGTGGACCTCGTGTTCGCGCCGCCCGTCGTCAACATCGCGCCGGACCTGCCGCCGGCGCCGTCGACCGGACTGACCAGCGTCGATGTGCCGCCCAACCTGCCGCCGGTGGCCGTCGGGCCGCTGGTCGATCCTGCGCCGCCCGCGCCGGTGATGGTGCTCGCCCGCCTCGACTCGCGCTTCGCCGCGCGCTTCCAGCCGCCCTATCCGGCCTCGTCGGAGCGGGCCGAGGAGGAGGGCGTGGTGATGGTCCGCGTCCGCATCGGCACCGACGGCCGGGTGCTCGCCGCCGAGCTTAAGGCGTCGAGCGGCCATGCCCGGCTCGACGAGGCGGCGGTCGCACATGCCAGGCGCGCCTGGCGCTTCACCCCGGCGACGCGCGACGGCGTGCCGGTCGAAAGCTGGCGCGAGGTGCCCGTCCGCTTCGAGCTGGTGAACGGATAGGTGGCAGGGCGCGCGGCGAGCGCTTATGTAGTCCCCGGATTTTCACGGAGTTCTGCATGGCCTCGCTGCGCGCCCGGCTCGCCGGCATCGAACGGCACAAATTGTTTTTCGGGATCGGGTCGCTGCTGGTGACGACGATCGTCGTCGTCGGCTTCATGGTCGAGAACCGCTGGGGCTATATGAAGCCCGATCCGAAGCTCATCTACATGAGCAATTGGAAGGAAGGCCGCACCCGCGAAGAGGTGAAGGCCGCGCAGGCCGAGGACGTCGCCGAACGCACCCGCGCCTACTGGGCTCAGCAGGCCGAATTCGCGAAGATGGAAGCCGAGGCCAAGGCCGCTGAAAAGGCGAAGGCGGGCAAGTGAGCGACGACGAGCGCTGGATCGACGCCGCGCTCGCGCTCGCCGGCCGGGGGCTTGGCCGCACCTCTCCCAATCCCCCCGTCGGCTGCCTGATCGTCAAGGACGGCCGCGTCGTCGGTCGCGGTTGGACCCAGCCGGGCGGCCGCCCGCACGCCGAGGCGGCGGCGCTGGCGCAGGCTGCTGCGGATGCACGCGGCGCCACCGCCTATGTCACGCTCGAACCCTGCGCCCATGTCAGCGCGCGGGGCGCGGCCTGTGCCGATCTGTTGGTTGAGGCAGGCCTCGCTCGCGTGGTCGTGGCGATGGTCGACCCCGACCTGCGCACGGCGGGGAAGGGGATCGAGCGGCTGCGCGCGACCGGCGTCGAGGTGGTTGTCGGCATCGCCGAGGCCCGCGCGAAGGCTGCCATCGCCGGCTTCCTGATGCGGCAGGCCGAAGGGCGGCCGTTCGTCACCCTGAAGCTGGCGCTGTCGATCGATGGCCGCATCGCCATGGCGGATGGCAGCAGCCGCTGGATTACCGGGGACGCGGCGCGGGCGCATGCGCATTTGCTGCGGGCGCGCAGCGACCTCATCGTCGTCGGGCGCGGCACGCTGGAGGCTGACGATCCCGCGCTCGACGTGCGGCTGCCCGGCCTCGAAGACCGTGCACCCCGCGCGGCGGTGATGAGCCGTTCGCTCGCCGCGATCCCGGCGCATCTCCGGCTGGCGGCGCGCGATCCGCTGCTGATCGATTCGCCCGCCGCGATCGACGGACTCGAGGCGATCAACGATGTGCTGGTCGAAGGCGGTGCCGGTGTCGCCGCCGCCTTCCTGGCCGCCGACCGGGTCGACCGGCTCGTCATCTACCGCGCACCGATCGTCATCGGCGCGGGGCAGGCCGGCATCGGCGACATCGGCCTCACCGACCTGGCGGCCGCGCACGGCCGCTGGCGGCCGATCGAGAGTCGTACGCTTGGCAACGACCGGCTCGAAGTCTACGAGCGCACGCGATAGCGGGATTGCGAGATCATGTTCACGGGGATCATCACCGACGTCGGGACCATCGAGTCCGTCGAGCCGCGCGGCGACCTGCGCGCGCGGATTGCCACCGTCTATGACACAGCGGGCGTCGCCATCGGCGCGTCGATCGCCTGTTCGGGCGCCTGTCTGACGGTGGTCGACAAGGGGCCGGGCTGGTTCGCGGTCGATATCTCGGGCGAGACGCAGACGAAGACTGCGAGCGGCATGTGGGCCGCCGGGCGCCGCCTCAACCTCGAACGCGCGCTGAAGGTCGGCGACGAGCTCGGCGGGCATATCGTGACCGGCCATGTCGATGCCGTCGCGCGCGTTGCCGAACTGCGCGCCGAGGGCGATTCGACCCGCATCAGCTTCGAGGCGCCGGCATCGGTCGCGCCCTACATCGCCCCCAAAGGCTCGATCTGCCTCGATGGCGTGTCGCTCACCGTCAACGAGGTGGCTGATACTTCGGAGGGTGGCGTGCGCTTCGGCGTCAATGTCATACCGCATACCGCGCAGGCGACGACGTTCGGGGCGCTGGCGCCGGGGCAGGAAATCAATCTCGAGATCGACGTGCTGGCCCGCTACCTCGGGCGCATGCGGCAAGTGGTGGAAGGCAAGTCATGAAGCGTCATTTCCTGGCCTCGGTCGAGGAGATCATCGACGAGGCGAAGAACGGTCGCATGTTCATCCTCGTCGACGATGAGGACCGCGAGAATGAGGGCGACCTCGTCATTCCCGCGCAGATGGCGACGCCCGATGCCGTCAACTTCATGGCGAAGCACGGCCGCGGCCTGATCTGCCTGTCGATGTCGAAGGCGCGCGTCGATCAGCTCGGGCTGCCGATGATGAGCCGGATGAACGGCACGCGGCACGAAACCGCCTTCACCGTCTCGATCGAGGCGAAGGAAGGCGTCACCACCGGCATCTCCGCCGCCGACCGCGCCCGCACCATCGCCGTCGCGATCGATTCGGCGAAGGGGCCGGAGCAGATCGTGACGCCGGGCCATGTGTTTCCGCTGGTCGCCCGCGATGGCGGCGTGCTGGTCCGCGCCGGCCATACCGAGGCGGCGGTCGATGTGGCGCGCCTCGCCGGCCTCAACCCGTCGGGCGTGATCTGTGAGATCATGAACGAGGACGGCACGATGGCGCGCATGGACGACCTCATGTCGTTCGCGCAGCTGCACGGGCTGAAGATCGGCACGATCCGTGACCTGATCGCCTATCGTCGCCGCTACGATCACCTCGTCCAGCAGGTCAACGAGACCAGGATCAACTCGGCGCATGGCGGCGAGTGGACGGTGAAAACCTATATCAATCGCGCCGAATATGCCGAGCATCTGGTGCTCCAGAAGGGCAAGGTCGAGGCCGGCAAGCCGACGCTCGTCCGCATGCACGGCCTGTCGATCTTCAGCGACATGCTCGGCGAGGGCGGGCGTGCCGGCCAGTTGCAGAAGTCGATGGAGATCATCGGCCAGGAAGGTGCCGGCGTCATCGTCATCATCCGCGACAACCAGCCCGACCGCCTGACCAGGATGATCGCGCAGCGCGCCGAAGGGGCGCCCGGCGACGGCATGGAGCAGCGCGACTACGGCATCGGCGCGCAGATCCTCGTCGACCTCGGCGTCCACGAAATGGTGCTGCTGACCAATTCGCACCGCAATTTCGTCGGCCTCGACGGCTATGGCCTCGAAGTCGTCGGCGAGCGGCCGATCGTGGTGGAGGGCTGATCGCATGGGGCATCTGCTGATCGTCGAGGCGCGCTTCTACGACGAGTTCGCCGACGAACTGCTGAAGGGCGCCACCGGCGTGCTGAAGGCCGCCGGCCACAGTTGGGACGTCGTCACCGTGCCCGGCGCGCTGGAAGTTCCCGGCGCCATCTCGCTCGCCGTCGATACCGGCCGCTACGACGGCTATGTCGCGCTCGGCACGATCATCCGCGGCGAGACCTACCATTTCGAGGTAGTCTCCAACGAAAGCGCGCGCGGGATCATGGCGCTGACGCTCGACGGCGCCGCCATCGGAAACGGCATCCTCACCTGCGAGAATGACGACCAGGCCTGGGCGCGCGCCAAGGTGTCGGAGAAGGACAAGGGCGGCGATGCCGCCAAGGCCGCGCTGGCGATGATGACGCTGCGCGAGAAGTTCGCCAGCTAGAGGGAGGCCGTCATGGCGCTCGATCCGGTCATTGCGGCGTTCCTCGAAGCGTCGAAGGACCAGCCGCGCGTCGAAACGCTTCCCGTCGAGCAGGCGCGCGCCGGCATGGCGGCGATGACCGAGCAGCTGAAGGCGCTCGGGCCGCAGGTCGCCGATACTTCCGAACGAGAGATCGATGGCCCGGCCGGGCCGCTGCGGGTGCGCATTTACCGCCCGGCGGGCGATGAACCGCTGCCGGTGATCGTCTTCTTCCACGGCGGCGGCTGGGTGCTGTGCAGCCTTGATACGCATGACAATGTCTGCCGCGGCCTGAGCGCCGGGACGAACGCCATCGTCGTCTCGGTCGATTATCGGCTGGCGCCGGAGAACCGCTATCCGGCCGCGATCGACGATTGCTTCGCGGCGACGCAATGGGCAGCGGCGAATGCCGCCTCGATCGGCGGCGATCCCGCAAAGATTGCGGCGGCCGGCGACAGCGCCGGCGGCAATCTCGCCGCAGCGGTGGCGCTTCGCGCCCGCGACAGCGGCGGCCCGGCGCTGGTCGGGCAATTGCTGGTCTATCCAGTGACCGACTATCCGTCGGACGCGATGCCCTCATACGCCGAGAACGGCGAGGGCTACGGCCTGACGCGACCGTCGATGGAGTTCTATTGGGAGCAATATCTCGGCGAGTCGCCCGCCGACGCGCCCTATGCCGCGCCGCTGCGCGCCAGCGACCTGTCAGGCCTGCCGCCAGCCTTCGTCATCACTGCCGAATATGACGTGCTGCGCGACGAGGGCGAGGCCTATGCCGGCGCGTTGAAGGCAGCCGGCACCGATGTCGAGGTCACCCGCTATGCGGGCGTGAACCACGGCTTCTTCTCGATGGCCGGGCTGGTGACAGCCGCGACGCAGGCGACCGAAGACGCCTGCGCCTGGCTGAAAGCACGCTTCGCTTAGGCGGCTGCGCGCTTGCGGCGACGGAGCGCCGCGAGGCCGAGCAGGCCCAACGCCAGCATCGCCGGGGTCGCCGGCTCCGGCACTTCCGCGGTGGCGATATTGTCGAACTCGAACGAGTTGCCGCCCGAGCGGAAATCAATGCGGTTGAACGTGCCGCCAACAAAGAAGAAGCGGCGGTTGGTGTCCGGGCCGGTCCACGAGCCGTTGTGAACGCTCGACAGCTCGCTGCCGGTAATCGTGCCGATCAGCACGTTGTCCTGATAGAAATCGATGAAATTATAATCGTCGATCGAGCCGATATCGACGCTGATCGACTTCAGCATGTTGGTCGACATCAGCGACGCCGACGTGCCGCCGAACACCGAGGCGAAGCGGGTGGTGTTGCCGGGGATGTTGCCGGCATAGCCCGACACGCCGGTGTTGAAGAGGTTGCCGGTGGGGTTGCCGGGGTTCGACCACAGCGTGCGGTTGAAGCTGCTCCACGAATAGCCGGCGGCGAGCGGGCTGTCGAAATCCTCGACCACGGTCTCCCCTGCGGCCGGGCCGGGGTTGCTGGCGAGCGCTTCGCTGGTGAACAGCACGGTGGCGGCCTGCGCCGGCATCGCCACGGCGGCGGCGGTCAACAGCGCGGCAAGAATCTTCGCCTTCGACATTTTCGTCCCCTCTCGACCGCTGTTCGCGGCAATCTTTCGACACAAACAAGCAATGGTCGTGCCACCGGTTCCCAAGGGGGCGCCAAGCCGCTGCAAGCGAGGCAGAATCTGCAACGGCACCTTGTCGGCCGGCCGGGTGCGCCAACCGAAAACGTAAAGAATGCCGACTCCAAAACGGGCGTCGCAGGGGGTTACGCGGGCGGCTTCGCCTCGCTACATGCACCGCCATGGCTTCCCCCTCCAAGAAACCCCGTTCCGGCAATGCCCGCTCGGCCGCCCGCCTCGCTGCGGTGCAGGCCCTCTATCAGCGCGAGATGTCCGGCGCCGCCGTGCCGCTGCTGCTCAGCGAGTTCCACCAGCACCGCCTCGGCGCCGAGATCGAGGGCGATCAGTTCCGCGAGGCCGACGTCGATTTCTTCAACGATGTGGTGAAGGGCGTCGATGCGCGCCTCGCCGAGATCGACGCGATGCTCGGCGAGAACCTTGCCGAAGGCTGGACGCTCGACCGGCTCGACCGCCCGATGCGGCAGATCGTGCGCGCCGGCGCCTATGAACTGGTGGCGCGCGCCGATATCCCGACGGCGGCGATCATCAACGAATATGTCGACGTCGCGCATGCCTTCTACGAGGCGCGGGAGGCGAAGTTCGTGAACGGCTTGCTCGATTCCATCGCCAAGAAGGCCCGCGGCTGAGACGCGCGGCCTCTTGCACTTCGCGGACATTTCCGGCTCTAAGGCGGCGACCGCGCGTTCGAGGACTTGCATGAGCTGGCTCAAGACGATTTTCACCTGGTGGCACGGCCCGACGTTCGGGACGTGGCTGAACACGCGCCTTTCGGGCGTCGAGGTCGGCCGCGACGACCAGGGCAACGTCTACTACCGCTCGAAGAAGGGCGACCGCCGCTGGGTGGTGTTCTCGGGCGACGTCGAGGCGAGCCGTACGCCGCCGGAATGGCACATGTGGCTTCACCGTCAGTCGGCGACCCCGCCGAGCGAGACGCCGCTGCCGACCAAGACCTGGGAAAAGCCGTGGCTGCCCAACCCGACCGGTTCGCTCGAGGCGCATGCGCCGTCGGGCAGCCTCCACGCCAGCGGCGTGCGGGCGCGCGCCACCGGCGACTATGAAGCATGGCGGCCCGAATAATGCGCGCACTGTTCAAGGATAATATCGTCGAGGCGCTGATCGGCGCCCTGGTGTTGCTCGTCGCGGTCTGGTTCGTCACCTTCGCCTATGCCCGCACCGAGCGCGGCGGCGTCAGCGGCGGCTACACGATCAGCGCGCGTTTCCCCAACACCAGCGGCGTGTCGGTCGGCACCGATGTGCGCGTCTCGGGCCTCAAGGTCGGCACCGTGTCGGAGGAAACGCTCGACACGCAGACCTATCAGGCGGTGCTGAAGCTCACCATCGACCCGACCGTGAAGCTGCCGCTCGACACCAGCGCGGCGATCACCTCGGAAGGCATCCTCGGCGGCAACTACATCTCACTGGCGCCCGGCGGCGATCCCGAGATGCTGGCGGCCGGCGACGAGATCACCGAGACGCAGGGCGCGATCGACATGATGAGCCTGATCGGTTCGGTCATCAACCGCACCGGCGGCGCCGAATCGAGCGACGAGACGGCCGCCGAAGACGCCGAGCCGGCGCAGTGAAACGCCTTCTGCTCGGCGCCGCGGCGCTGATGCTGACGGCCCAGGCGCCCACGCCGGCGCCTGCCGATCCTGAGACGACACCGGCCCCGGCACCTGCCGCCGCCACCCGCCCGGCGACGCCCGCTGCGCCCAAGCCGATCGCGCAGCCGACGCCGATGCCGCAGCGCGTCGCCACCATCGCGGTCCTCAACAAGAACAACAGCCAGACGCGCAACTTCGCGGTGCGCCCCGGCGGCACCTTCACCTTCGAGCGGCTGACCGTTCGCGTGCGTGCCTGCGAAGCGACGCCGCCGTGGGACCGGCCGTGGAGCGGCGCCTTCGTGCAGGTTGACGACAAGCCGCCGCGCGCCGCGGCGAAGCGCGTGTTCTCAGGCTGGCTGTTCGCCGAAAGCCCATCGATCAACGGCTTCGATCACCCGGTCTACGACGTCTGGGTCAAGAGCTGCGCGATGAGCTTCCCCGAAACCGGCCCCGACACCATTGTCGCCGGCCGCCGCTCGTCGACGCCGCCGGCGAGCGAGTCGAGCGCGAAGAAGTCGCCTGCCACCGACAGCGCCGAGTCCAACGACGAGCGATAGGCGCCGCGCGGGATCTCGATCGCGCCAAAGCGTGCGAGGTGCGTGGTCAGGAACTGGGTGTCGAGCAGCTGGAAGCCGCCGACGCGCAGCCGCGCCACGAGATGCGCCAGCGCCACTTTCGACGCGTCGCGCACCCGCGTGAACATGCTCTCTCCGAAGAAGGCGGCGCCGAGCTTCACGCCGTAGAGGCCGCCCGCCAGCTCGCCATCCTGCCAGCATTCGATCGAATGAGCGAAGCCGAGGCGGTGGAGGCGGGTGTAGCCGTCGAGGATAGACGGATTGATCCAGCTTTCGCTGCGGTCGGGCGCCGGCTCGGCGCAGGCGCGCATGACGTCTTCGAACGCGCCGTCGGCGGTCAGCTCGAACCGCTCCTGCCGCAACAGCTTGGCGACCGAGCGGGGCAGGTGGAAGCTGTCGAGCGGCAGCACCCCGCGGCGGCGCGGATCGACCCAGAACAGCTCGTCGGCCTCGCGCCCGTCGGCCATCGGGAAGACGCCGGCGGCATAGGCCTTTAGCAGAAGTTCGGGATCGAGCGGCTGCATGTGCCGCAATCCTAGATGATCTCGTTCACCTTCTCCAACGGGCGGCAGAGTCGCGCCCCCTTGGAGGTGACGACGATCGGCCGCTCGATGAGGATCGGGTGCGCCGCCATGAAGTCGATCAGCTGGTCATCGGTCCATTTGGGATCGTCGAGACCAAGGTCGTCATAGGGCGTGCCGCGCTTGCGCAGGAAGTCGCGCGGTCGCGCCGCTAGCTTCGCCAGCAGCGCCTTGATGCCTGCGGCATCGAGCGGCGTCTTCAGATACTCGACCACCTGTGGATCGTGCCCGGCCTCGCGCAGCGCTTGCAGCGTGTTCCGCGAGGTGCCGCAGCTCGGATTATGATAGATCGTCGTCGTCATTCACCCACCCATAGCGGCGGCTTGTTGCGATACCATTCGAGTTCGCGCTCCAGTTCGAACGCGAGTTCGAGCAGCACGCGCTCGCCGCCCGGCTTGGTGGCAAACTGGATGCCGATCGGCAAGCCGTCGCGGCTCTGGCCCATCGGCAGCGCGATCGACGGTGCGCCGGCAACATTCTCGACCGGCGTGTAGGCGACGTAGCTGTTGAGGCGCTCCTGCTGCTGTTCGAACGGGTCGCTGGTCGACAGGAAGCCGATCGGCACCGGCGGCAGGGCGAGCACCGGGGTCATATAGATATCTATGGTTTCGAACTGGGCATTGTAGCTGCGCGCGACCTCGGTCAGCGTCGCGATGGCCTGCTGAACGCCTTGCTCGCCGGCCTTCCTCGCGACCTCGGCCATGCCGAAGGTCAGCGGTTCGAGATCGTCCGGCCCCGGCATGCGGCCCAGCGCCTTCGCCACTGCCTGAATGTCGCGCGCCGCGCCGGCGCCCCACAGCGTGGTGAAGGCGGTGGTGCTCTTGTTGGTATCGAACGGCAACGACTGGTCGGAAACGCGGTGGCCGAGCCGCTGCAGCAGCAGCGACGCGTTGGAGAAGACATTCTGCACGTCGCCATGCGGCAACGAGCCGTCGCCGCGCTTCAGGTTCAGGCCGATCTTCAGCCGCCGGCTCGACGCGCCTGTGACGACACCGACCGGCGCGAAGCGCGCGCCTTCGCCGGTCGCTTCGGTGGCGGCGAACCAGGCGGCGGTGTCGCGCACCGTTCGTGACACGCAGTTGGCGACGCTGACATTGGTCACCTGATCCGGGCCCGAACCGGCCATGCGGCCACGCGACGGCTTCAGCCCGACGAGGCCGTTGACCGAGGCGGGAATGCGGATCGAGCCGCCACCGTCCGTCGCGTGCGCCACCGGCACTACGCCCGCGGCGACTGCCGCCCCACTGCCGCCCGACGAGCCGCCGGCGCTGTGGCCGAGGTGCCAGGGGTTGCGCGTCGCGCCGGTCAGCAGCGGCTCGGTGGTGGCGGTGAGGCCGAACTCGGGCGTCGTCGAGCGACCGATCGAAATGGCGCCGCTGCGCTCCAGCGCCAACAGGTAGGGCGAGGTCTCGGTCGGGACGCGCTTGGCGAAGGCGCGCGAGCCCGAGGTGTAGGGCAGGCCGGCTTCGGGAGTGATATCCTTGATCAGCGTCGGCACACCGCCCAGCGGCCCGGTGACGCCCGCGGCGGCGGCTTTGCGTGCCTTGTCATAGTTCGGATAGGCGACCGCGTTGATCTGCGGATTGGCGCGCTCCAGCCGGGCAATCGCCGCCTCGACAAGTGCCGACGCCGTGGTCTTGCCGCTGCGCACCGCGTCGGCCATCGCGACCGCGTCGTTGGGCATCGAGCCGCTCGGGCGTATGCAGCCAGCGAGCGGGGCGGTGGCGGCGAGCAGCGCGCTCGCCTCCAGGAATCGGCGACGCGAAAACACGGTCATGCGGCTCTCCCCCAGGCTTGTTCTTATCTTGCGATACAGCCTAGCGGACGGCCGCGCGCCGTCACCTCCCCAATTCGGGAAAACTCAGGCGCCGGCCTTCGCCGCCAGCCAATTCTCCAGCCACTTGATCGAATAGTCGCCGTCAATGAACTCGGGGTCCTCGATCAGCCGCTGGTGCAGCGGGATCGTCGTCTTCGGCCCGTTGATCACATATTCCTCGAGCGCACGGTGCAGGCGTGCCAGGCACTCGTTGCGGGTCGATCCATAGACGATCAGCTTGGCGATCAGGCTGTCGTAATAGGGCGGGATCCGATAATTGTCGTAGAGCGCGCTATCGACGCGGACATGCAGCCCGCCCGGTGCATGATAGTCGGTCACCTGCCCCGGCGACGGCGCGAAGGTCACCGGGTCCTCGGCGTTGATCCGGCACTCGATGGCATGGCCCTCGAAGCGGATGTCGGCCTGGCTGACCGACAGCGGCAGACCGGCGGCGACGCGGATCTGTTCGCGCACAAGGTCGATGCCGGTGATCTGCTCGGTCACCGGATGCTCGACCTGCAGGCGGGTGTTCATCTCGATGAAGTAGAACTGCCCGTCCTCGTAGAGGAACTCGATCGTGCCGGCGCCCTGATAGCCGAGCTTGGCGATCGCCTGGCGGACGGTCTCGCCCATCTCCTCGCGCTGCTTGGTGTTGAGCGCGGGCGAGGGGGCTTCCTCGAGCACCTTCTGGTGGCGGCGCTGCAGCGAGCAGTCGCGTTCGCCCAGATGGACGGCGTTGCCGAAATTGTCGCCGAACACCTGGAATTCGATGTGGCGCGGGTTGCCGAGATACTTCTCGATATAGACGGTATCGTCACCGAAGGCGGCCTTCGCCTCCGACTTCGCCTGCGCCATCAGGCCGGCGAGGCTGGCGGCGTCGGGGATGACCTTCATGCCGCGGCCGCCGCCGCCGGAAGCCGCCTTGACCAGCACCGGGTAGCCGATCTCGTTAGCGACCTCGATCGCCTCCTCAACGCTGCCGACGGCGCCGTCGGAGCCGGGGACGAGCGGCAGGCCGATCTCGGCCGCCGTCTTCTTCGCCTGCACCTTGTCGCCCATCATGCGGATATGCTCGGGCGACGGGCCGATCCAGCCGATGCGGTGATCGCGCACGATCTCGGCGAACTTGGCGTTCTCCGACAGGAAGCCGTAGCCGGGGTGGATGGCGTCGGCGTGGGTGATCTCGGCCGCGGAGATGATGTTGGCGACGTTCAGATAGGAGTCAGTTGCCGACGGCGGCCCGATGCACACCGCCTCGTCGGCGAGGCGGACGTGCATCGCCTCGGCGTCGGCGGTCGAATGGACAGCGACCGTCTTGATGCCGAGTTCGCGGCAGGCGCGGTGGACGCGCAGCGCGATCTCGCCGCGGTTGGCGATCAGGATTTTTTCAAACACAGGGCGGCGCCTACTCGACGACGACGAGCGGGGTGTCGAACTCGACCGGCTGCTCGTTCTGGACGCAGATCTTGGTCACGGTGCCGGCCTTCGGCGCGGTAATCGGGTTCATCACCTTCATCGCCTCGATGATCAGCAGCGTGTCGCCGACCTTCACCTGCGCGCCTTCGCTGACGAAGGCGGGGGCGCCGGGCTCGGGCGTCAGATAGACGGTGCCGACCATCGGCGACTTGACCGTGCCGGGATTGCTCTTGAGATCGCTGACGGCGGGTGCAGCCGCGGGAGCCGCTGCCGGCAGCGCGACGGCGGCGGGGGCGGCGACGGGCGCCGGCGCGACCGGCATCGCCGGGGCCGCGGCCATCGTCACCTGCCGCGCGATGCGGATGCGGCGCTCGCCGTCCTGCACCTCGATCTCGGTGAGGCGGGTGTCGTCGAGCACGCTCGCGAGCTGACGGACCAGATCGGTATCGACCTGCATTGCCTGACCGTTTTGCGGTGTCTTGTCGGCCATGCGTGTCCTCGTTTGTTATCGTTGAAAGAGGGGCTTTGTCAGATGGCGGCGGCGGCGTCCAGCGCCAGCATATAGCCCTTGGCGCCGAAGCCGGCGATCGTGCCGCGCGCGACCGGACTGACGAAACTCTTGTGCCTGAACGCTTCGCGGGCGTGCGGGTTCGACAGATGAACCTCGATCACCGGCGTCACAATTCCCTTCACGGCGTCGTGCAGCGCCACCGAGGTGTGCGTGAAGCCGCCGGGATTGAGGATGACTGCCTTGCACCCGCGCGCCTGCGCCTCGTGCAGCCAGTCGATCAGATGGCCTTCATGGTTCGACTGGCGCAGATCGATGCGCAGGCCCAGCACGCGGGCATGGTCTTCCATCAGCTCGGCGATATCGTCGAGCGTGTCGGCGCCGTAGACCTCGGGCTCGCGGGTGCCGAGCAGGTTGAGGTTCGGCCCGTTGAGTACGAGTACGAGCGGGCGGTCGTCCTGGGCCATTCGTCGTCTCGCGGTTGTGGCGTCCTGTGCGGCGAACTTATATGGACGGCGGATGCGGGTGCCTAGCCCCGCGAGGTTTCAGGGGTAGCATGGCCGATCAGATTTCCGTCACCGTCAACGGCGAGCTGCGCCGGCTTCCCGTGCCCGCGACCGTCACGTCGCTGATCGAGGCGCTGGGTATCGATCCCACGAAGGTGGCGGTCGAGCGCAACCTCGCGATCGTGCCGAAATCGACCTATGCGCAGGTGGCGCTGACGGAGGGGGATGCGTTGGAAGTCGTGCATTTCGTCGGCGGCGGGCAAGGAGCGGATGGCGATAGCTGGACGGTGGCCGGCCGCATCTTCAACTCGCGGCTGATCGTCGGGACCGGCAAGTACAGGGACTTCGCGCAGAATGCCGCTGCGGTCGAGGCGAGCGGCGCCGAGATCGTCACGGTGGCGGTGCGCCGCGTGAACGTCTCCGACCGCAACGCGCCGATGCTCACCGACTTTATCGACCCGAAGAAGTACACCTATCTGCCCAACACCGCCGGCTGCTTCACCGCCGACGACGCGATCCGTACCCTTCGGCTGGCGCGCGAGGCGGGCGGCTGGAACCTCGTGAAGCTCGAGGTGCTGGGCGAGGCGAAGACGCTCTACCCGGACATGATCGAGACGGTGCGCGCGACCGAAGTGCTGGCGAAGGACGGTTTCGACGTCATGGTCTATTGCGTTGACGATCCCATCGGCGCGAAGCGGCTGGAGGATGCCGGCGCGGTGGCGATCATGCCCTTGGGCGCGCCGATCGGCTCTGGCCTCGGCATCCAGAACCAGGTGACGATCCGCCTGATCGTCGAGGGCGCGAAGGTGCCGGTGCTGGTCGACGCCGGCGTCGGCACCGCGTCGGACGCCGCGGTGGCGATGGAACTGGGCTGCGACGGCGTGCTGATGAACACCGCCATCGCCGAGGCGAAGGACCCGGTGATGATGGCACGCGCGATGAAGCTGGCGGTCGAAAGTGGCCGCCTCGCCTATCGCGCGGGCCGCATGGGCAAGCGCCGCTACGCCGATCCGTCGAGCCCGCTCGGCGGGTTGATCTAGGCATCGCGCTTGATCGACATGTCAGTAAGACGTATCTTACCGACATGAACGCGCCCTCGACCCGCCTGTCGGCCAAAGGCCAGGTCGTGATCCCGAAAGAGGTTCGCGACGCCAAGCACTGGTTGCCGGGTACCGCTTTTGAGGTCGTCGACCGGCCTGACGGTGTTCTGCTGCGGCCGCTGAAGCGCTACGGCACGCGACCGATCGATGAGGTGCTCGCCGAAATTCGCTCTATTGTGAACTACCAGGGTCCTCCGGGCGACGAAGAAAGCTGGCGGCACGCGATCGACGAGATGTTCAAGAACAAGGAATGAGGGCGGTCGATACCAACGTCCTGTTGCGGGCGATCGTGAACGATGATGCCGCGCAGGCCGCGCTTGCTCACGAGTTGCTGCGCGACGACTGCTTCGTGTCGACGAGCGTGTTGCTCGAAACCGCGTGGGTGCTGAAATCCTATTATGGCTTCGACCGCGCACAGCTGGCGGCGGCCTTGCTGGCTTTGCTCTCGGCCGAAACCGTGCATGTCGTCCATCCTGAGCGCGTCGGGCGGGCAATGGCCGGCTTTGCGGCGGGAGCGGATTTCGCTGATATGATCCATCTGGCCGAAGCCACCGACTTCGATGCGTTCGTGACCTTCGATCGCGCGCTCGCCAGTCTCGCTGACCCACCGGTGCCGGTGGAATTGCTCCGCTAGCGCGGCAGCACGCCGGCAAATGCTTTCAGGACATCGCCGTAAAGCTCACGCTTGAACGGCACGATCAGGTCGACGAGCTTGTCGGCCGGTGCCCATTGCCACGCCCGGAACTCCGGATGAGCCGTCTCGATCTTCACGTCGGCGTCGGTGCCGAGGAAGCGCATCGCGTACCATTTCTGGCGCTGGCCGCAGTATTTGCCCTTCCAGATCTTGCCGATCAGATCGTCGGGCAGGTCGTAGCAGAGCCAGCCGTCGGTTTCGGCGATGATCTCGGCAAGGTCACGGCGGACGCCGGTTTCCTCTTCCAGCTCGCGCAGCGCTGCTTCGCGCGGATCTTCGCCCTTGTCGATGCCGCCCTGCGGCATCTGCCAGGCCTCAAGCGTCGAATCGAGCCGCTGGCCGACGAAGACCTCGTCGCGGTCGTTGAGCAGCATCACCCCGACGCCGGCGCGATAGGGCAGGCCGGAAGGATGGTTCGAGGGCGTGGCGGGGGCGTCAGGCATGCGGCTCCCTAACAAACCCCCGGCAGCGGCGCTACTCCGCGGCTTGCGCTGCCTGCGCCATCGTCGCCTCGCCCTGCGCCTCGTTGACGATCTCGCGCAGGGTGGCGAGGCAGCCGGCGAGGTCGCCCTGGCCGCTCGGGATCGCCTGCCGCAGGGTCAGGCTGCCGTGGATCTGGCCCTTGGCCTCGCGATAGACGGTCGGCACGCCGTGCTCGACCAGCTTCGCCGCATAGGCACGGCCCTGATCGCGCAACGGGTCGAGCCCGCAGGTGTAGACCAGCGCCGGCGGCAGGCCGGTGAAGCGATCGGTGTGATAGGGCGACGCATGCGGGTGCAGCCCCTGATCGCCCTCGCCGAGATAATGGCCCATGAACCACATCATGCTGTTGTTGGTCAGCAGATAGCCGTCGGCGAATTCCTGCATCGACCCGACGTTGGCGCTCATGTCGACGCCCGGATAGATCAGCCACTGCGCGAGGATCGGGACGGGCAGGCTGTCGTGAAGCTGCTGCGCGCAGACCGCCGCGAGATTGCCGCCGGCGCTGTCGCCCGCCACCACCAGCCCGGTCACCGCATGGCCGATCACCGACGGCGAGCTTGCCACCCAGCGCGTCGCGGCGAGGCAATCCTCGGCCGCCGCCGGGAAGCGATGCTCGGGCGCGAGGCGATAATCGACGGCGATCACCGTCATGCCGAGGCCGCGCGCGATCTCGGCGCAGGCGCTGTCATGCGTGTCGAGGTCGCCGATCACCCAGCCGCCGCCATGGTAGAACACCAGCACCGGTGCCGGCGGGCCGCTGCGCGTCGCCGGGCAATAGAGGCGCGCCGGGATGGCATGGCCGTGGTCGCCGGGGATCGAGATGTCCTCGACATGCGCCAGCTCGCCGCGCGGCAGCTCGGCGATCTGGCCCATCGCCTGGAACATCATCCGCGCGGTCGGCGCGTCCAGCTCGTGCATCTGCGGGCCGGGCTGGCTGTTGAGGAAATCGAGGAAGGCTTTCACGTCGGGACGAACGAACGGCATGGCGGAGGCTCCCCTGTTCTGATTTCCACCGATCATAGGCCGGCGGGCGGGGGCGTCATCCTCCGAAATTGCGGGTAGAAGCGGCTCCGTGCTGCACCTCGTCCACCATCCCGACTATGTCGCGCCGCTGCCGCCCGGCCACAGCTTCCCAATGGACAAATATGGCCAGGTGATGCTGGCGCTGCGCGAGGCGGGCGCGGAATGGGAGGAGCATCGGCCCGAGCCGATGCCGCGCCAGTGGATCGAGGCCGTGCACAGTGCTGAGTATGTCGAGGCGGTGCTGACCGCGACCGTCGATCGCGAACGCGAGCGACGGATCGGCTTTCCGGTGACCGAGCGGGTCAGCCGCCGCTCGCAACTTTCGTCGGGCGGGACGTGGCTCGCGGCGAACCTCGCGCTCACGCACGGCTACGCGGCGAACACCGCCGGCGGCAGCCACCACGCGCTGCCCGATGGCGGTGCCGGTTATTGCGTGCTCAACGATCTCGCGATCACTACCAACCGGCTGCTTACTGAAGGCGCCGTCCGACGGGTGATGATCGTCGATCTCGACGTGCATCAGGGCGACGGCACGGCGGTAATGCTGGCTGGGCGGACGGACGCCTTCACCTTCTCGATGCACGCCGCGAAGAATTTTCCGGTGCGGAAAGCGCGCTCGTCGCACGATGTCGAGCTGCCCGACGGCATCGGCGATGACGCCTATCTGGAAACACTCTGTTGCGAGCTTCCGCCCATGCTCGACCGTTTCGCACCCGATATTGTGCTTTATCAGGCGGGGGTCGATCCCCACATGGAAGATCGATTGGGCCGTCTGGCGCTGAGCGATGCCGGGCTGGACGCCCGCGACCGCTTCGTGATGGCGGAGTGTCGAGAGCGCGGGATAGCCCTCGCGAGCACGCTCGGCGGCGGTTACAGCCGGGGCGACGCGCTCATCGAGGTGTCGCGCCGGCATGCGCGCTCGATCCTCGCGCTGGCGACTGAGGCGAAGCTCCGGTAGCTTCCCTTTCATATTTTCTTCTTTGTTGCCCCCCGTTTGGGGGCGTAGGTACGCGTCAACCAACAGCGGGCGGAAAAAAGCGAGCGATGGCAACCGCACTCAAGACGAATCCGGGGGATGACAAGGCCGGCGCCGAAGTGCGCGAGGCCGTGGTGGTCCGCTTCGCGGGCGACAGCGGCGACGGCATGCAGCTAACCGGCGGGCAGTTCACCCTGTCGACGGCGCTGGCCGGCAACGACCTGGCGACCTTCCCCGATTTCCCGGCCGAAATCCGCGCCCCGCAGGGCACGACCTTCGGCGTGTCGGCTTTCCAGATCAACTTCGGGTCGACCGACATCGAGACCGCGGGTGACGAGCCCGACGTGCTGGTGGCGATGAACCCCGCGGCGCTGAAGACCAATCTCGGCTCGCTGCGGCCGGGCGGCCTCGTCATCGCCGACAGCGGCGAGTTCTCGGCGCGCAACCTCGCAAAGGCCGGCTATGAGGTGAATCCGCTCGAGGACGGCAGCCTCGCGCCCTACCAGCTCCTCGCCTTCAACATCTCGCAGCTTACCCTTGAGGCCGTGAAGCCGTTCGGCCTCGGCAACAAGGAGGCGCTGCGCTGCAAGAACATGTGGACGCTGGGGCTCGCGCTCTGGATGTTCGACCGCGACCGCCAGCCGCTCGTCGACTGGCTGAAGTCGAAGTTCGCCAAGGCCGAGGTGCTCGCCGAAGCCAATATCGCCGCATTGAACGCCGGCCACGCCTATGGCGAGACCGCGGAGATCGGCGGGCCGCTGAAGCAGTTCACCATCGCGCCCGCCGATGTGGCGCCGGGCCAGTATCGCACCGTCACCGGTGGCGAGGCGCTGTCGATGGGGCTCGTCGCGGGCGCGCAGCTCGCGGGGCTGCCGATGTTCTTCGGCTCCTATCCGATCACCCCGGCCTCGTCGCTGCTGCACACGCTGTCGCGGCTGAAGGAATATGGCGTCACCACCTTCCAGGCGGAGGACGAGATCGCCGCCATCGCCTCGGCGATCGGCGCCTCCTACGCCGGCCAGCTCGGCGTCACCTCGTCGTCGGGCCCCGGCATCGCGCTGAAGGGCGAGGCGATCGGCCTCGCGATCATGACCGAGCTGCCACTGGTCATCGTCAACAGTCAGCGAGGCGGGCCGTCGACTGGTCTGCCCACCAAGACCGAGCAGTCGGACCTGTATCAGGCGATCTACGGCCGCAACGGCGATGCGCCGCTGCCGGTCATCTCCGCCCGCTCGCCCGCCGACACCTTCGAGGTGGCGATCGAGGCGTGCCGCATCGCGACGCAGTTCATGACGCCCGTCATGCTGCTGACCGACGGCTACATCGCCAACGCCGCCGAGCCGTGGCGGATGCCCGATATGGACGGGTTCGAGCGCTTCCCGGTGACCTTCCACACGGCGGTGCCGGAAGAGGGCAAGCAGAGCCCCTACGAGCGCGATCCCGAGACGCTGAAGCGCGTGTGGATCAAGCCGGGCACGCCCGACCTGATGCATCGCATCGGCGGCATCGAGAAGAGCTACGCCACCGGCCACATCAACTATGAGCCGGCGAACCACCAGAAGATGACCGACACCCGCAAGGGCAAGATCGACGGCATCGCGCGCTACATCCCCGATCAGGAGGTCGAGCTGGGCGCGGCGGGCGGCAAGCTGGCGGTGGTCGGCTGGGGTTCGACCTTCGGGCCGATCCACCAGGCGGTGCGGCGCGCGCGCGCCAAGGGCCGCGACGTCAGCCATATCCACATCCGCTACCTCTGGCCGCTGCCGCAGAACCTCGGCGAGCTGCTGAAGAGCTATGACCGGATCATCGTGCCCGAGATGAACACCGGCCAGTTGAAGACGGTGCTGCGCGACCAGTATCTGGTCGACGCCAGGCCGCTCAACAAGGTGTCGGGCCACCCCTTCAAGATCGCCGAGATCGAAGCCGCCATTGAAGATGCCCTTGGGGAGTCGCTGTCGTGAACGAGATGACCAAGATCACCAAGCCGGACGACTGGGCGACCGACCAGGAAGTGCGCTGGTGCCCGGGCTGCGGCGACTATGCCATCCTGAAGGCGGTGCAGCGCACCATGCCGGAGATCGGCGCCACGCCCGAAAACACGGTGTTCGTCAGCGGCATCGGCTGCTCGTCGCGCTTCCCTTACTACATGGAGACCTACGGTTTCCACACCATCCACGGCCGCGCGCCGGCGGTGGCGACGGGGGTGAAGCTCGCCAACCCGGAGCTCGACGTGTGGCTCATCACCGGCGACGGCGACGGCCTCTCCATCGGCGGCAACCATATGTTGCACCTGCTGCGCCGAAATCTCGATTGCCAGGTGCTGCTGTTCAACAACGAGATCTATGGCCTGACCAAGGGCCAGTACTCGCCGACCAGTCGCGTCGGCACGCGCTCGCCGTCGACGCCGTTCGGCTCGGTCGACCGGCCGGCCAACCCGTGCGCCTTCGCGATCGGCGCCGGCGGCCGCTTCATCGCGCGTGCCATCGACACGCAGAAGAACCTGCCGGCGGTGCTGAAGGCGGCCTACGCCAACAAGGGCACGAGCTTCGTCGAGATCTATCAGAACTGCATCGTCTACAATGACGGCGTGTTCGAGAATTTCACCGAGAAGAAGAACTCGGCGAACACCCAGCTCTGGCTCGAGGACGGGCAGCCGATGCTGTTTGCCGGCGGCACCAAGGGGATCGCGCTCAACCGCGAGACGCTGCGGCTCGAAGTGGTCGACGTCGTCGATGGCGACACCTCGAAGGTCATCGTTCACGATCAGACCAACAAGTCGATCGCGCAGATGCTCGTCGACATGCCGTTCCCGAGCTTTCCGGTGGCGATGGGCGTGATCTACGCCGACCCGGCGCCGACCTTCGAGAGCGCGGTGGTCGAGCAGAACCGCCAGGTCTCCGCCGGCAAGAGCGCCGACCTCAACGCGCTGATCCGCAAGGGCCAGACCTGGGAAGTCAACCAGAAGCAGCCGCACGTCATTTAAATCCCTCTCCCTTGAGGGGAGAGGGCGACTCGCGCGGTAGCGCGAGCGGGGTGAGGGTGATGCCTTTACGCAATCATCCTCGCTTGCTCGCAGATCACCCTCACCTTCCCAGCTGCGCTGGGCCCCTCCCTCTCCCCTCGAGGGAGAGGGGATTCAGGCTCGCTCCCGCCACCAGGCGGCGGCGAGCAGCGCGGTCAGCAGGCCCCACGCGGCCCACGGCGGCAACAGCGGCTCCTCGCGCACGCCAACGAGGCGGCCACCGTCGTTCCTGACAAGGCCTAGCCAGTTGCCGCCCGCCTGCCGCGCGCCGGCCGAGGTGCGGCGGATATCGGGAACGCCGGCCGCGAGCCCGAAGCTCCCGCCGTCCGACGCGGTCGCCAGCGTCTCCAGCGGGGCGGGGCGGGGCCGGATTTCCGACAGTTCGGCGACATCGCCCGCCAGCACGAACCGGCGCATCCCCTCGGCATCGACGCGGTAGAGGCCGTCCTCGGGAACGGTGGCTTCCGCGACATTGGCGTCGGGGCGGGCGTTCAGCGCCACAAGGCGGCTCGCGCCGTCCGGGCCGGTGAGCTGCACGCGCGTTGGCGGGTTCACGCCGCGCGCCACGATATCGAGCTTGCGGCCGCGCGCCCGCACGTCAAGCCGGTCCTCGGCGAGGTCGGGCTCCTGCATCAGCCAGTGGACGGTGCGGCGCAGCAGCTCATCGCGCGGGCCGTCGCCCTCCACAGCGCGCGCCCACCACCAGACGTTGGTCGAGGCGAGCAGGCCGATGCGCCCCTTGCCCTGCCGGTCGAGCATCAGCAGCGGGCGGTCGTCGACGCCCGTCATCAGCACCTGCGCACGCGAGCTGCGCACGTCGGCCTGCTCGCCCCAGGCGCCCCAGGGACCGGCGAGGCTCGCCGTCACCGGATGGCGCCGGCCGACGTCGCTCAGCGCCGGGGTGAAGGAGCGGGTAACCACCGGTCCTGACGGCACCGCGGGCAGGATCTCGCGCAGCAAGGTGTCGGCGAGGCCGCCGGCCTCGGCATATTCGTCGCCCGCCACCACCAGCATGCCGCCGCCATCACGCACATAGGCGACGAGGCGTCCGAAATAGCCCGGCGACAGCAACTCGGTGAGGCCGAAGCGGTCGAGGATGACGAGGTCGAAGCGGCCAAGCTGTTCCTCGAACAGCTCCTCGACGGGGAAGGGGATCAGCGCCAGCTCGTCGCTCGGCGTCGGGTCGTAGCTGGTGGGCAGGCGCAGGATGGTGAAGTGGACGAGGTCGATGTTGGGATCGGACTTCAAGGTGTCGCGCCAGACGCGTCCGCCGGGATAGGGCACGCCCGACACGAGCAGGACGCGCAGTCGGTCGCGCACGCCGTTCAGGCGCACCAGCGCGCGGTTGTTGACCAAGGTCGCCTCGCCGGCGGCCATCGGCGCCACCGACAGCGCCACCTCGATATCGCCGCGACGGTCGACGGGCACCGGCAGGGTGACTACCTCGCCGACCGGCACCTCGCGCGCCGGCTGCGCGACGCCGTTGACCAGCCAGTCGAGCCGCGCGGTGCCGCTGGCATCGGGGCCGTCGTCGATGCGCACCGAGATGGCGGCGGGCCGGCCGACGACGCTGTACGGCGGCACGCGGGTGACGACGAGGCGGCGGTCGCGCACCTCGGGGTTGCCGCCGAGCAGCAGATGCACCGGCCGCTCGGGCGGCAAAGCCGACGCATCGGTGGCTTCGCGGACGATGCCGTCGGTGATGAGCAGCGCCCCGGCGAGCCGGTCGGCGGGGACGTCGCGCAGCGCGCGGTCGAGCGTCGGCATCAGCCGCGTGGCGGCGCCCGGCTCGGGTCGTGCCTCGACGATGCGCCAGTCGACATCGGGCGCGGCGCGGCGCAGCGCCGTCACCGCCGCGTCGGCGTGGCGCTTGCCGCCGTTCACCTCCATGCTGCGCGAACGGTCGACCACCGCGACGGCGATGTCGGTTTGTCGCTCGCGCTCCTCGATGCGGCGCACCGGGTTGGCGAGCAGCAGCAGCGCGGCGAACGCGATGGCGGCGCGCAACGGTATGGTCCGCCGGGCGCGCGGCAGCGCCAGCGCGACCGTCACGGCCAGCGCGAGGCCGAGCGCGCCCAGCAGCCACAAAGGCACCAGCGGATCGAAGGCGATCACCGGCGCGCGTCCGTGCCCATGCGGTCGAGCAGCGCGCGGGTGTGCACCTGATCGGCCTTGTAGGTGCCGGTCAGCGCATAGATCACGAGGTTGATGCCGAAGCGCCATGCCTCTTCGCGGCGGGCGAGCGGCACGGCGGAGCGGTCTGACCAGGCATTGGCCCAGCCGGCGCCGCCGATTACCACGCCCGCGACGCGGTCGCTGCCGCCGGCCGTCCCCGCCTCGGTCCAGGTACCGGGCGGCAGGCGGCGGATCAGGTAAAAGCTGCGCGCCAGCACATGCTTCTCGTTCACTTCCTCGAGCTGCGGCAGGCCGAGCGGGCCGAGCAGCGTGCGCGCGGTGGCGCCGTCGTCATTGCCGCCGACGAAGTCGAACAGGATGAGGCCGCCGCGGTCGAGATAGGCGCGGACCCGCGCCGCGACGGCGGGCGACAGCGGCCGGGCGCTCGCCACCGGCCAGTACAGCAGCGGAAAGCGGCCCATCGAATCGCGTGCCGGATCGACCGCCTGCGGCGCGGCGGTGGCGACGGCGGTGCGCATCGTCAGCGCGCGACCGAGTGAGGCGAGGCCCTCGGCGCTGTTGCGGTCGAGCGCCGGATCGCCGGTGCGCACATAGCCGAGCTGGACCTGCGCCTGCGCCGCCTCGGCGGGCGACGGAGCGGCGAACAACAGTAGCGCGGCGGTGGCCGCCAAACGCGGCAGCGCGCCGCGCAGCTTCAAGGCGACCAGGCCATCGACAACGATCAGCAGCATCGCGGCCAGTATCAGCCAGCGACCAATGTCGATCGGCGCGGTCGCCGCCCCGGCGACGCGCAGACCGTCGGTGCGCAGCGGCGCGAAGCGGAAGGCGGGGCCAAGGTCGAGATTGAGCGGGCGGGCGACATCGCCGGCGCGATAGAGGCCGGGCGGCGTCTTCGGCGACGCGGCGACGCGCTCCCAGTCGGCGGGGGCGATGCGCGCGCGGATCGGCGCGGGCACTAACTCCCCATCGGCATCGAGCATGCGGTCGAGCGTCAGCGGCCGGTCGGCGGCGATGTCGAACGAGGCTGGGTTGGCGGCGAGCGGCAGCAGCCGGCGCAGCATCGCCTCGAACAGCCCGGTCAGCGGCAGCTCCGACCAGCCGGGCGCAGCACTGGTGTGGACGAACACCAGCAGGCCGTTGCCCTCGCGGCGCGCGGTGACCAGCGGCGTGCCGTCATTGAGCCACGCCCAGCGCATCGCGCCGGCGCTGTCGTCGCGGCCGAGGATCTGGCGGGCGACGGTCGCTTCGGGCGGCGCGGGCAGCCGCGCCAGCGGGCCGTCTTCGGCATAGCCGCCGATGCGCTGCGGCGCCTGCCACGAGAAGACGCCGCCGAGCGCGCGGGCCCCGGCGCGCAAGGGAGCGGGGGAGGCGGTGGTGCCGTTCTCGGCGATGCGCGGCCCGGCGAAGCTCACCGCCACCGCCCCGGCGCGCACGCGGCGTAGCAATACCTCGGTCTGGTCGCCGGAGGGGACCGGTGCATCGACGAGCAGGATCAGGTTCGCCGGATCGCGAAGCGCCGCATCGAGCGCCAGCGGTGCCACCTCGGCATGCGGCTCCAGTGCGCGGCGCACATAGAAAGCGCCTGATTCGAGCGGCGCGGCGTCGCCCTGCCGCGCGCCGTCCACGAGCGCGACGCGTGGCCGGCCGCTGTCGGCGTCGGCGAGCACCACCGCGCCAGCGCCGGGTGAATCGAGCGTCAGCCGGGCGACGCGGTTGCGGGCCGCGGCGTCGAGCGCCAGCCGGGCGGTCGCAGTGGCTCCTTCAAACGCGACGGTGGTGCGGCCGAGTTGCCCGCCCCGCGCGTCGCGGGCGATCAGCGCGACGCTGTCGGGGCCGCTTTCGGGCCGGACAAGTTGCGCGGCCCATCCGTCGCCGCTGCGGCCGGCGACGCGGATCGCCGGCTGGCGCGGCCTCACCACCTGCACCGCCTGACCTGCGAGCGCCCGTCGCAGCGCCGCGGCGCCGGCATCCTCGACGCCATCGGCGATCCACAGCTTGTCGCCATCGGGCAGCCTCGCCGCCACGGCAACGCGGTCGGTCGGCCACGGCCAGGCGCGCATCGCCTCGACGGTGGCGCGCGCCGTCGCGACATCGACGAAGCGCGGTGCGGGCGGACGCCCCTTCGGCCAGCCGCCCGGCGGCGCGGCGGTCGGCACGACCGCGACTTCGGTGCCGGCGAGGCGCAGGGCGTCGAGCCGGTCGAGCGCGGCGGCGCGGAGACGCGGCCAGTCGGCGCCGGCGATCCAGCCATTGTCGACGATCAGCGTCAGCCGCGCGGGCACCGCCTCGATCGCGGCCGGCTTCCACGTCGGCCCGGCAAGGCCCACCAGCAGCAGCGCCACCGCGCCGAGGCGGAGCAGCAGCAGCCACAATGGCGGCCGGCTGGCGGGCGGCGGGGGTTCGTCGCGCTCGCCGAGCAGCTTCAGCGAGGGTAGTTTCACCCGCCGCGGGGCGGGCGGCGTCAGCCGCAACAGCAGGTAGAGCGCCGGCAGCAGCGCGGCGGCGGCGAGCAGCCACGGGGTGGCGAAGACCAGCGAACCCATCAGCCGCGCAGCCAGCCGGCGACCGTCGCCAGCGCCGCGTCGGGCGCGTGATCGGTGCGGTGCATGAAGCTTGTCCAGCCCGTGACCTTGCCGATCGCGTCGAGCCTCGCCAGATGCGCGGCCCAGGCGGCGAGATAGTCGGCGCGGACATTCTCGGCGCGGGCGAACTCCTGCTCGGCGTCACCGGGCTCGACGCCCTCGAAATGGGTGCGACCGGCGAAGGGGAAGTCGACTTCGGCCGGGTCGGCAACCGCCACCAGCGTGCCGACCGCGCCAGCCGCGGCGGCGGCCTCGACCCAGTCGAGCGGCGGCCCGTCGAGGAAATCGCCGACCAGCAGCACCACATCCCCGGCGCGCATCGCCCCGGCCGGAAGCTGAGCTTCTGACGAGACGATGCTGGCGAACAGGCTATCCGGCTTGCTGTTGGCCCCGGGCCGCGCGAGATCGCCGATCCGCTCGCCCGCTGCCACGGCAGCAAGCCCGATCGCCGCGGCGATCAGTCGGGCGTGGTCGAGCTTGGTCGGCGCCCCATCGCGCGAGGCGAAATCCATCGAGGCGGTGCCGTCGACCCACAGCCACAGCCGTACCGGGTCTTCTCGCTCGCGCTCCCGGACGTAGAGATGGTCGGAGCGGCCCGAGCGGCGCCAGTCGACGCGGTCGATCGCCTCGCCCGGCTGCAGCTCGCGATACTGCCAGAATTCGCTGCCCGGCCCGGCGGTGCGGCGGGCGTGGCCGCCATGAAAGCCGGCGGCGCGCGCGCGGGCGCGGTTCAGCGAGAGCTGTCCGAGCCCGGCCGCCGCGCTGGCCGCGGCGTCGAGGCTCACGCCAGCCGCTCTTCCAGCCGCGCGAGGAGGTCGGCGACACCGCGCCCGCCGGCACGCGCGCCATAGGTCAGCGCCAGCCGGTGGCTGAGTGTGGGGGCGAGGAGCGCAGCGACGTCTTCGAGGATCGGCGCCGAGCGCCCGTCGAGGAAAGCGCGCGCGCGGGCGCCCATCAGCAGCGCCTGCGCGCCGCGCGGGCCGGGGCCCCAGATGATCTCGGGATTGTCGCTACCCGGGCGCGCTGCACGCACCACGCGCAGAATCGCCTCGACCACGCCTTCGGGCACCGGCATCCGCGGCAGCAGCGCCTGCGCGGCGATCAGGTCGTCGGGCGAGAGCACCGCTTCCGGCATCGCGTCATGCGGGCCGGTGGTGGCGAGCAAGATGTCGCGCTCGTCGTTGAGGCTCGGGTAGCCCACGTCGATCTGGAACAGGAAGCGGTCGAGCTGCGCCTCGGGCAGCGGATAGGTGCCGTCCTGCTCGATCGGGTTTTGCGTTGCCAGCACATGGAAAGGGGCGGGCAGCGGGCGGGTGGCGCCGGCCGCCGTCACCTGCCGCTCCTGCATGGCTTCGAGGAGCGCCGACTGGGTTCGGGGTGAGGCGCGGTTGATCTCGTCGGCCATCAGCAACTGGCCGAACACCGGGCCGGGCACGAAGCGGAAGGCGCGGCTGCCGTCGGCGCCGGTCTCCAGCACCTCGGCACCGAGAATGTCGGAGGGCACCAGATCGGGCGTAAACTGGATACGGCGCGTATCGAGCCCCATCACTGCGCCGAGCGACTTCACCAGCCGCGTCTTGGCGAGGCCGGGCAGGCCGACGATCAGCGCATGGCCGCCGGCCAGCAGCGCGATCAGTGCCAGATCGACGACAGTGCGTTGGCCGATTACCACCCGCTCGACCGCGTCGCGCGCCTCGGCGAAGCGGCCGGCGAGCCGGTCGAATTCGGCCTCGGCCTCGGCGGGAGACGCGGCGGCGATCGCGGAAGCGGGGGGCATGTCGGGGTCCAGCATCATCGCCAACGGTTACAGGGGCTACGCACCGCCCTATATGTGAGCAGGACATGCCAGACCGCAACGCGCAAAACGCCCCGAAGGACAGCCTCGGCCATTCACTGGCCGACGTGGCGCGCCTGCTCGCCGAAAAGAAGCTGCCGCCGGTCGACCGCTGGGCGCCGACGAATACGGGCGACAGCTTCATGCGCATCGCGGCCGACGGCAGCTGGTTCCACGAAGGGCGGATCATCCCGCGCCCGGCGCTGGTGAAGCTGTTCTCGACGATCCTGCGCCGCGAGCCCAACGGGCTCCATGTGCTGGTGACCCCGGTCGAGAAGCTCGACATCGAGGTCGAGGATGCGCCGTTCGTCGCGGTCGAGGCGACCAGCGAAGGGGCGGGCAAGGACCGCCGCATCGGCTTCCGCCTCAACACTGATGACTATGTGATCGCCGGTCCCGACCATGAGTTGCGCGTCGAGACCGCCGAGGACGGCAGCCCGCGGCCCTATCTGCATGTGCGCGGCGGGCTCGATGCGCTGGTGGCGCGCTCGGTGTTCTACGAGCTGGTAGAGCTGGCGCTGGCCGAGGGCGGCGAGCGGGTCGGGCTGTGGAGCGAAGGCGCCTTCTTCGATTTCGGAGCGGCCGCCGCGTGACGTTGCTCGATCGTATTCGTGAGGTGGTCGGCGGCGGCATCGAGGGGCCGGCGCTGCGCGGCGACTGGGATTTCATCGACGGCGTCGCGCGCACCCGCGCCTTCACGCCCGCCGCGGTGCTGATCCCGATCATCGACCGACCGACGCCGACCGTGCTGTTCACCCGCCGCACCGACACGCTGCGCCGCCACGCCGGGCAGGTCGCCTTCCCCGGCGGCCGGGTCGATCCCGAGGACGCCGGCGCCATCGAAGCGGCGCTGCGCGAGGCGCATGAGGAAGTGGCGCTTCCGCCCGACGAGGTGCGGGTGATCGGCACGACCGACCCTTATGAGACGGGTACCGGCTTTCGCATCACACCGGTTGTCGGCCTGGTGACGCCCGACCTGCCGCTGGTGCCCGCCGAGGCCGAGGTGGCGGCGGTGTTCGAGGTGCCGCTTGCGCATCTGCTCGATCCGGCCAACCATCAGCTGCGCGAGGGCGAGTGGCAGGGCCAGCGGCGCAGCTATTATGCGATCGACTGGGAGACGCATCACATCTGGGGCGCGACGGCGGGCATCGTCGTCAACCTGTCGCGCCGCCTGCAGCGCGAGGCGGCATGAAGTTGCCGCCGCAACCCTGGCAGGCGCGCGCGGGCGCCAAGCGCATCCTCGCGGCGCTCGGCGCCGACACGCGGATCGTCGGCGGTGCGGTGCGCGATGCGCTGCTCGGCATCGAGGTTGCGGACGTCGATCTCGCGACGCGGCTGAAACCGGAAGCCGTCGTCAAGACACTGGAGGCAGCGGGGATCAAGGCGGTGCCGACCGGCATCGCGCACGGCACCATCACCGCCGTGTCCGATGGCGGCATATTCGAAGTGACCACGCTGCGCCGCGACGTGTCGACCAACGGCCGCCATGCCGAAGTGGCGTTCAGCGAGGACTGGCAGGAGGACGCCAGCCGCCGCGACTTCACCATCAATGCGCTCTACGCCGACCCGGCGACGGGCGAGATTTTCGACTATTTCGGCGGCCTTGATGACCTGAAGGACCGTCGCGTCCGCTTCATTGGCGACCCGCTGAAGCGCATCGCCGAGGATCATTTGCGCATCCTGCGCTTCTTCCGTTTCCACGCGCGCTTCGGCGGCGAACCTCATCCGGAAAGCCTCGAGGCTTGCGCGACGCGCGCCAACGACCTGATGGCGCTGTCGCGCGAGCGCATCCGCGACGAGCTGTTGAAATTGCTGTGCGTCGCCGATCCGCTGCCGACGCTGCGGCTGATGTTGGAGCGCGGCATCCTCGTGCCGGTGTTTCCCGAGATCGAGGCGGCGCGGCTGGCTGATCTCGACCGCCTCGTCAGCATCGAGCGCGCGCTCGGTCAGCCCTGCGCGGCGCTGCGCCGGCTCGCGGCGCTGCTTCCCGCAGATGCCGCCCTTCTCGACGATGTCGCGGCGCGGCTGCGGCTGTCGAACGTCGAGCGCAAGCGTCTGGTGACGACCGCCGACCGGCTGACGAAAATCCCGGCGACGCCGCTGCCGCTCGCCTACCGCATCGGCGCCGACAGCGCCGCCGACCGGCTGCTGCTCGCCGCACATCAGCCCGATGACATCGCTGAGCCACTGAAGACGCTGGCTGCCTGGCAGGAACCGCGCCTGCCGATCTCCGGCCGCGACCTGATCGCGCTGGGCGTACCGGCGGGGCCGGAGGTCAGCCGGCTGCTGCTGCGTGTCGAGGATATGTGGGTCGAAGATGGCTTCCCGCCCGATCGCGAGGCGGTGCTCGAACTGGCGCGTCAAGCGCTGGCTTCGTCCGCCAGATAGGTTTCGGCGTCGGCCGCTGACAGCGGCTTCGCATAAAGGAAGCCCTGACCGACATGGCAGGCGAGATCGGTCAGCCGGTCGGCCTGCGCCACCGTCTCGATGCCCTCGGCGACGGTCTCCATGCCGAGGCTGGCAGCGAGGCCGAGGATCGCGGTGACGATCTTGTAGCTGTCCTCGGTCTCGAACATGTTGCTGACGAACGAGCGGTCGATCTTCAGCACGTCGATCGGCAGCTTCTGCAGATAGGCGAGCGACGAATAGCCGGTGCCGAAATCGTCCATCGCGATCGACACGTCGAGCGCCTTCAGCCGCTCGAGGATCGCGCCGGCGCGTTTCGGATTGTCGATGATGACGCTCTCGGTCAGCTCGATCTTCAGCCGGTCGCCGGGGAGGTCGGCCGCCTCGAGCGCCTGCGTCACCGCATCGACGACATCGTCGCGCACCAGCTGACCGCCCGACAGATTGACCGCCATCATCAGATCGTCGCGCCCCAGCCGCGTCCGCCATTCGGCGAGTTGGCGGCAGGCGGTGTTGAGCGCCCAGCGGCCGATCGGCACGATGAGCCCGGTCTCTTCGGCGAGCGGGATGAATTCGGACGGCTGGACGACACCGCGCTCGGGGTGCTGCCAGCGGGCGAGCGCCTCGAAGCCCGACACGCGGCCAGTCCGCAGGTCGACGAGCGGCTGGTAATAGAGGCGCAGCTCCTCGCGCTCGATGGCGTGGCGCAGATCGGCTTCGAGCTCGAATCGGCTTTTCGCCTGGTCGTGGGCGATCGGCTGGTAGAGTTCGGTGCGCGCGATGCCGGTCGCCTTGGCGCGATTGAGCGCGAACTCGGCGTCGCGCAGCAAATCCTCGGCGAAATTGGACGAGGTCATCGTGGTGGCGATGCCGATGCTGGCGCCGATGAACAGCTCGCGTTCGACGATGCCGAACGGCGTGCCAAGCGCATCGTGGATGCGGTTGGCGACATGTAGCGCTTCGTCGGGCGTGTCGATGCCGCGCACCAGCACGGCGAACTCGTCGCCCGACAGCCGCGCCAGCACGTCGCCGCCGCGGATGCAGGGCAGCAGGCGGCGGGCGAAAGAGATCAGCAGTTCGTCACCGGCCAGATGGCCGAGGCCTTCGTTGATCGACTTGAAGCGGTTGATGTCGAGCGCCAGCACGGCGGAATGCTGCTTATGGGCGATGCCGGCGCTCGCCTGCTCGATGGCGCTTTCCGCGGCCTCAATGAACATCACCCGATTCGGCAGGCCGGTCAGCGCGTCGTGCAGCATCGTCTGGCGCAGGCTGCGCTCGGCCTGCATTTCGGGGCTGCGGTCGCGCACGGTGACCATTACGCGGGCTGGTTCGTCGGGCAGGCGGGCGAGATGCGCCGACAGATGGCGGTCGCGGACGCCGACCGCACCGAGCCAGTTCACCTCGCGCGGATCGGCGCCGTCGAGCACTTCCTCGATCGCGACGACCAGTGCCGAGGCCTCGGCGAACGGGCGAAGCGCCACCAGCGGCAGGCCGATCGCGGCGTTGCGGCCGATGGCGGCCCAGCGTTCGAGCACGAGATTCGCGGCGCGGCAAACCGGGCCGTTCGGGCCGCGCTGCACGATGGCGGCGGCATAGGGAAGGGCATCGAGAATCGCCTGGGGCTCCTCGCGCACGACCGCGCGCTGCGCAGGCGCAGCAGGCAAGCGGGTCGATGCGGCGTTCGTCGCCACCCGGGGAGGCCTCTCGTCGTGCGGAGGCGCAGGGCGCGGCTCCTTGGTCAGTGCACCATGCCGAAAGAGGCTTAAGGCCGCGTAAATGAAAAGGCCGGCGCGAACGCCGGCCTTTCAGTTGAACGCGTTACCGAAATCAGGCGGCCCAGCGTTTCTTCAACGCCGAGGCCGTGTCGTGGCCGGCGCGCACCGATTCATAGGCGCGCTGTACGGCCTGCCGGACCTCGGGGGAGAGGTCTTCCTTCAGCGCATGCTCATACTTCGCCTTGATGATGTCCTCGCCGCGCTCGACCTCGTTGACCGCGGCGCGGGTGTCATCGTCGAACGCCGCGCGGATTTTCAAGAACTGGCGGTGCGCGGCGGCGAGAAGCGTGCCGTCATCTTCGGGCGTGCCGCCCAGCCGTACGACATGGCCGCGCAGCTCGGCGACGATCGAGCGGCGTTCAGAGGCGAACTGGCGGAAGGTCTGCGCGAGATCACCGGCCTTTTCGGTCTCGGACGCCTGCTCATAGCCGTCGGCCGAATCGATCGTGGTCTCGATCAGCGAATTGAGCGTGCGGATGTCGATGTCGGACATGGGCGTCTCCAATTGGTTGTGAAACCCATGAACGGGTGGCCGTCGCGCGGCGTTCCGACCCGCCGCCGGCGCCTACCGGGCGGCGGGACCGGCTCGTCGCGTCCCCTCGTCGAGCATCGCCTCATAGAAGGCGATGGCGCGCGCATAGTCCGCAACCGCGATGCGCTCGTCGGTGCCGTGGAAACGCTTCAGTTCGTCGGCATCGGTGCGGACGGGGAGGAAGCGATAGATGGCGCGGGACACCGGCTCATAGTGGCGCGCATCGGTGCCGGCGATGACGAGGCCGGGCGCAACGACCGCGTCGGGGAAGATACGCCGCGTCGCGCGCTCGACCGCCTCGAACGCGAAACCCTCGGTCGCCGAGACCAGCGATGGGTCACGGCCGCCGGCGATCGGGCGGACGGTGACGTTCGAATCGTCGATCACCGCCCGATCACGCGCGACGACGCTCGCCACCGTGTCGCCGGGCAGGATGCGGTGGTTGACGACGGCGCGTGCCGATTGCGGCAGCACGTTCGCCTTGGTGCCCGCATTGAAGATCGTCGGCGCGGTGGTGGTGCGCACCGACGCTGAGCCGGCGGGCGAGCCCGCCATCGTGCGCAGCACCAGCGGCTCGGTCAGCCAGCGGTTGGCAAGCACGACGCGCATCGGCAGGTCCATCGCCGGCCCGGTGCGGTCGAGCGTGCCGGCGAGCGGCGCGATCATGCGCGGCGGGAAGGGATCGGCGGTGAGCTTGCCGACCGCGGCGGCCAGCCGGCCGATCGCGCTGTCGGCGGGCGGCGGCGGCATCGACGAATGGCCACCCTCGGCGCCGGCAATCAGTTCGACCGAGGCGAAGCCTTTTTCGGCGATGCCGATCATCGCCACCGGCGGCTTCACGCCGGGCACGACGCCGCTGATCACCATCGATCCTTCGTCGAGCACGAGATCGAGCGCGACGCCGCGCGATTTCAGCAGCGCGGCGATCGCCTGGGCGCCGCCGCCGCCGACCTCCTCGTCATGGCCGAAAGCGAGGTAGACGGTGCGTTCGGGCTGCCAGCCGGCGACGATGCGCTTCTCGACCGCCTCGAGGATCGCCATCACCGCGGATTTATCGTCCCAGGCGCCACGTCCCCAGACATAACCGTCGGCGACGGTGCCGGCGAAGGGCGGGTGGGTCCATTTGCCCTCGGTGCCCGCCTCGACGGGCACGACGTCCATATGCGCGGCAAGCAGGATCGGCTTCGCCGCCGCGTCGCTGCCTTCCCAGCGGTAGAGCAGGCTGTGGCCGGCGACGGTCTCGCGGGTCAGCGTCGCGTGGCTGCGCGGGAAGCTGGCCGCCAGATAGGCGGCGAAATCCTCGAACGGCTTCGGATCGTAGCGGCCGCCCTCGAACGAGATCGTCTGGAAGCGCACCGCGCCGGCCAGTCGCGACAGCGCGTCGGGCGCAATCGGTGGCGGGGCGGGGCTCTCGGCGGCGCGATCCGGCGCGTCGCCGCCGAAGCGCGCGGTGTTGACGCCCATCACGACCGCCAGCACCAGCAGAAGCACCGCCAGCCCGAAGCCGACCTTGCGAAGTGCGCGCATTCCATCCTCCCCGCTCATTGCCGGCATAGTGGCCCGACGATGCTTATGCTGCCAACCCAACAAGTCTGATGACGGCACGCGCGGCTTCTGCCACGCTGCGCCGATGACGCCCGCCGTCCGCATGACCCTCTACAATGTCGTCTACTTCGCCGGTCTCGCCGGCGTGCTGCTGTTCCTGCCGGTGTGGTTCGAAAAGTCGCGCGACCTGTCGGGGGCGGAGATCGGCATCATCATGGCCTGTGCCGGTTTCGGCCGCATGATCGCCGGGCCGCTGGCGGCCGCCTGGGCGGACGGACGGCGCGACCGGCATGCGCCGCTGAAGCTGCTCGGGCTGGTGGTGACGCTGGCCTTCCTGGCGCTCGGCTTCGCGCCCAGCTTCACGACCATCCTCGCCGCCGCGCTCGTCGGCATCACCGGTTACTGGCTCATCGTCGGCTACATTGAATCGGGCCTGATGCGGCTCTGCGATCCGCTGTCGGGCCTCCATTATTCGCGGGCGCGCGGCCTCGGCTCGGCGGCGTTCGTCGCCGGCAGCCTCGGCCTCGGTTTCGCGATTGATGCCTTCGGCCCGCCGTCGGCGCTCACCACCGTGGTGATCCTGTGCGCGCTGCTCGCCGCCGGCGCGTGGCTGCTGGCCCCGGAAGCGGTCGAGCGCGGCGACGGTCCACCGATTTCGGCGCGGCTGCGCGAAGGGCTGGGGCTGGTGAAGCAGCCGGCCTTTTTCCTGCTGATCTTCGGCGCCGGTTTCGTGCAGGCGAGCCATGCCTTCTACAATGTGTTCGGCGGCCTCGTCTGGTTGAACCAGGGCATTTCGGGCAGCTGGGTCGGCGGGCTCTACAGCATCGGCGTCGCCGTCGAGGTCGCCTTCCTCATCCTGCTCGGCCGCTGGTCGGAACGCTTCCATGCCTCTTGGCTGGTGATCGCCGGCGGCCTCGGCGCGCTCGTCCGCTGGATCATCCTCAGCCAGCAGCCCGAGCTGATGTGGCTGATCCCGCTGCAGGCGCTGCACGGGTTGAGCTTCGCCGCCACCTATCTCGGCACCATGCGCCTCATCCAGCAATGGTACGGCGTCGATCGCGCCCCGACCGCGCAGATGATGTACCAGAGCTTCGCCGCTGCGCCCGAAGCGGCGCTCGCCAGCCTGCTCGCCGGGCCGCTCTATGATTCGTTCGGTGTGCTCGGCTATCTCGGCATGGTCGTGCTGGCCTTCGTTGGCCTGCTGCTCTCCCTGCGCCTGCGTACCACGCCGCCACCGGTCGTCACCTAGGCGTTCAGAGCGCGTTCATTTCGGGCGCGCAAATCTCTCCCTACCGGCGGCCGATGTTCGGGCCGCGCACGGGCGGGGAGAAGCGCGAATGCACAAATCACTTCTGGCGCTGTCGGCGCTCTCGATGATCGGCGCGGTTGTCGCCGCGACCCCGGCGCTTGCGGGCGACCGCGACCGGGTGAGCTATCGCGAGATCCGCCGCGACGTTCGCGAGGTGCGCGAGGAGCGGCGCGACTATCAGCGCGCGTTGCGCTCGGGCGACCGCCGTGAGATTCGCGAGGCACGCCGTGACCTGCGCGGTGCAGAACGTGAGCTTCGGCAGGACCATCGCGACCTGCGGCGCGCGCAGGCCTACCGCGGCGGCGGCTATTATGCCCCGGCCTATTATGGCGGTGGGCCGCAATACGCCTATCGCGGCGACCGGCGCGGCCCGCAGGGTGGCGGCTGGTATGGGCGCGGCGGGCGCTACTACGGCAATGACTATGACCGCTGCCGCAAGGATTCGAACGCCGACGGTACCGTGCTCGGCGCGGTCGCGGGCGGTGTGCTCGGCAACGTCATCGCGCAACAGGGCGACAAGGCGCTCGGTACTGCGATCGGCGCCGGTGTCGGCGGCGTCATCGGCAACCGTATCGACAACGGCAAGGGTGGGCGCCGCTGCTACTGACGCTCGCGATCGAACAAGCCCCCTAGGCCCGCTCATTCCCTGCGCGGGTCCACCGAAGGGCGCCGGCTCCCCCTCCGCCGGCGCCCTTCCTCGTTTTCGAGGCCGTCCGAATTTTCCCGCTTGCGGCCTGCTACAAATGTGGCATGCTACATTTGTAGCAGGAGACGAATCGGGTGATCGGCAACCTTCCGCGACGTGAGCGCGAACTTTTCGAGATCCTGTGCAGTGTCGGCGAGGCCACCGCCGCCGACCTGCGCGAGCGTATGGTCGATCCGCCCAGCTATTCGGCGGTGCGCACCATGATGACGCGCCTCGCCGCCAAGGGCCTCGTCCGCCACCGCGTCGTCGACCAGGCCTATGTCTATCGCAGTGCCCCGCAGGCCGCGCAGGTCAAGGAATCGGCACTCCACCAGATGGTGAAGAATTTTTTCGACGGCTCGGCGGTTAGCGCGGCGACGGCGCTCGTCGGCCTGTCGCGCAACATCGAGACCGATGAGCTCGACGCGCTGCAGCGCGCGATTGACGAAGCGCGGGAGCGGCGGAAATGACCTTCGATCTCACCCCCGATTTCTTCATCGAGATGGCATGGAAGTCGGCGGCGATCAGCGCGCTGGCGCTGGCCGCGCTGACCCTGTTGCGCTCGCGCTCGGCAACCGACCGCGCCGCGGTCGTGCGCCTCGCCGTGCTGCTGCTGCTGGCGCTGCCGGTGATCTCGCTGGCGCTGCCGCGCCTGCAGGTCGAACAGCCGGTCGCCGCCATCGAGACGCGCGAGGCGACGCCGACACCCACCCCGCCCCCCGCCGCCGAAGCGCCGGTCGTCGTACCTGCCGACACCATCGTCGATGTCGGGATGCCCGCCGAGCCGGTGCAGGTCGCGTCACCCGCGCCGCTGCCTGAACCGAAGAAGAAGCTGCCGACCGGCCTGCTGCTGACGCTCGGCTATGTGCTCGGCGCGAGCCTGCTGGTGCTACGCCTGCTTGCCGGGCTGTGGACACTCGGTCGCTGGACCAAGGCCGCCGACCCGGTCGAGGGCCCCGCCTGGACCCGCGCGCTGCAACGCGCCCGCCGCCGCACCGGTGTCGAGATGCCGGTTCGCCTTTTGGTGTCGGCGCACATCAATTCGCCGCTCAGCTGGGGCCTACGCGCCCCGGCCATCCTCATCGACTTCGACACGCTCGATCGCGAAGAGGATGCCGATGCGGTGCTGGCGCACGAGATGGCGCATGTCGCGCGCCGCGACTGGCTGATGCTGATGCTGTCGCGGCTGGTGGTGGCGCTGTTCTGGTTCAACCCGCTGGTGTGGCTGCTCGAACGGGCGCTGGTGCAGCAGTGCGAGGAAGCCGCCGACCTGCGCGCGCTCGGCGATGTCGAGCCGGTGAGCTACGCCCGAACGCTGGTTGCTTGCGGCGCGCATGCCCAGGGGCTTCTGCTGCCCGCCAACCGCATTGCCGGGCAGGGCCTCGCCAAGCGGGTGCGCGCCATTCTTGACGAGAAGGTCCGCGCGACGCCGTCGGGTTCGGCGTGGACGGGCATCGCCATGCTGGTCTGCGTGATCGTCTCCGCGCCGATCGCCGCGCTCGAACTGGTGGCGCCGAAGCCGCCGGCAGCGCCCGTCGCTCCCCGGCCGCCTGTCGCGCCGGCTGCCCTGATGGCTCCGGCAGCGCCACCTGCGCCGCTGGCCCCTATGGCGCCGCCGGCACCGCCCGCGCCGATCGAGGACGCCGACGAGATTACCATGGCGGTCGATGCGGCGCTGGCCAATGCGCAGCGGGACGAGGTCGAGGCTGACACTGCCAGAGCAGCGGCGGACGCTGCCCGCGCCCAGTCGGCCGAAGCGCGCGCACTGGCCGCCGAGGCGCGCATCGAGGCACGCGCTGCCCGGGCGCAGGCAACCGAGGATCGCGCTGCGGCCACCGTCGCGCGGGCCGAAGCTGCGCGCACCGCCGACGTTGCTCGCATCGAGGCCGCCGCTACGCGGATGGCGCTCCAGATCGCCCAGTCGGCCACGCGTGTCGCGGCAACCGCCACCGCTGCGGCTTCTGCGCAGGCCTCTGCCTCGGCTTCGGCTCGCGCGTCGGCTGCCGCCAGGCCGGGGCCGCTGACCGCCGACGATCTGATCGAGATGAAGATCCAGGGCGTCGACGTGCGCTATCTCGCGGAGCTCGCCGAACTGGCGCCGCGCATCCGCTTGTCGGCGAAGGAGATCGTGCAGACGAAAATCCACGGCCTGACGCCGGAGCGGCTGCGCGAGTTCGCCGACGCCGGTTACGCCAGGACGCCGGTCGATGAACTGGTGGCGATGCGCATCCACGGCGTCACCGGCCGCTACATCGCCGAGCTGGCGGCTGCGGGCTACACCGGCATCGACACCGACGACCTCGTCGCGATGCGCATCCACGGCGTCAGCGCCTCGGCGGCGAAGCGCGCGGCTGCCGGCGGTAAGCGGCCGACGCCCGAGGAGCTGGTCGAGATGCAGCTGCGCGGCAAGCTCTAGGCCTGGACGACAAGCGAATTGCCTCACGGCGGCCTGTAGGGCGCGTCGATGGGCGAAGTGTACCCGGCTGCGGCCGGAGAGGAGATGAAGATGTCGAAGAAGCTGATGATCGCTCTCGCCGCGCTGATGCTGGTCTCGCCCGCCGCGGCGGATGTCCCCGAGCGGCTCGATTTCAGCGTCAGCCCGTCGAAGCGCGACGGTCAGGTCCAGCTCTCGCTCCGCTATCGCACCGACCGGTCGGACAGCCGCCATTCGCGGCCGGTGCCGTTCGCCGACCTTCAGGGCCTCAGTGCCGCGCAGCTCGCCTCAACGAGCGGCGGCCCGGCGCGCTTCCGCATTGTCCGTGAGGCAGGGTCGCTCGACTGCAACGGCGTATTCAAGGGCGGTCGCGGCACCGGCGACTGCCGCTTCGCGCCCAACGCCGGCTATGCGGCGCAACTGGCGAAGCGCGGCATCGGCGCACCGACCGAAGACCAGCAGTTCCAGCTCACCATGGTCGGCAGCAGCCTCGCCGATATCGACGAGCTGATGCGCCAAGGCTATCCGCGTCCGCCGGTCGGCCAGATGCTTGAAATGTCGATCCACGGGGTAAACGCGGCCTATCTGCAGCAGCTCGCCAAGGCCGGCTACAACGCCGGCAAGGTCGCGAAGCTCGTCGAGATGCGCATCCACGGCGTGACGCCCGAATTCGCGCTTGAGCTGGCGTCGATCGGCCCCGCCTATCGCAACCTGCCGATCGACCAGCTCGTCGAGATGCGCATCCACGGCGTCACGCCCGACGAAGTCCGCGCTTATGCGAAGGCGGGCTATCCCAACCTGACGCGCAAGCAACTGATCAACATGGCGATCCACAACGTCTCGCCGACCTATGTCAGCGACATGAGGGCGGCCGGCTATCGCAACCTGACGCCCGAGCAGCTGGTCAACATGCGCATCCACGGCGTCAACGCCGAGATGGCACGCGTCGCCCGCACCGCGGTCAGGCAGAACTGAGATGCGGGTGATGAACGGTTTCGGCAGCGTAACTTCGGGGATTGAGAGGCTATCGATGAACCGCTTTGCCGAATGGCTCTTCGATAACCTCCCGCTCGTCTCGATGGTTCTCGTCGCGGTGCTGATCGGCGCGCTGGTCGCGTTCGGTTGATTTAGCCCAGGGCCTGCGCAATCTTGCCGATGATGCCCTGACCGAACGCCTTGCGCAGCGCGAGGCCGGCAACGCCCTCGGCCGCCGCCGCATCGGCGTAAATCAGCCCCATGCCGAAGAACTCGTGCGTGGCGCCGTTCCAGAGGTGGTAGCCGATATCGGTGCCGGCGTCGTCGAGCCGCCGGGCCAGCAACTGCCCCTCGGTGCGCAGCGGGTCGATCTCGGCGGCGATGATCGTCGTCGGCGGCAGGTCGGCGAGGTTCGCCGCGACGAGGTTGATCCGCGGATCGGCGGTCTGTGCCTTGTCCTCGAACACATGGCTGACGAACCATTCCATCATCGGCTTCGACAGCGGTTTGGCGTTGGCGTTCTCAATGTAACTCACCGTGTTCATGTCGTTGCCGGCGACCGGATAGACGAGGATTTGCGCCAGCGGCGCCTGCTCGCCCTCGTCGCGCGCCATGATCGATACGTTGGCGGCGAGGTTGCCGCCGGCGCTCTCGCCCATCACCGCGACGCGGGCCGGGTCGCCGCCGAGGCTGGCGGCGTTCGCCACCACCCATTGGTAGGCGGCCCAGGCGTCCTCATGCGCCGCCGGGAATTTGTGCTCGGGCGCCCGCCGGTAGTGGCAGGACACCACAATGCAGTCGGCGGCCCGCGCCATGGCACGCGGCGTAGAGTCATAATCGTCGAGGTCGGCGATCACCCAGCCGCCGCCGTGCCAATAGACCAGTACCGGCTTCACGCTGTCGCTCTCGGCCTTGCCGTAGAGGCGCGCCTGGATGCCGCCGGCCGGGCCGGGGATGATGAAATCCTTGGTCTCGACGCCGAGCTGCGGCGGCGTTTCCTTGCCGGCCTTCCTGAGCAGCGACAGCACGCCGTCGGCAGGCAGCGGCTGCTGGCGCGCTTCCTCGGGGCTCAGCGTCTCGATCGGCTTCTGGCCGAGCGCGGCCACCTCGTCGAGCACGCGGCTGATGGCGGCGTCAGGCGTGGCGGGCGACTGCGGCGTGGCACCCGCGTCGAGGTCGGTCAGCTTGGACATGGCGAATCCTTTGGAAAGGGGGCGCGAAGAATCCGCGCCCGCCGGAGGTCCGCCACCAACAGGTCAGCCGCGTGGAGGTTCCTAAGTCGGCCTAGCTAAAGCGATTGTCGCGTGGGAAGCCGTTAGGCGGCAGGCGCCCGGCCTGCGATCGGTCGCCCATCCAGTCGGTCAGCACGCTTTCGGTGCGTACCCGGTCGCCCTTGCCGCCCATCTGCCACGACAGGCCATCCGCCAGCCTGAACGCCATGACGTCGGAGAGGCCGCCGTCCTTATACTTCTGGATGGTGACGCCCTGGCCGCGGCTCATCTCGACCACCTGGTTCAATGGGAAGATCAGCAGCTTACGGTTGTCGCCGACCACTGCAATGTGATCGGCGTCTGGCGCGATGGGATGGACGATCTTCAGCTTCGCGCCGGTGCGCGGCGTCATCACCTGCCGGCCCTTCTTGGTCTCGGCGAGCACGTCGGGCGCCGCTACCACGAAGCCCTTGCCGTCGTTCGCTGCGAGCAGCAGCTTCGCGGTCGGCGCGTAGGTGAACAGCGCGACGATCTCGGCGTTCGCCTCCATGTCGACCATGAGGCGGATCGGTTCGCCGAAGCCGCGGCCGCCGGGCAGCCGGTCGGCGCCAAGCGTGTAGAAGCGGCCGTTGTCGGCGGCGACGACGATCTTGTCGGTGGTCTGCGCGTGGAAGGCGAAGGCCGGGCCATCGCCCTCCTTGAACTTCACCGCTTCCGCCGAGGCCAGCTCGACATGGCCCTTCATCGCGCGGATCCAGCCCTTGGCCGACGCAATGACGGTGATCGGCTCGCGCTCGATCATCGCTTCCAGCGGAATGTCGATGACCGATGGCGCCGCGTCGAAGCTGGTGCGGCGGCGGCCGAGCTCGGTCTCGGGGCCGTAGCGGGCGCGGAGCTGCGCGAGGTCGGCTTTCACGCGGTCGCGCTGCTTCCTCGGCGAGTCGAGCAGCGCGCGTAGGCCGCCAGCCTCTTTGGTCAGCGCCTTGTTCTCCTTGCCGATCTCCATTTCCTCGAGCCGGCGCAGGCTGCGCAGCCGCATGTTGAGGATGGCCTCGGCCTGCCGGTCGGTCAGCTCGAAAGTAAGGATCAGCTCCTGCTTCGGCTCGTCCTCCTCGCGGATGATGCGGATCACCTCGTCGAGGTTGAGGTAGGCGATGAGGAAGCCGGCGAGCAGTTCCAGCCGGTCCTCGATCTTCTGCAGCCGGTACTTCGACCGCGCGACCAGTACCTCGATCTGGTGGTCGAGATAGGCGAGCAGCGCGTCCTTCAGCCCCATCACCTTCGGCGTGCGCGTCTTGTCGAGCACGTTGAGGTTCAACGGGAAGCGCACCTCAAGGTCGGTGAGCTTGAACAGGCTTTCCATGAGGACGCCCGGATCGACGTTGCGCGAGCGCGGCTCGAGCACCAGCCGGATTTCGGCGTCGGACTCGTCGCGCACATCCTCGAGGATCGGCAGCTTCTTCTCGGTGACGAGCGCCGCGATCTCCTCGATCAGCTTGCCCTTTTGGACCTGGAACGGGATTTCGCTGATCACGATGTACCAGCCGCCGCCCTTGACCTCGACCTTCTCCCAGCGCGCGCGCAGCCGGAAGGAACCGCGGCCCGTGACATAGGCTTCCCGGATGCCGCCTTGCGATTCGATGCAGACGCCGCCGGTCGGGAAGTCGGGGCCCTGCACGTTGGTCAGCAGCTCATCGACCGTCGTTTCCTCATTGTCGATGAGGAGGGTCGCCGCATCTATCAGCTCGGCGACATTGTGCGGCGGGATCGAGGTCGCCATGCCGACCGCGATGCCGCTGGCGCCGTTGGCGAGGAGATTGGGGAACAGCGCCGGGAAAACCTCGGGCTCCTCGTCCTCGCCGTTGTAGGTGGTGCGGAACGGCACGCAATTCTCGTCGAGCCCGTCCATCAGCTCGGCGGCGGCCGCCGTAAGCCGCGCCTCGGTGTATCGCATCGCCGCGGCGTTATCGCCGTCGATGTTGCCGAAATTGCCCTGCCCGTCGACGAGCGGGTAGCGGAGCGCGAAGGTCTGCGCGAGGCGGACGAGCGCGTCGTAGACCGACTGGTCGCCGTGCGGGTGATATTTGCCGATCACGTCGCCGATGACGCGGGCGCACTTCTTGTAGCCCGACGCCGGGTCGAGCTTCAGCAGCCGCATCGCCCACAGCAGGCGGCGATGCACAGGCTTCAGCCCGTCGCGGACATCGGGCAGCGAGCGCGCGGTGATCGTCGACATCGCATAGACGAGGTAGCGGCCGCTCAGCGCCTCGGCGAACGGTGTCTCGATGATGCGGTCGTGGGAATCGTTCAGTTCGGTCATGGTGCGACGCTTCTAGCAAGCCGCACGGCGATGTGCAGCCGGTTCATTCTTTGTTCTGACGATATCCCGCGCTCAGCCGCGCCAGCAACCGCTCGCGAGCGGCGAGGATGTCGGCCCGCCGGCCACCGTTGAGCAGGTCGCGCTCGAGGAAATAACCGGTGGTGCGGAAGCCGGCGAGAATGTCGGGCCAGTCGGGTGCGGCGTCGGCGCCGGCGAGGAAGGCGGGGAGGGGGAGCAGGCGGTCGGCATAGGGCTGCCCGGCGGCGCGGCTCACCGCTTTCGAGGATTTGGGGCTGACGAAGACGAGGTCGTCGCGGCTGCCGGTCGCCGCGCACTCGCTGAGATCGAGCGCGAAGCCGAGCTGGCTGAGGAGCAGCAGCTCATAGCGCACCAGCCGCGCCGCCCACAGTCGGACGTCCTCGGCATGGTCCATCACCTCGAGCAGCCCGGCGAGCGCGGCGTGGAGCTGCGCATAGGCATGGCCTTCGGGAAGCGTGCTGGCGGTGAGCCCGCACAGCCATTCGACCCCTGGCGCGGTCAGCCGGTCCATCGCCAGCGGCGCGCGCGAGCGCAGCAGTTCGACCGTCGCGGCGGCCAGCTGATCCTCGACGCGCGCGCGCAGGTTCGCCTGCACGAGATTGCCCGGCAGCAGGACGGGGCGCAGCCGGCGCGAGCGACCGCCGCGCACATAGCCGGCGATAAGGCCGCTGGTGGAGGTGAACAGCCGGATGACGGCGCCATGCTCGCCATGCGGCAGCACGGCGCAGACGATGGCGTCGGCGGTCAGGTCCATGGCGTCACTATAGGCGGCGGCGCCGCGCTATTCGACCCAGCCGAGGCCCATGTCGCGATAGACGCCGCGGTCCTCGGCCCAGTCGGGCTTCACCTTGACGTGGAGGAACAGGTGGATGCGGCGGCCGAGTTGCTCCTGCAGTTCCGCCCGCGCCGCGGCGCCGAGCTTCTTGATCTGCGCGCCGCCCTTGCCGAGCACGATCGCCTTCTGCGTCTCGCGCTCGACGAGAATCTGCTGGTGGATGGCAGCGGAACCGTCGCGCCGCTCCTCCCACTTCTCCGTCTCGACGGTGGTCGCATAGGGCAGCTCCTCGTGGAGCTGGCGGTAGATCTGTTCGCGAGTGATCTCGGCCGCCAAGAGCCGCGTGGTCACGTCGGAAACCTGATCGGCGGGGAAATGCCAAGGCCCCTCGGGCGCCGCCGCGGTCAGCTTCGCCTTCAGATCGTCGACACCGTCGCCGGTCTTCGCCGAGATCATGAAGGTTTCGGCGAAGGGCACGCGCTCATTGGCAGCCGTCGCGATCTTCAGCAGCTTTTCCTTCGGCGCCACATCGACCTTGTTGAGCGCCAGCATCTTCGGCTCGGGCCGCTGGGCGATGGCGTCGAGCAGCGACGACACTTCGTCCTTCAGGCCGGCGCGGGCGTCGACGACCAGCACCACCACGTCGGCGCCGGTCGTTCCCTCCCAAGCGGCGCTCACCATCGCGCGGTCGAGCCGGCGGCGCGGCGCGAAGATGCCGGGCGTGTCGACCAGCAGCAATTGCGCGTCACCCTCGATCGCAATGCCGATCAGGCGGGTGCGGGTGGTTTGCACCTTGGGGCTGACGATGGCGACCTTCTGTCCGACCAGCGCGTTGACCAGGGTCGACTTGCCGGCATTGGGGGCGCCGATGACGGCAACGACGCCGCAGCGTTCGGTCTCGGGATTCATGCGGTTAACCTGTCCAGCATCGCCTGCGCCGCCGCAGTCTCCGCTTCCTGTTTGTTGGTGCCGTCGGCCGTGACGGGGTCATGGCCGCGCACCGTGACCTGAACGCGGAAGACCGGGGCATGTTGCGGGCCGGAGCGATCGACGATGGCATATTCGGGGGAGCGCAGCCCGCGGCCATTGGCCCATTCCTGCAGCGCCGACTTGGGGTGCTTCGGTGCCCGCGAGTCGAGCGCCATGTGCGGCGCCCAGGCGCGGCGCACGAAGCTTTCTGCCACGCCGATGCCGCCATCGATGTGGAGCGCGCCGATCATCGCCTCGACGATATCGCCCAGCACATTTTCCGATTGGTGGGCGCGGTCGCCGCGCGCCTGCGCGCCGAGGATGATGTGCGGCACGACGCCGATCTCGCGCGCGACGGCGGCGCAGGTTTCGCGGCTGACCAACTCGGCGAAACGGCGCGACAGCTTGCCTTCGGCCTCGTCGGTCAGGTCGGCGTAGAGCCAGGCGGCGATGACGAAGCCGAGCACGCGGTCGCCGAGAAACTCCAGCCGCTCATAGTCGGGCTTGCCGGCGCTGGCGTGCGTCAGCGCCCGGTCGAGCAGGCGCGGGTCGCGAAAGGCGTGACCGAGCGCGCCGGCGGCCCAGTCCGCGGCCGCCGTCATGCGCTGAAGGTCTTGCCGACCCGATCCCAGCGAATCGCGGTGAACCAGCTGATCGGGTTGAACAGCTTCGCCGAGCCATCGGTCGAGAAGAACATCAGCGAGGCGCGGCCGACGAGATTCTCGTAGGGGACGAAGCCGATACCGTCCTGCGACACGGCATAGCGGCTGTCCGCGCTGTCGTCGCGATTGTCGCCCATCATGAAATAATGGCCCTGCGGCACGACGTAGATGCCGGTGTCGTCGCCCGTCGAGCCGGTGACCTGATCGAGCACGAGGTAGCTGGCGCCGCCGGGCAGCGTTTCGCGATACTGCGGGTAGCGGCAGACCGCCTGGCCGCTCGCGCTGACCGCGCGGAAGCTCGGGCGGCTGAACCCGCCAAGGCAGTCGGTGTTGGGCGTCACCGGCATGACGAGGTCGGCAACGCGCTCCTTTTTCACCGCGGCGCCGTTGATATGCAGCACGCCACTCTTCATCTGGATCAGGTCGCCGGGCAGGCCGATCACCCGTTTGATGAAGTCGGTGCGATTGTCGGCGGGCGTCTTGAACACCGCGATCTCGCCGCGCTGCGGCTCAGCGCCGAGCAGGCGGCCGTCGAACAGCGGCAGGCCGAGCGGCAGCGAGTAGCGGCTGAAGCCGTACGGCCATTTCGACACGAACAGATAGTCGCCGACCCGCAGGCGCGACAGCATCGACTCCGACGGAATGTTGAACGGCTCATAGGCGAAGGAGCGGACGAACAGCGCGATCAGGATCGCGCCGAAGATCGTTTTCACACCTTCCTTGAACGAAGCATAGAGGGTCTCGGTTCGCGCCATGTGCGCGGCGCGCGCCGCCTCTGCTTCGCTCAGCGGGGCGTTGCTGACCTTGGGTTCCGTCATCGCGCGCCACTAGGCGGCGGCTGCCAGGCAAGTCAAGGATAGCGGACGCCGCACCCCCTGCCTTATAGCCGGGGCGAGGAGAGGAGGACACGCATGGACAGCCGGCTGCCGCAGACCCCCGAATGGCAGGCGCTCGCCGCCCACGCCGCGGAGACGCGCAACACGCACATCCTGTCGATGTTCGACGCCGAACAAGATCGCTTGGCGAACCTGTCGATCGATCTCGCGGGGCTGCATTTCGATTTCTCAAAGCTGCGCGCGGATGCGAAGGCGGTCGAGCTGCTCGGCGCGCTGGCGTCAGCGGCCAACCTCGCCGGGTGGCGCGCGAAGCTGCTGGCAGGGGGGGTGGTCAACCCGAGCGAGGGTCGCGCCGCCACCCATGCCGCCGAGCGCAGCGCCAATGCCGATCACGGCAAGATGCGCGACCTGGTCGAAGCCGTGCGCGGCGGGCGGCATGGCGATATCCGATATGTGCTCCACATCGGCATCGGCGGTTCGGCATTGGGGCCGGCGCTGCTGCTCGATGCCCTGGGGCGAAAGGGCGACGGGCCGGAGGTCGCGGTGGTCGCCAATATCGACGGCGTTGCGCTCGAAGAGGCCTGCGCGCGTTTCGATCCGGCGCACACGCTGATCGTGCTCGTCTCGAAGACTTTCACCACGATCGAGACGATGACCAATGCCGCTGGCGCGCTTGACTGGCTGCGCGCCGGCGGCGTCGCCAATCCGGTATCGCGCTGCATCGCAGTGACCGCGGCGCCGGTGAAGGCGGAGGCATTCGGCATTGCAGACGACCGCATACTGCCCTTCGCCGAAACCGTCGGTGGCCGCTATTCGCTGTGGTCGGCGGTCGGCGTGCCGTTCGCCTTGCGCAACGGCTGGGACGCGTTCGCCGCGCTGCTCGCCGGAGCGTCAGCGATGGATGAGCATTTCGCCGAGGCGCCCTTCGCTGGCAATGCGCCCGCGCTCGCCGCCGCGCTCGACATATGGCACGCGACGCTGCTCGGAGCGGAGACACGCGCAGTTTTCGGCTATGATGAGCGACTGCGGCTGCTGCCGTCTTATCTCCAGCAGCTGGAAATGGAGTCGAACGGCAAGCGGGTGACCCGCGATGGCGCCCCTGTTGGCTATCCCACCGGCGCGATCACCTGGGGTGGCGTCGGCACCGACGCGCAGCATGCGGTATTTCAGCTCGTGCATCAGGGCACGCACCTCATACCCGTCGAATTCCTCGCGGTGATCGAGCCCGGCCATGCGCGCGGCGGCACGCATCATCGCCAGCTGCTCGCCAACTGCTTCGCGCAGGGCGCGGCGCTGCTGAAGGGACGCACGCATGAGGAGGCGTTGGCGAAGTCGGGTGGCGATGCCGCGCTGGCCGAGGCGAAGACCTTCCCCGGCAACCGGCCGTCATCGACGATCCTGCTGGACCAGCTCGATCCGAGGACGCTCGGCGCGCTGCTCGCCTTCTACGAGCATCGCACCTTCGCTGCCGCCGTGCTGCTCGGCACCAACCCGTTCGACCAATGGGGCGTCGAGCTGGGCAAGGAGATGGCGAAAGCGCTGGAGGCAGGCGATACGGGCGCGTTCGATCCCTCGACCGCCGATCTGCTGCGCCGCGCGTTCGGTTAGCCGGGGGGAACTGCACGCGGCGGCCGGCGGTTGATCGGCTGTAGCGTAGCGAGGATTTCCCATGGCCGACCGCGATCCCGACAACCCGATGCAGCCGCCGCGCAAGACGCGCGATGTGATGAAGGGCGCAGGCCGTGCGCCGGCGCCCGACATTCCCGACGCACCGGAAGACCCCGCCACCGACAAGGCAACCAGCGCCGTTGAAAATGATCAGGCGAGCGCCTGATGACGCTGCTTCGCCTCGCTGAACTGATGATGTTCCTGCTGCTGGTCGCCTGGACGGTGGTGTTTCCGCTCGCGACCCTGCTGTCGGTGCTGCTGACTTTGCCAATCGCCGCGCTGCTCTGGAAGCGCTTCGCGCCGGCGCCCGCCGCGGTAAGCCGGCGGCTTTAGCCGCCCGCCACCCAGCCCGCGACCTGCCCGGCGACCTCATTGGCCGCTTCATTGAGCGCAGCGCCGACGCTGGCGCCATCCTCGGACACCACCGGCCGCGTCGCCTCGAACCGGCGCGCCGCCACCGGCTGGTTGTTACCGCCGCTGATCAGCGCGTCATAGCGCACGCGCACCTGCCGGTTGCCGCGGACATCGAGCCCGAACTCGACGAGCTGGCCGGTGAGCTTGCGCGCCGCGTTCACGTCCGACTGGCGCTCGCTCAGCACCAGCACGCCTCCCGCGCCGCCGATCGTATCGACGAGCAGCCGCTGGAACAGCTTCGACGGCTGCTCCACCCACGACGCACCCTTCAGATATTGAACCTCGGTGTCGGTCGTGGTCACCGGGACACGCAGGGTCTGCAGCGCGCCCGGCACGCTCGGCTGAGCGATCAGCAAGGTCTTCGCGGGGTCAATCGCCTGTGCGGGCGCGCCGAGCGCCGAGGCGCGCAGGGTGAGCAGCGAGGGCGGCGGCTCGTTGTTGCCGCCGATCTGCACCAGCGGGCCACAGGCACCGAGCGCCAGCAGCACGGCGATCGCGAGAGGGGCGCGCGTCATTGGCTCTTCTCCGGTTCATAGTCGGGCAGCGTGCGCCCGCCGACCAGCGCGCCGGCCGGATCTTCGTCAAGCTTGGCGGCAACCGCGCCGAGCGAATTTGTGATGTCGCGCATGTCGCGCACGAGCTGTCCGAGCTCCGGCACGGTCTGCGTGCTGAACGTCTCGATGCCGGGCTTCGCCGCCTTGGCCGTGCTTTCGACGGCGGCCAGCGTCGCGTCGGCGCGCTGCACGGTGCGGCGCATGTCGGCGATCAGCGGCTTTCCGTCCTCGTTCACCAGCTTGGTCGAGGCATCGGCGGCCTTGGCGAGGCTGTTGGCGGCCAAGCCCAGTTCGCGCACCGCGAAACGCGCTTCGGCGGCGGTGGCGGCGATCTCGTCTGATCGGTCGGCGAAGGCGCGGCTGATCCGCTCGCTGTTGTTGAGGATGCCGGCGATCGACTCCTGGTTGCGGTTGTCGAACAGGCGGGTCAGCCGCTCGGTCAGCGCGCTGACACGCTCCAGCAGCTCCGGCGCGCTCGACAGCAGCTCGCCCAGCGCGCCCGGCTTGGTCGGGATCACCGGCTCGCCGAACGGGCCTTCGTCCTCGATCGGCGGCGCGCCGCGGATGGCACCGTCGAGCTGGATCAGCGACACGCCGGTGAAGCCGACGCTCGACAAGGTCGCGGTGGTGCCCTGCAGGATCGGCACTTCCTCGCCGACCTGGATGCGCACGCGCACGAACTCGGGGTTCTCCGGCATCAGCCGGATTTCATCCACCGCGCCGACGGGCACGCCGGAGAATTGCACCTGGCTGCCGACCGCGAGGCCGCTCACTTCCTTGAAGAAGATGTCGTAGCGCTTCTCCTCGCGCGTATCGACGCGCGAAAGCCAGAGGACGAAGCCGAACAGCGCCACGAACAGTGCAAGCACCACGGCACCGACCAGGACGTTGCTGCCCTTATGCTCCATCAGTCGTGCCCCTCAGCCGCCGCGGCCGCACGGCCGCGCGGTCCACGGAAATATTCCTGAACCCATGGATGATCAAACTCCAACAGTTCCGGGATCGTTCCGACCGTCAGCACATGCTTGTCGGCCAGCACCGCGACCCGGTCGCAGATCGCGTACAGCGTATCGAGATCGTGCGTGATGATGAAGACGGTAAGCCCGAGCGATTCGCGCAGCGATTTGATCAGCTCGTCGAAGTTCGCCGCGCCGATCGGGTCGAGCCCGGCGGTCGGCTCGTCGAGAAACAGCAATTGCGGGTCAAGCGCCAGAGAGCGGGCGAGGCCGGCGCGCTTGCGCATGCCGCCCGACAGCTCGCTCGGATATTTAGGGCCCGCCTCGGGGCCGAGCCCGACGAGCGCGATCTTGAAGGCAGCGATCTCGTCCATCAGCGCGTCGTCGAGATCGTAGAATTCGCGCAACGGCACCTGGATATTCTCTGCCACCGTCAGGCCGGAGAAGAGCGCGCCGCTTTGGAACAGCACGCCCCACTGCCGGCGCATCTCGGTCGCTTCCTCGAGCGTCTGCTCGAGCGCGTTCTCGCCGAACACGCTGATCTCGCCGGCAATCGGCGTCTGCAGCCCGATGATCGACCGCATCAGCACCGACTTGCCGGTGCCCGAGCCGCCGACGACGCCGATGATCTCGCCGCGTTTCACCTCGAGGTCGACGCCGTCGTGCACAACCTGCTCGCCGAAGCTGTTCTTCAGCCCTTTGACACTGATGATCGTCTCGCTGGTGCTGGCGTGCTTCATATCCAGCCCAGCGCGGTGAAGAAGACGGCGAAGAAGGCGTCGAGCACGATGACCAGGAAGATCGACTGCACGACCGCGGCGGTGGTGCGCTGCCCGACCGACTCGGCGTTTCCGGTCACCTGCATGCCCTGATAGCAACCGGTCACCGCGATCAGCAGGCCGAACACCGGCGCCTTGATCAGCGCGATCCACAGGTCGGTCAGCGGCACGACTTCCTGGATACGCTGGACGAAGGTGATCAGCGGAATGTCGAGCGACAGCCACGAGAACAGCCCGCCGCCGACGATCGCGAGAATCGACGCGTAGAAGGCGAGCAGCGGCATGACCAGCGCGGTCGCGAGCACGCGCGGCAGGGTCAGCACCTCGGTCGGCGACAGGCCGATGGTGCGCATCGCATCCACCTCTTCGCCAAGCTTCATCGATCCGATCTGCGCGGCAAAGGCACTGCCCGACCGGCCGGCGACCATGATCGCCGTCATCAGCACGCCCAGCTCGCGCGTCACCGACCGGCCGACGAGGTTGATGGTGAACACCTCGGCGCCGAACTGGCGGAGCTGCACGGCGCCTTGCTGTGCGACGACGATGCCGACGAGGAAGGACATCAGCCCGACGATGCCGAGCGAATTGACGCCGACCACCTCCATCTGCCGGACGATCGCCGGCCAGCGGAAGCGGCTCGGATGGCGCAAGGTGCGCACGAACACGCGCATCGTCTCGCCGAGGAAGCCGAGGAAACCGCCGAGCGTGTCGACCACGTCGATGACATGGTCGCCGACTTGGCCGAGGCGGCGGACGAACGGATTGGTGCGGTCGGGGCGGATCTTCACCGGCCGGTCATTGGCGCCGACCTGCTCGATCAGCTTCAGCGTATCCTCGTCGGCGCCCTCGACGGTGGCGACAGCGCCTGCCTTCGTCCAGTCGCGGACGATGCGATAGATCAGCCACGCGCCGGTGGTGTCGACGCGCTCGACCTGGGTCACGTCGATGACTGTCGGGCGGCCATCGGGCGTCAGGTCGCGCAGCCGGCGCGCCACCTCGTTGACGCGCGCCGTCGTCAGCCGCCCGCGAAAGCGGAGGACACGCGTGTCGCCACGGGTCTCGTCGTGCAGCTCGCAGCTTCTCATCGGGGGCAGGGTGTCGGATGGGTTCATATCAGGCAAGCAACAAACGACCGGGGCGTCGAACTGTTGCCTCCGGCGCATTTCCTGAACGTGACAACCATATTTCCGCCACAGGCGCGCCCCTAATGGCGCTCGATGACCCGACCGCCGATCTTCCCCGTCGGAAGCAACGACACCCGCGCCTGGGGCCTGACCGCCGCCGAGCGCCTCGCCCGCATCGCCGCCAAGCAGGACTTCGAACTGCTAGGCGCCCCGCCTGCTGTCGGGGCGGTGCTGCTCGTCGATCTCGGCCATGTCTTCGATCCTGCGTGGCTCGGCCACATCGCCGGGCAGCGGGGCGCCGTGATCACCCGCGAGAGGCGGCCGGTACTGGCGCATGTCACGACCGACGCGGCGACCGCTGCGGCCGCGATGGCGAAAGGCGAGGTACCTGCCGGGCTGACCGTGGTCGCCGTCGAGAGCGGCATCGAGTTGAACAACCACGAGCTGCGCAAGCGCGAGGCGCCGTTCATGCTGCCGCTGACCCCGGCGACGGTGAGCGCGGTCGAGCGCGCGAGCTATTATGGCGCCTACAAGGGCGTCACCGACATCCTCACCAAATATCTGTGGCCGGAACTGGCGTTCCACCTGTCGCGGCTCGCCGCGAAGCTCGGCATGTCGCCCAATCTGGTGACGGCGATCGGCACCGCGTTCTGCATCGCCGCCTTCTTCGCTTTCTGGCTGGGCAACTACTGGCTCGGCATCGGGCTGGGCTTTGTGTTCATGGTGCTCGACACCGTCGACGGGAAGCTGGCGCGCTGCACGGTGACCTCGTCGAAGATCGGTGACATCGCCGACCATGGCGTCGATCTCGTCCACCCGCCTTTCTGGTGGTGGGCGTGGCTGGTCGGCCTCGACAATTACGGCACGCCGCTGCCGACCACCGAGATGACGATCATCCTCGCGATCATCGTCGGCGGCTACATCGCCGGGCGGCTGGTCGAGGGCGCCTTCCTCAAGGCGTGGGGCATGCACATCCACGTCTGGCGGCCGGTCGACAGCTGGTTCCGGCTGATCACCGCGCGCCGCAACCCCAATATGGTGCTGCTGTTCGCGTCGATGCTGGTCGGCCGGCCCGACATCGGCATCATCGCGGTGGCGATCTGGACGGTGGTGTCGCTGGTCTTCCACCTCGTGCGGCTGGCGCAGGCCGGCGCGGCGCGGGCGGCCGGCCGGCCCGTCGCCTCCTGGCTCGGCTGAGGTCCGCCTGGTGCCGTGGACCGCGCTGCTCCTCGCCGGCCAGCGCCCCGGCACCGACCCGCTCGCCGCGCATTTCGGCGAGACCTGGAAGGCGCTGGTGTCGGTCAACGGCGAGCCGATGGTCTCGCGTGTTGCCCGCACCTTGCTCGCCAGCCCGTCGATCGAGCGTGTCGTCGTGCTGGCGCAGGACCCTGCGGCGCTGATCGCGCGGCCCGACACCGAATGGCTGGCCAATGAACCGCGCCTGTCGTTCACATCGTCGATCGCTTCGATCTCGCAGAGCGTCGCCGCGGTGGCGGGCGAGCTCGCGCCGTGGCCGGTGCTCGTCACCACCGCCGATCATGTCCTGCTGACCCCGGCAATGGTCGAGGAGTTCGTTGGCGCGGTCGGCGATGCCGATGTCGCGGTGGCGCTGGTCGAAAGCGAAAACTTGCTCGGCCGCTATCCGGGCAACAAGCGCACCTGGCTACGCTTCCGCGGCGGCGCCTACAGCGGCGCCAATTTGTTCGCGCTCACCGGCCCGCGCGCCCGCGCCGCGCTCGACCTGTGGGCGGGCGTCGAGCAGGACCGCAAGAAGGGCTGGAAGCTGGTTGCCGCCTTCGGGCCGATGCTGCTGCTGCGCGCGCTCACCCGCACCATCACCTTGGCGGGCGGTCTCGAAGCCGCCGGCCAGCGGCTCGGCCTCGCCGCGCGGCCCGTCGTGCTGTCGCAACCCGAGGCGGCGATTGATGTCGACAAGCCCGCTGACCATGGGCTAGCCGAGGCCATCCTTTCCGCGCGGAGCTGAGTTTTCCATGATCGAGCTGGCCATCTACGACATGGACCGGACGATCACCCGCGCCGGCACCTACACCCCCTGGCTGATCTTTTGGGCCTGGCATCGTGCGCCGTGGCGCCTGCTGTTGCTGCCGGTCGCGGCGCTTGCCGGCCTCGCCTATGCGCTGAAGCTGGTCAGCCGGAAGCGGCTGAAGGAGATCAACCAGACGCTGCTGATGGGCCATGCGGTCGACCCGGCGCGGATCGCGCCGATGGCCGAGGCCTATGCAAAGAGGGTGATGGACGGTGGCGTCTACCCCGAAGCGCTCGCACAGGTCGCCGCCGACAAGGCCGCCGGCCGCCGCGTCATCCTCGCCACCGCGTCCTACGCCTTCTACGTCGAGGCGCTGGCGCGCCGCTTCGGCATTTCGAAGGTGATCGCGACCAAGTCGCTGCGCGACGCGCGCGGGCGGATCATCGCCCGGATCGACACCGATAATTGCTACGCCGACGGAAAGCTGCAGATGGTGAAGGACTATCTCGCCGACGCCGGCCTCGATCGGTCGAAGGTGCGGATCAGCTTCTATTCCGACCATTTCTCCGACAAGCCGGTATTCGACTGGTCGGACGAGCCGATCGCCGTCAACGCCTCCGCGCCCTTGCGCGCGCATGCCCGCAAAGAGGGCTGGCAGATCGTCGACTGGCACTAGACGCAACAAGGCCCGCCGTCCCGAGGTGGGGCTGCGGGCCTTGGTTGTCGTCAGTTCTGTTTAGGACGCGAGCTTGCGCAGCACATACTGCAGGATGCCGCCGCTGTAGAAATATTCGAGCTCGTTCTCGGTATCGATGCGGCAGCGCGTCTCGAAGGTTCCGGTCTCGCCGTTGGCGCGGGTGTAGCGAACGGTGAGCATCTGGCGCGGGCGCAGGCTCGCCAGACCCTCGATGTCGAAGGTCTCGCTGCCGTCGAGGCCGAGCGTCTTGCGGTCGCAGCCTTCGGGGAACTGCAGCGGCAGCACGCCCATGCCGACGAGGTTGGAGCGGTGGATGCGCTCGAAGCTCTCGGCGATCACGGCGCGGACGCCGAGGAGGTTGGTGCCCTTCGCTGCCCAGTCGCGCGACGAGCCGGTGCCATATTCCTTGCCGGCGACGACGACGAGCGCGGTGCCCTCGTCCTTGTAGCGCATCGCCGCGTCATAGATCGCCATGACCTCGCCCGAGCCGACGTGCTTCGTCACGCCGCCCTCGATGCCCGGGGTCATCTCGTTCTTGATGCGGATGTTGGCGAAGGTGCCGCGCATCATCACTTCATGGTTGCCGCGGCGCGCGCCGTAGCTGTTGAACTCGGCGCGGGTCACCTGGCGCTCGGTCAGGTAGCGGCCGCCCGGGCTGTCGAGCTTGATGCTGCCGGCCGGCGAGATGTGATCGGTGGTGATCGAGTCGCCGAAGATGGCGAGCGGGCGTGCGTTGCGGATGTCGGACACCGCGCTCGGCGTCATCGACAGGCCCTCGAAATAGGGCGGGTTCTGCACGTACGTCGAAGACGCGCTCCAGTTGTAGGTGGCGCCGCCCGAAATCTTGATGTCCTGCCAGCGCTGGTCGCCTTCGAACACGTTCGAATAGCGCTCCTTGAACATGTCCGAGGTGACATAGGTGTTCACCATGTCTTGGACTTCCTGGTTGGTCGGCCAGATGTCCTTCAGGAACACGTCGCGGCCGTCGGGCGAGGTGCCGATCGGCTTGGTGATGATGTCGCCGCGCACCGAGCCCTTGATCGCATAGGCGACGACCAGCGGCGGCGAGGCGAGGTAGTTGGCGCGCACGTCAGGCGAGACGCGGCCCTCGAAGTTGCGGTTGCCCGACAGCACCGAGGCGGCGACGAGGTCATTCTCGTTGATCGCCGCCGAGATCGGTTCGGCCAGCGGACCCGAGTTGCCGATGCAGGTGGTGCAGCCGTAGCCGACGAGGTTGAAGCCCATCGCGTCGAGATCTTCGCTGAGCTTCGAGCGGTCGAAATAGTCGGTGACGACCTTTGACCCCGGCGCGAGGCTCGACTTCACCCACGGCTTGCGCTCGAGGCCGAAGGCGCGCGCCTTGCGGGCGACGAGGCCGGCGGCGATCAGCACGTTGGGGTTGGAGGTGTTGGTGCAGCTGGTGATCGCGGCGATCACGACGTCGCCATGCCCGACGTCGAAGTCCTCGCCGGCGACGTCGACCCGCTTGTCGGCCTCGTCGCCCTTCTTGTAGCTCGACGCCAGCTCGGTCTCGAACGTCTCGTCAACCTGGCCGAGCAGCACGCGGTCCTGCGGGCGCTTCGGGCCGGCGAGCGACGGCTGGACGCTGCCGAGGTCGAGCGACAGCGTGTCGGTGAACACCGGGTCTTCCGAGGTTACATCGCGCCACATGCCCTGCGCCTTGGCATAGGCTTCGACCAGCGCGATGCGATCGTCGGTACGGCCGGTGAGACGCATGTAGTTGAGCGTCGCCTGGTCGACCGGGAAGAAGCCGCAGGTCGCGCCATATTCCGGCGCCATGTTGGCGATGGTGGCACGGTCGGCGAGCGTCAGGCTGTCGAGGCCGGCGCCGTAGAATTCGACGAAGCGGCCGACAACGCCCTTCGAGCGCAGCATCTGCGTGACGGTCAGCACGAGGTCGGTGGCGGTGATGCCCTCGGGCAGCGTGCCGGTGAGCTTGAAGCCGACCACTTCGGGGATGAGCATCGAAACCGGCTGGCCGAGCATCGCCGCTTCCGCCTCGATGCCGCCGACGCCCCAGCCGAGCACGCCGAGGCCGTTCACCATCGTGGTGTGGCTGTCGGTACCGACGAGCGTGTCCGGATAGGCGACGTTCGCGCCGCTCTCATCCTCGCTCGTCCAGATCGTCTGGGCGAGATATTCGAGGTTCACTTGGTGGCAGATGCCGGTGCCCGGCGGCACGACGCGGAAGTTGCGCAGCGCGGTCTGTCCCCACTTCAGGAACTCGTAGCGCTCGATGTTGCGCGAATATTCGAGGTCCATATTGTCCTCGAACGCCTGCGGCGTGCCGAACTCGTCGACCATGACCGAGTGGTCGATGACGAGGTCGACGGGGACGAGCGGGTTGATCTTCTGCGGGTCGCCGCCGAGCTTGGTCATCGCATCGCGCATCGCGGCGAGATCGACGACGCAGGGGACGCCGGTGAAGTCCTGCATCAGCACGCGGGCCGGGCGGTACTGAATCTCGCGCTCCGAGGCGCGGTCCTTCACCCACTGGGCGAACGCCTTGATGTCATTGACGGTGACCGTCGAGTCGTCCTCGAAGCGCAGCAAATTCTCCAGCAGCACCTTCATCGAATAGGGAAGGCGCGACACGTCGCCGATAATCTCTTGCGCCGCCGGGAGCGAGTAATAGGCGTAGGACTTGCCATCCACTTCGAGGGTGCGGCGGGTCTTCAGCTGGTCGTGTCCAACGGCGGTCAAGGCGGCCTCCTGAGCGGTCATATTGCGATGCAGCGCGGGGTTTAGCGCAGAGGGTCCCGAGGGGAAAGGGCATCTGCCCCTGTACGGACCCTGTTTTTTGACGGGTGGCTTACGCCTTTCGCGTGAGCAGCAAACCGATGCCGATCAGGCCGATGCCGACGGCATGGGCGGTGGTGAACCGTTCCCCGAGCAGCGCGATCGCCAGCAATGAGCCGAAGACGGGCATCAGATTGAGGAAAACGCCGGCGCGCCCCGGCCCCAGCAGTTCGACGCCGCGGTTGAAGAAGGCATAGGCGAGCAGCGACGGGAAGATGCCGACATAGGCGATCGTTGCGAAGCTCTCCGCCACCGGTACGATCCGCCGCCCGGCCATAAGCTCCATCACGTAAAAGGGCGTGATAAACAGGATGGCGATGCCGAAGGTGGCGGCGAGAAAACTTAAGGGATGCACCGGCGGGCGGAAGCGCAGCAGCACCGAATAGAGCACCCAGAGCAGCATCGCGCCGAGGATGATCGCGTCGCCGGGGTTCAGCCGCAGGTGGATCAGCACGTCGATGTCGCCGCCGGCGACGATCACCAGCACGCCGACCAACGACAGCAGCACCCCGACGATCTGCACCGGGCCGGTGCGGTCGCGGAACAGGAAGAACGCCATCAGCATGATCAGCGGCGGCTGTGCCGACTGCATGAGGAGTGCATTGATCGCGGTGGTGTATTGAAGGCCGGAGTAGAGCAGCGTGTTGAATGCCCCGACGCCGAGCGCGCCGAGCGCCACCACCCAGCGCCACTGTTTCAGCAGAATCTCGCGGTCGCGCTTCAGATAGGGCCAGGCGACGCCGATCAGCAGCGTGAACGCCAGCACCCAGCGCCAGAAGGCGAGCCCGACCGGCGGGACGAGGTCACGCGCGGCGCGGCCGATGACCGAATTTCCTGCCCAGAACAGGCAGGTCAGCGTCATCAGCAGATAGGCATTGTTCCACAAGGGGGCGAGGATCGCGCGCATTGGCGCCGTGATAGCCGCTTTCGCTGCCCGCGCATCTCACAAAAAGAAATCGCCGGGCGGTGGAAACCGTCCCGGCGATGCTCAGAGCCGAAAGGCCCTCAAGGCTTAGCGATAGACGCGGTTACCGCGCTTATCGAGGTAGTAGCGGCGGCCCGAGTTATCGCGATAATATTTGCGATCCTTGTCGACCGCGCCGATCACCGCGCCGCCGACGCCGCCGATGATCGCGCCTTCACCGACGCTCAGGCCGGGGATGACGGCACCGGCGACAGCGCCGGCACCGGCGCCGATGGCGCCGCTCTTCAGAACCTTCTTCGTATCGCCGGCCTGCGCCGGCGAGGCGATCACGAGTGCGGCGGCCATGGCGGCCATACCGATACCAATACGGGTCATCTCACTGCTCCTTCGATGACATGCGGAAGGAAGAACCGGCGAACCGCCCGAGTGTTCCGGCGCGGCCACGGTTGCGGGGTAGCGTGCGCTGCGGCAGGTTGCCCCGAAATCACGGGGAGAAGCGGGCATGGAAGTCGTCGGAAGCGCCGGGGGAAAGCAGCGGAGCAAGCTGCTGGTGATCGGCGCCTCGTCGCTCGGCACCGTCTTCGAATGGTATGATTTCTACCTCTACGGCCTGCTCGCTACCGTCATCTCGGTCCAGTTCTTCTCGGGCGTGAACGAGACAACCGGCTTTATCTTCGCGCTCGCCGCCTTTGCCGCCGGCTTCGCGGTGCGCCCGTTCGGCGCGCTGGTGTTCGGGCGCCTGGGCGATCTGGTCGGGCGCAAATACACCTTCCTCGTCACCATGGGGATCATGGGCCTTTCGACATTCCTCGTCGGCGTGCTGCCCAGCTACGCGGCTATCGGCGTCGCGGCGCCTATCCTGCTGGTGATCCTGCGGCTGCTGCAGGGCCTCGCGTTGGGGGGCGAATATGGCGGTGCCGCCACCTATGTCGCCGAGCATGCGCCGCCCGGCAAACGGGGCCTCTACACCAGCTTCATCCAGACCACCGCGACACTCGGCCTGTTCGCCGCGCTGCTGGTCGTCATCGGCACGCGGCTGGCGCTCGGCGAGGAGGCGTTCGCCGACTGGGGTTGGCGCATCCCCTTCCTCGTCTCGATCCTGTTGCTGGCGGTCAGCCTCTGGATCCGCATGCAGCTCGAGGAGAGCCCGGTGTTCGCCGCGATGAAGGCGGAAGGCACCACCTCGAAGGCGCCGTTGCGCGAGGCGTTCGGCGAATGGTCGAACCTGAAGATCGTGCTGGTCGCGCTGTTCGGGGCCGTCGCCGGCCAGGCGGTCGTCTGGTACGCGGGGCAATTCTACGCGCTGTTCTTCCTCGAAAAGACGCTGAAGGTCGATGGCGCCACCGCCAATGTGCTGATGGCGATCGCGCTGGCGCTGGCGACGCCCGCCTTCGTGTTCTTCGGCTGGCTGTCGGACAAGATCGGGCGCAAGCCGATCATCCTCACCGGCTGCGCGCTCGCCGTGCTGACCTACTTCCCGCTGTTCGGCGCGCTGACGCAGGCGGCGAACCCGTCGATGGCGCAGGCGCAGGTGCAGTCGCCGGTCGTCGCCTATGCCGATCCCGACCGCTGCTCGGTGCAGTTCGATCCGATCGGCAAGAACCGCTTCGATGGCAGCGGCTGCGACGTCGCCAAGTCGTTCCTGGCGAAGGCAGGCGTTCCCTATTCCAACGCCGAGATCGCCGGCGCGCAGGCCGGCATCCGCATCGGCGATCTCGATATCGCGGCGCCCGTGGCGGAAACGCTGACCCCCGAAGTCCGCGCCGCCGCTATCGCGGCGTTCCAGGCCGAGGCGAAAGCGGCGCTTGCCGCCGCCGGCTATCCCGAGAAAGCCGACACGGCGGCGATGAACAAGCCGCTGGTCGTCGCGATCCTCACCATCCTCGTCCTCTATGTGACGATGGTCTACGGCCCGATCGCGGCGCTGCTGGTCGAGATGTTCCCGGCGCGCATCCGCTACAGCTCGATGTCGCTGCCCTATCATATCGGCAACGGCTGGTTCGGCGGCTTCCTGCCGACGACCTCCTTCGCGATCGTCGCGGCGACCGGGGATATCTATGCGGGGCTCTGGTACCCGATCGTCATCGCGCTGGTGACCATCGTCGTCGGGCTGATCTTCCTGCGCGAACCGCGCGATCCCGACTGAAAATAATGAGGGAGCGGCGGCAATGTGCCGTCGCTCCCTCACCCCAAGCCGTATCGCGGCCTTCGCGGTGCCCCCGCGCGGTAACGGCCTGCCAGGAGTGTCCGTGGCCTTTCGGGGAGACGGACGGGTCCGGGGACCGGTTGGGGAAAGGGAAGCAAGAAACGGACCAGCGGCGGAATTGCTCGTTTTTTTCGTTTCGGGTCCGTCGTGCTTGTAAAAATCTCCGACGCTTCTGGCCGGCTCGCGGCCCCGCCGCTATCGTCGCGCCGATGACCGAGGGAGACGGCAATCTCGAAGCGACCGACCTCGCCTGCGTACGCGGCGGGCGGCTGATCTTCGACGCGCTCGATCTCCGCGTCGCGCCGGGTGAGGCATTGCTGGTGCAGGGCGCCAACGGTGCCGGCAAATCGAGCCTGCTGCGCCTGCTCGCCGGGCTGCTGCGCCCCGCCGCCGGCCGCATCGCCAACCCGTTCCGCACCGCCTATCTCGGCCACGACAATGCGCTGAAGGGCGATCGTACCCTGGCGCAGGAGCTTCGCTTCTGGGCCGCGGTCGATGAGGCCGGCGACCGCTGGCGCGAGGCGCTCGACCGCTTTGACCTTGTCCCGCTCGCCGATTTGCCCACGCGGCTGCTCTCCTCGGGCCAGAAGCGTCGCGCCGCGCTGGCGCGCACCTGGGCGAGCGGCGCCGAGTTGTGGCTGCTAGACGAACCGAGCGTCGGCCTCGATGCCCCCAGCGTCGACCGGCTCGCCGCCGCCTGCGCCGCGCATCGCGCCGGCGGCGGGCTGATCGTCGCCGCGACGCATGTGCCGCTAGGGCTTCAAGATGCGCGCGTGCTGACGATGGAGCGCGCCGCATGATCGCGCTCGTTACCCGCGACCTCGCATTGCGCTTCGGCCGCTGGGGCGGCGTGGCGCTGCCGTTGCTGTTCTTCCTGCTGGTCGCCAGCTTGTTCCCGTTCGCGGTCGGGCCGGAGCCGAAGCTGCTGGGGCGCATCGCCGGCGGCATCATGTGGGTGGCGGCGCTGCTCGCCGCGCTGATGCCGATCGACACCCTGTTCGAGCCCGATCGCGCCGACGGTACGCTCGACCAGCTCGCGGCGCGGCGGATGCCGTTCGAGCTGGTCGCGGCGGCGCGCATCGTCAGTCACTGGCTGGCCTTCGGGCCGTTGCTGCTGCTGACCGTCCCGCTCGCCGCGGCGCTGCTCAACCTGCCGGCCGAGACGATGCCGCGGCTGCTACTCGGCCTCGCGCTCGGCACGCCGGCGCTGGCGGCGCTGGGCGTGGTCGCGGCGGCGTTGACCACCGGGCTGCGCGGCGCGGGGGCGCTCGCCGGGCTGCTGGTGCTGCCGCTGGCGCTGCCGGTGCTGATCTTCGGCGCCGGGGCGATGGCAACCGGCCCGGCCGCCGACGGCGCGATCCGGCTGCTGGCCGCCGCGAGCCTGTTTCTTGTTGCGCTGAGCCCCTTTGCCGCAGGAGCGGCGCTGCGCGCCGCGATCGAATAATGCTAGAGGGCCGACCGTAGCCATGCACCGTTTCGCCAATCCCGCCCGCTTCCTGAAGATCGCGCGTGTCGCGACGCCGATCACCCTGTGGCTCGGCCTCGCGCTGATGGCCGCCGGCCTCGGCATGGGGCTGTTCGCCAGCCCGCCCGATTATCTCCAGGGCGAGTCGGTGCGCATCATGTACGTGCATGTCCCCTCGGCGTGGCTGGCGATGGCCGGCTATCTGTTCCTCGCCGTCGCGGGCGGCGCCTCGCTGGTCTGGCGCCACCCCCTCGCCGATGTGGCGGGAAGGGCGGCGGCGCCCGTCGGTGCGCTGTTCGCGGCGGTGTGCCTGATGACCGGCTCGCTATGGGGACGGCCGACCTGGGGGACCTATTGGGTGTGGGACGCGCGGCTGACCTCGATGCTGGTGCTGCTGTTCCTCTACCTTGGCTACATCGCGCTCGGACAAGCCTATGACGACCGCGAGCGGGGCGGCCGGGCGGCGGCGATCCTCGCGCTGGTCGGGATCGTCAATCTGCCGATCATCAAATTCTCGGTCGAATGGTGGAACACGCTGCACCAGCCGGCGAGCATCCGCCTGTCGGGATCGTCAATTCATGCCGACATGCTGTGGCCGCTGCTGCTGGCGGCGGCGGGCTTCCAGCTGCTCTTCGCGGCGATGGTGCTGATGCGCATGCGCACCGCGCTCGCCGGTCAGGTGGTCGCCGCCCGCGCGGCGCGGCTGGCAGGAGCGCACGGCTGATGGCGCACGCGCCCTTCATCATCGCCAGCTACGCCATCGCGCTCGGCGGCGTGCTCGGCCTGCTGCTGGTCAGCTATGTCTCGATGCGCCGCGCCGAACGGCAGGCGGAGGAATTGCGGAAAGGTCGTCGCGAGCGATGAAGCCGAAGCAACAACGAATGATGCTGCTGGGCGCCGCGCTCGTCGCGCTGGCCGGCGCCGGCGCGCTGGCCGCCTCGGCGCTGGGCGATACCGCCACTTATTTCTACTCTCCGAGCGACGTGTTGGCGAAGGGCGTGCCCCCGGGCGAGGCGATCCGCCTCGGCGGCCTCGTCGAGCCGGGCTCGGTCACCCGAGAAGGCGCCACCATCCACTTCCGCGTCACCGACAATGCGCAGGCGACCGCCGTCGCCTACACCGGCATCATCCCGGACCTGTTTCGCGAAGGGCAGGGGGTGATCGCCGAAGGCAAGTTCGGGGCGGACGGCGGCTTCGTCGCCGATTCGATCCTCGCCAAGCATGACGAGAATTACATGCCGCCCGAGGTCGCGGGCGCGCTGCATAAGACCGAGACCGCCGGGGAATAGTTCCCCGGCGCGCCGGCGGCGGCTACTTGCCGCGCGCCTTGCGGTGCGTCTCGAGATCGAGAACCGTCGAGACATTGCCCTCGGGCAGCAGGCCGAGGCGGCGCGCCACGTCCTGATAGGCCTCGACCTCGCCGCCGAGATCGCGGCGGAAGCGGTCCTTGTCGAGCTTCTCGTTGGTGGTCATGTCCCACAGGCGGCAGCCGTCGGGGCTGATCTCGTCGGCGAGGATGATGCGCGCGAAGTCCCCATCCCACAGCCGGCCGAACTCCAGCTTGAAGTCGACGAGGCGGATGCCAACGGCAGCGAACAGGCCCGACAGGAAGTCGTTGATGCGGATCGCCAGGTCGGCGATGTCGTGCATCTCTTCCTGGCTGGCCCAGCCGAAGGCGGCGATATGCTCGTCGGTGACCATCGGATCGCCGAGCGCGTCGTCCTTCAGATAATATTCGATGATCGTGCGCGGCAGCGGGGTGCCTTCCTCGATGCCGAGGCGTTTGGCGAGGCTGCCGGCGACGACGTTCCGAACCACCACCTCGATCGGCACGATCTCGACCTGGCGAACGAGCTGTTCGCGCATGTTGAGGCGGCGGATGAAGTGGGTCGGGACGCCGATGTGGCCGAGCAGCGTGAACAGATGCTCGGAGATGCGGTTGTTGAGCACACCCTTGCCGCTGATCGTGCCCTTCTTCTGGGCGTTGAACGCGGTCGCGTCGTCCTTGAAATACTGGATGATCGTGCCCGGCTCGGGACCCTCATAGAGGATCTTGGCCTTGCCTTCGTAGATCTGGCGGCGGCGGGACATAGGATCGACGAGCCTCCGTGGCCGGCGGGCGGCGGAAAATGCGCCCTGAAATAGAGCGCCCCGGACATGGCGGAACCACGTGACCGGGGCGCGGGAAAAAGGTGGCGACTACATAGCGTGTCGGCCCAGCGCTGACAATGGACGCCGGCGCTAGTCGACGATGCCCAGCACGATGATCAGCGCGAAGAAGATCGCCACAACGATCTGCGAGAAGATCAGCAGCCAGAAGGTGCGCCACAGCGCGCTCAGCCAGCCGAGCGCGTAGGCGCCCTTCAACTGCAGGTACATGTGAATGGGCGGAATGATGCCGAAGGCGGTCGCCGCAATCTGCATGCCGCTGCTGCCACCCCAGCGCCAGGTCAGCGCCAGCGCCACGAACAGCAGCGACATGAATGACAGCGAATAGAGCGCAAAGACCGTGTGGTCGTAGAGGGTGACGCTGCGGCGGAACGGGAAGAGCAGCCACAGGAAGGGCAGCGACAGCGGCACCAGCAGGAAGCTCAGCTTATACGCCTTCTGCTGCATCTTGTAGAGCGTGAGGTCGGGGTTGAGCAGGGCCTTCCGCCCGCGCTCGTTGAGCGTCTTGCTGCCGATGTTAACGTTCATCTGGCCGCTTTCGACCGAATAGCGGATATTGTCCTGCCAGGTGCCGTTCGACGGGCGAACGCCGGGGACGGCGGTGCGGTCGTCCTCCGGTTGCGCCTCTTCGACCTTCAGCTCGGCCTGCGCCGCCGACAGCGCGGCCTTGGCGCCTGCGACCTCGCCGCTCAGCTCGCCAATCGCGCCGGGCTTGCTTGTCCTGTCGCGTTGCGCCGAGGCGAGCATGCGCTCCGCCTGCACCAGCTCCTGCTCCTTCTCGGCGACATCCTTTTTCGCGGCGGCGATCTCCTCCGCCTTGGTCTGGACCCGGAAGGCGCTGTCGTCGAACTCCGGCTGCCCCATGAAGCCGAAGGTGAAGAACATCACGAAGACGGTGAACAGGAAGAGGGCGAAGGGCGCGATGTAACGGGCGCGCTTGCCGTGGACATAGTCGCGGGTCAGCTTGCCGGGCTTGAACAGCAGCAGCGGGATCGTGCGCCACGCCTTGGTGTCGAAATGCAGGACGCCGTGCAGGAATTCCTCGAACACATGGCCGAGCGTGCGGTGGACATGCGCCGGCTGCCCGCAATTGTCGCAGAAGCGGCCGTGGAGCGGCGTCTCGCAGTTGAGGCAGGCGCCGTGCGCCTCGCCCTTCGCGCCGCGCTCGCGGTCGATCGCGCCGGCGATCAACGCGCCCGTCGCCAGCCCGCCCAGCGCCTCGATATCATCGCTCATCCATCGACCCCCAGCAGCATGGCAAGACGTTGGCGCAACCGCCGCGGCGCTTCAAGGGGATTGGGCGGTTGTTGAAGCGCGTCCGGCACTCTATCTACGCTTCCGGAATCAGGAGGCCGCATGACCACGTTCGACAATCGGGAAAAGGCGTTCGAAGAGAAGTTCGCGCGCGACGCCGACTTCCAGTTCCGCGTCAACGCTCGCCGCAACAAGCTGCTCGGCCTGTGGGCGGCGGAGCAGCTGAAGCTGACCGCCGAAGAAGGCGATGCCTACGCCAAGTCAGTCGTCCAGGCCGATTTCGAGGAAGCCGGCGACGAGGACGTGTTCCGCAAGGTCTACGGCGACATCTCGGCGCGCAATGCCGACATCTCCGAGCATCAGGTCCGCCGCGCCATGGAAGAAACGATGGTCGAGGCGCGCCGCCAGATGATGGAATCGCTCTAGCCATGGCGATGGAAGCGTCGGAGATCGAGCGGATGATCCGCGCGGCGCTTCCGGATGCGAGCGTCGAGATCACCGATCTCGCCGGCGATGGCGACCATTATGCCGCCCGCGTCGTCTCGGCCGCCTTCAAGGGGTTGCCGCGCGTTCGCCAGCACCAGCTGGTCTATGACTCGCTCGGCGGCCGCATGGGCGGCGAATTGCACGCACTGGCGCTGACCACCAGCGCCCCGCAGGAGTAAGCAGGCATGTCGATCCAGGACCGGATCCGCGAAACCGTCGAAGGCAATGACGTGGTGCTGTTCATGAAGGGCACGCCGCTGTTCCCGCAGTGCGGCTTTTCCAGCCGCGCCGTCGCGATCCTCGACCATCTTAACATCGAGTTCGCCAGCGCCGATGTGCTGCAGGACCCCGAGCTTCGCGACGGGATCAAGCAATATTCGAACTGGCCGACGGTGCCGCAGCTCTACATCAAGGGCGAGTTCGTCGGCGGCTCGGACATCATGATGGAGATGTTCGAGGCGGGCGAACTGCAGGCGATGCTCGATGAGAAGGGCGTCGTCCGCGCGGCCTGACCGACGCGACGATCAGAAAGCGAGAAGGGCCCGGAGTGATCCGGGCCCTTCTGCGTGACGAACTTGGAAATGGGATGTCTTTGGTATCGCAACCCGCGTGCCAACAGGACAGTTCCGTTTGGAATCAACGGTTAGACGCAAATTCTTCTCGGCTGGCGGAGGGCGGTTGTAAAATTCGCCGACAGCCGCGCTTGTGGCTGCCGCGAGGCCCGCGCTAAGGTCGCGGCAACGAAGGGGATTGGGTGAATGAGCGGCTGGACGATCGGGTCGATCTGGGAGGAGACGCGCGCCATCGTCCGCGAGCAGGCGTGGGTGTTCGCCCCCGTCGCCGCCGCCTTCGTGCTGCTGCCCAGCCTGGCCGTGGCGCGCTTTTTCCCTGACAACCGCCAGTCGCTGATGGAGCTGCCTAGCGACGAAGCGCTGTGTGGCCAGATCGCCTCCGCGATGATCAGCGTCATCGCCGAAGCCTTCATCCTGATCGTGGCGCTGCGCCGCGACGGCGGCCGCTCGGTCAGCCAGTTGATTGCCGAGGGGATTCGGCTGACCCCGGCGCTGTTCGCGGTGAAGCTGATCATCGGTATCGCCACCGGCCTCGGGCTGATGCTGCTGATCCTGCCGGGCATGTACATCCTCGGCCGCCTCGGGCTGGCGCCGGCCGCAATGGTCGCCGAGCGGGTCGGCATCCTCGAGGCGCTGCGCCGCGCCTGGGAACTCGGGCGCCGCGACTTCTGGCGCATCTTCCTGTTCCTCGCGCTGATCCTGCTGGCGACGGTCGGCGCGATGATCATGCTCGTCATCGTCGCAAACGCTGTGGCGCTGGTGCTGCGCGTCGTCGGCATCGAGGGCATCGACACGTTCCTGCGGCTGCTCACCAGCACGATCGCCGTGACCGTGGTCACCGTCTACGGCTGGACCGGGATCGCGGTGATCTACCGCCGCATCGCCGGGGTCAGCTAAGCGCCCGCAACACCTCGCGCAGCTTCGCGGGCAGGGCGGTCGGCCGCCGTGTGATGCGGTCGACATAGACGTGGATGAAGAAGCCTTCAGCCGCCGCCTCGCTATCGCCTTCGCCGAACAGCCCGATCTCGTAGCGCACGCTCGAGGTGCCGAGCTTCGCCACGCAGATGCCGGCCTCCACGATTTGGGGAAAGGCGAGCGGCTTGGCGTAGCGGCAGCCGGTCTCGACGACGAGGCCGATGACCCCGCCGTCATGGATGTCGAGCGCGCCAGCCTCGATCAGATGCGCGTTCACCGCCGTGTCGAACCAGGAATAGTAAACGACATTGTTGACGTGCCCGTAGACGTCATTGTCCGCCCAGCGCGTCGGGATGGCGCGGAAGGCCGGATAGGCGTCGCGCGAGCGGAACGGCTCCCGGCTCAAAGCGCCGCCTCATAGAGCGCGCGGGCGTGATGCTGCTCGATCGGGCAGGGGTTGTTGATGATGAGGCGCTGCTGCTTCATCGCCTCCGCCGCCAGCAGGTCGAGATGCTCAGCGGCAACGCCGACCGCGCGCAGCCGGTCGGGCAGGCCGCAATCGGCCGACAGTGCCGAGAGTGCCTCGACGAAGCCCTGCGCCTGCCCCTGCCGCCCCAGCGACCCGAGCTTTGGATCGATGAGCGGCGCCAGCTCGGCATAGAGCGGCATCGCCGCGTTCATGTTGTGGCCCAGCACATGCGGCAGCATCAGCGCGTTCGACAGGCCGTGCGGCACATGGAAATGCCCGCCCAGCGGATAGGCGAGCGCGTGAACGCCCGCGACCGGCGCGTTGGAAAAGGCGACGCCCGCCAGATAGGCACCGAGCAGCATCGCGCCGCGCGCCTCGCCATTGCCGCCGTCGTTGACCGCGGTGCGGATATTGGCGGCGAGCAGCTTCAGCGCCTCGCGCGCCAGCGCATCGGAGATCGGGTTCTTGAGGCGCACCGAGGTATAGGCCTCGATCGCGTGGACCATCGCGTCGATGCCGGTGGCGGCGGTGACGGCGGGCGGCAGACCATAGGTCAACGTCGGGTCGAGCAGCGCCCATTCGGCATAGAGCGCCGCCGAATTGACGCCCTTCTTCTCGGTCGCGCCGACGGTGATCACCGAGATCGGCGTCGCCTCCGACCCCGTGCCGGCGGTCGTCGGTACCAGCACCAGCGGCAGGCCGCGGCCCTTCGCCTGCTCTACGCCGTAGATCGCCTCCAGTTCGTCGCCGCTGCCCAGCAGATAGGCGGCAACCTTCGCCACATCCATCGGCGAGCCGCCGCCGAAGCCGACAACCGCGCCAGCGCCACGTCCGGCCTCGACCGCCGCCAACACCGTCGTCGCCGACGGGTCTGCCTCGACCTGATCAAAGACGACCACCTCGCGCCCGGCTGCGGTGAGCGCCGCCAGCGCGCCGTCGCACAGGCCGAGCCCGCGCACGCCCGCGTCGGTGACGAACAGGATGCGCTCGGCGGCGATCAGGTCGGCAATGCCGTCCGCTGCGCCGGCGGCGGAGCGGACCCGCGGGCCATAGTTGAAGCTGAAGCTGGTCATGGCGTTCCTTTAGCGGCTGCGACCTAACCGGCGCAGCCCATCCAAGCCGTTAGGGGCGGTAGCGTTCGAGCACCTTCTCGGGCGGCTGGTTCTCGCGGATATAGTCGATGAAGGCGCGCAGCTTGGGCAGCATCTGTGCCCGGCCGGGGTAGTAGAGGTAGATGCCCGGCGAGCTGGCGGCATAGTCGTCGAGCACCGTCTCGATCTCGCCCTTCGCGATACCTTCCTCGACCAGCGGCTCGGCGACATGAACCAACGCGATGTCCTGCAGCATCGTGGCCATCGCGGCGGTGAGGTCGTTGACGATGACCGGGCCGTTGACCGCGACCTCGATCGGCCGGTTGCCGTCGACGAACGACCAGTTGGGGATGGTGCCGCGCATCTGGCGATAGCGGACGCAGGGCATCCGGCGCAGGTCTGACGGACGCTCCGGCCGGCCATGCTTCTCGAAATAGGCGGGCGTACCGGCGACGAGGAAGCGGAACGGCGCGGTCAGGCGCACCGCCACCATATCCGCCTGCAGATATTCGCCAAGGCGGATACCGGCGTCGAAACCGCCCTCGGCCAGGTCGACGAACCCGTCCTCGGCAAAGATCTCGACCTCGACATCGGGNCGTCCTCGGCAAAGATCTCGACCTCGACATCGGGGTAGGTCGCGAGAAAGCCGGCGAGAATCGGCTCGATCAGATAGGTGATCACCGTGCGCGGCGTGTTGATGCGCAGCAGACCCGCCGGCTTATCGCCAAGGCTGCGTGCCGCCTCGTAGGCCGCGTTCAGATCGCCGAATGCGGGCCGCGCGCGGTCGAGAAAATATTGCCCCGCCTGCGTAAGCCCCACGCTGCGCGTAGTGCGGGTCAGCAGCGCGGCGCCCACCCTTGTTTCCAGCGCCCGGATGGTCTGGCTGATTGCGGAAGGGGAAACGCCGAGGTCGTCGGCGGCGGCGCGGAAGCTCTTGCGCTCGGCGACGCGCAGGAACGCCTCAAGCCCATCGAGCTGGCCGCGCGGGATTGTGTAGCTCTGCTTCATGGCTCATCGACATTATATCGGATTATCCCGGCAATGAAGTGGGATTAGATATTGAGCGTCACTCAAGTCCAAGGAACTCGACATGAACCGCGCTCTGATCACTGCCCCGGCCGCTTTCCTCATCTCGGCCACCATGATCTTCGCCACCGCCGCGCCGGCCGCTGCTGCCGAACGCTGCGCCGCCGTCCCGACGCAGGTCCGCGCCGCCGCCGCGACCGCCGATGCCAGCGCCGCCAAGCAGGCGCTCCGCTTCGCCTCGGTCGGCGAGAAGCTCTGCGAAGCCGGCAACGACCGCGCCGCCAACAAGAAGTTCGAGGCCGCCTTCGCCGCCCTCGGCATCGACGGCGAGCAGCAGCTCGCGCTGCTCAAGAAGTAAAGCCTATCCCTTCCTCCCTGACTGCCCCCGCGCGACCGCGCCGTCTCCCTCCCCGACGGCGCGGTCGTTCGTTCATTCATTCATCGCCGATAAAAGTCGCGCGGCGCATCGTCCGCTCCAATACAGGAGACGGCCCATGCGCCAGATATTGCGAAAGACGCTGACCGTCGCCGCAGGCGGCGCGCTGCTGATCGGCGCGGCGAACCCGGCGCCGGCCGCCGCCTATGCCTTCGGCGACGATATCGAGGAAATCATCATCGGCGCCGCCGTGCTCGCCGGCGTCGTCGCGGTGGTCGGTCGCGTGCTGAAGGACGAGGTCGAGGATATCGACCGCGACCGGCGCACCCGCGGCAGCAGCACGCGCAGCGACCGCGACCTCGCGGTCGACGACTGCACCCGCAACGCTGAGCGGGAAGCGGAGCGCCATGGCCGCAACCCGCGCGTCCGCGACATCGAGGTCGATCGCGATGGCGACGAATATCGCGTGACGGGCGAAGTCGAGGTGGAGCGCACGTCGACCTGGGAGCGCGACCGCCGCGAATATGACCGCGCGAAGTTCACCTGCACCGCGCGTTTCGGCGTGGTGACCGCGTTCGATTTCACCAGCGGCTTCGATTACGCCCGCATCTAGCTCCGCGACCCTAGACTCGGACGCGCGCGACCCGTAGGAGCGCGCGCATCCCTCATCATCGCAGGAGCTGCCCGGTGTCCGTCGTCCCCCAGGAATCGATCCTGATCCTCGACTTCGGCAGCCAGGTGACTCAGCTCATCGCCCGCCGCGTCCGCGAAGCCGGCGTCTATTGCGAGGTCGTCCCGTTCAGCCAGGGCGAGGAAGCGCTGACCCGCCTCCGGCCCAACGGCATCATCCTCTCCGGCGGCCCCGCCTCGGTGCATGAGGATTTCAGCCCGCGCGCCCCACAGGCGGTGTTCGACAGCGGCCTGCCCGTTCTCGGCATCTGCTACGGCGAGCAGGCGATGTGCGCGCAGCTCGGCGGGCAGGTCACCGGCTCCGACCACCGCGAGTTCGGCCGCGCCTTCATCGAGGTGGTGTCGCCGTCGAAGCTGTTCGACGGCCTCTGGGCGCCGGGCGAAACACATCAGGTGTGGATGAGCCACGGCGACCGCGTCGACGCGATCCCCGACGGCTTCAAGGTCATCGCCAAGTCGGACGGCGCACCCTTCGCCGCCATCGCCGACGAGGCGCGTCGTTTCTACGGCATCCAGTTCCACGCCGAGGTGGCGCACACCCCCGACGGCGCCAAGCTGCTCGCCAATTTCGTCCGGCACATCGCCGGCTGCGAGGGCAAATGGTCGATGGCGGGCTTCCGCGCTGCCAAGATCGCCGAGATCAGGAAGCAGGTCGGCACCGGCCGGGTGATCTGCGGCCTGTCGGGCGGTGTCGATTCGGCGGTGGCCGCGGTGCTGATCCATGAGGCGATCGGCGAGCAGCTGACCTGCGTCTATGTCGATCACGGCCTGATGCGCTCGGGCGAGTCCGAGGAAGTCGTCGGGCTGTTCCGCAACAGCTACAACATCCCGCTCGTCCATGTGCAGGCGTCGGAGCTGTTCCTCGGCGGCCTCGCCGGGGTCACGGACCCGGAAGCCAAGCGCAAATTCATCGGCAAGACCTTCATCGACGTGTTCGAGGTGGAGGCGAAGAAGATCGGCGGCGCCGATTTCCTCGCGCAGGGCACGCTCTACCCGGACGTCATCGAGAGCGTGTCGTTCACCGGCGGGCCGTCGGTGACCATCAAGAGCCACCACAATGTCGGCGGCCTGCCCGAGCGCATGAACATGAAGCTCGTCGAACCCTTACGCGAACTGTTCAAGGACGAGGTCCGCGCGCTGGGCCGCGAGCTCGGCCTGCCCGAGGCCTTCGTCGGCCGCCACCCCTTCCCGGGGCCGGGCCTGGCCATCCGCATCCCCGGCGAGGTCACCGAGGAGCGCTGCGACATCCTCCGCAAGGCCGACAAGATCTACCTTGAGGAGATCCGCAAGGCGGGTCTCTATGACGCGATCTGGCAGGCGTTCGCGGTGTTGCTGCCGGTGCGCACCGTCGGCGTGATGGGGGATCACCGCACCTATGATTCGGTCTGCGGCCTGCGCGCCGTCACCAGCGTCGATGGCATGACCGCCGACGTCTACCCATTCGAAAGCAGCTTCCTGTCGGCGGTGGCGACGCGCATCGTCAACGAGGTCCGCGGCATCAACCGGGTGGTCTACGACTACACCTCGAAGCCGCCCGGCACGATCGAGTGGGAATGACATCTTTCTGACACCGACAACCGCCAGCCTTCCCGAAAAATGGGGGAGGGCCATGGTTTCGCTACCGCTACGCATCGTGCTGGGGCTGGTTGGCCTCAGCATCGCGGTTCTCGGTCTCGACAGCGCGCTCGGCGGTCTCGACACCCTGGGCATGCAGGTGCCGCGCGGCTTTGCCGATACCATCGACGCCGAAGCCTATCGCATCCGCGACAATCATGTCCGCTTTCTCGGCGGCGTCTGGGTCGGGCTTGGCCTGCTGTGGATCGCCGGCGCGGTTCAGCCGCTCCGGTTCCGCATCGCCATCCTCGCCAGCATCGGCATGATCCTCGTCGGCGCGCTGGCGCGGCTGTCCGCGCCCGATCTCGGCGAGGTGCTGCAGTCGCCGGTGGCCTCGTCGCTCGCCTTCGAACTGCTGGTCTTTCCGGCGATCGGCTATTTTTTTTCCGGCAGACCCGCGCTTAGCCGGGCTCGCGGTCGTAGTAATCGACGTCGGCTTCCGTCCGGAACATCTTGCGCACCAATCGCTCCGCGCGCTTTCCGGCGACGATACTGATCTTGCCTGAATCGGGGTATTCGCAGGATTCGACGGGCACGAGCGTCGAGATCGCGAGATAGCGCATCGTCACCTTGCCAGTGTTGACGATCTGGTGCGCCACCTCGGCGCCGCCTGTCGGGCAGGCGATGACGTCGTTGGGCCGCAGCGGATAGCGCTCCTCGCCGAAGCGCAGCTCGCCTTCGCCCTCCAGGATAAAGAACATCTCCTCCTCGCCATGGTGCGAATGAAAGGGACATTGCACCTTGCCGGGCGGCACGACGGTGAGGTTGTAGCCGAGGTCGCGCGCGCCGATCAGGTCGCTGATCGTCGCGCGGCTCGAGGTGTAGCGGCCATTTTCCTCGATATCGTCGAATTCGACCTCGTCGAGATTGATGACGGGTTTGGTCATGGGGCCTCCGGCGGTTGAGCACCCAGTGTCGGCCGCCGCGCACCTCGCGTAAACCGGCGGTTCGACGGATGACGTACTCCGTTCTGCACGGCTATGGTCCGCTGCTCCATTGACCCGCGAGGTAAGCGTGCCGGCCCCTAAGATCACCGACGATGGCGTGACGCGTTGCGGCTGGGCGCAGCCGGACCCGCTGATGCGCCGCTACCACGACACCGAATGGGGCGTGCCGCTGCGCGATTCGCGGGCGCTGTGGGAAGCGCTGATGCTGGAGGGTTTCCAGGCGGGCCTTGCCTGGATCGTCATCCTCAGGAAGCGCGAGGCGTTTCGCGACGCCTTCGCTGGCTTCGACCCCGAAAAGGTCGCACGCTTCGGCGCCGCCGATATCGAGCGGCTGATGGCCAACCCCGGCATCGTCCGCGCCCGCGCCAAGATCGAGGCGACGTTCAAGGGCGCGCAAATCTATCTCGACATGCAGGCCGCCGGCGACGATTTCGCCGACTTCGCCTGGGGCTTCGTCGGCGGGAAGCCGATCGTGCGCACCGACGGCGAGATCCTCGCCTCGACGCCACTTTCCGAGGCGATCTCGAAGGAGCTGAAGCGGCGCGGCTTCAAGTTCGTCGGCCCGACCATCGTCTATGCCTGGATGCAGGCGGTCGGCCTCGTCGACGATCATTCGCCCGACTGCTTCCGCCGCCAACACTAGGAGCCCGGCTTTGACGACGATGTACGGCATCAAGAATTGCGACACGATCAAGAAGGCGCGCGACTGGTGTGAAGCCGAGGGCGTTGCCTATGACTTCCACGACTACAAGGCCGCCGGCATCGACCGGGCGCGGCTGGAGAAATGGGTGGCCGCCGTCGGCTGGGAGAAGCTGCTCAACCGCGCCGGCACGACGTTCCGCAAGCTCCACGATGCGGACAAGGCGAACCTCGATGCGGGGAAGGCGATCGGGCTGATGATCGCGCAGCCGTCGATGATCAAGCGGCCTGTCGTCGAGCATCCGGGCGGGCTGCTGGTCGGCTTCGCGCCGGCCGAGTGGAAGGCCGCGCTCGCCGGCTGATTGCCAATCCCGCCGCCACAGCGCAGGATTACGCCTTCGCAACGACCGGAGGGGGTTATGGCGACGACGATCGAATCCAAGGGCGTACCCACGTGGTTCTGGGCAGTGGCGGTGCTGGCGCTGCTGTGGGAGGCGATGGGCTGCTGGATGTACGTCCAGCAGATGAGCATGAGCGCCGAAGCCTTTGCAGCATTGCCGCAGGCGCAGCAGGACGTGTGGAACCAGTCGCCGGGCTGGGTGCCTGCCGCCTACGCGGTCGCGGTCTGGTCGGGTCTTGCTGGCGCGGTGGGGCTGCTGCTGCGCAAGGCGTGGTGCCGCGCCTTCTTCGTGCTGTCGCTGCTCGGCATCGTCGTGCAGTTCGGCACGGTGTTCCTGATGACCGACATTCTGGCGTCGATGGGGCCCGCGCAGGCGGCAGGCTTCCCGATCTTCATTTTCATCGTCGGCGCCTTCCTCGTCTGGTTCAGCGGGCTGGCGGCCAAGCGAGGCTGGATTGCATGAGGCATGAGTTGCGAGCGGTCGCCGTGGCCGCTTTGGCACTGGTGGGGGGCGTCGCGCTTGCGGCGCCCCCGCTGGTATTGGAGAACGCTAATCTGATCGACGGCGTCGGCGACAAGCCGTTGCGCGGCGTTTCCATCCTCGTTCGCGACGGCAAGATCGTCGCGATCGGCAACAAGGTCGCCGCGCCGGCCGACGCGCGGCGGATCGATTTGAAGGGCCGCTGGGTGCTCCCCGGCTTCGTTGACGCGCACGTCCATCCCTCAAGCCTCGGCGACGCTCGCAACATGCTGAAGGCCGGCGTCACCACCGGCCGCTCGATGCTGACGATGCATTTCGTCGATGCTGGAATCCAGGCGCTGCACAAGGGCGGCGCCACCGACGTGCCCGAAATCCTGCCCGCCGGCTATCCGATCGTGCCCGATCCCGGCAGCTTCATCCCCGATATCGGCGGCATCATCCTCGACACGCCCGCGCTCGCCGACCTGTGGGGCAAGCCGCTCGACGACGAGGAGATCCGCCGGCTGATCCGCGCCAATATCGCGCGCGGCGCCACCGTCATCAAAGTCTTCGCCACCGACCGCGCCGGGGTGCTCAGCTCCGATCCACGCCGGCCGATGCTGACCGAGGCGCAGCTCCGCGTCGCCGTCGCCGAGGCTCGCGCGGGTGGCGCCAAGGTCGCGGCGCACGCGCATGGCGACGAGGGTGCGGCGGCGGCGGTGCGCGCAGGCGTCGACACGATCGATCACGGCGCGCTCGCCATCGAGACCGCCGATGGCACCGTGGTGCTGACCGGCTGCGGCCACGCCGGCGTCGTCAACATCGCCGACGAGGCGCAGCGGGTGACCAAGGCGCCCGTATACGCCGTGATCGGCGGCCTGCACCTCTATCAGGCGGACGACGCCACGCTTCAGTGGACCAGCGATCAGCTCCGCGCCGCTGGCATCCGTCATCTGCTCGCCGCGCACTGCACCGGCTTCGAGGCGACCTACCGGCTGCGCACCTTCGCGGGGATGGATCGCAAGACCGCGGTGGTTGCCGGTGTCGGCTCGACCTTCGAACTGGGCAAAGGCATCAGCACGCTGTCCTTGGCGCGTTAGCTGAGCACCCGATAGGCAAAGCCGAGCAACACGCCGGCCCCGATGCCGAGCCCGCCCACCGCGAGGGTGCGCAGGACGCGATAGCGCCAGTCAGGCGCGCGGCCGGCGCTGACTCGGCGCACGATATTGTCCTGCGCCTGAAAGGACGTGACGGCAGCGACCGCGAACAGCGCGGCGCTCAGCCAGAGGCCGCGCTTGTCGCTCACCTCCGCGAAGATCGACCCTGCGAAGGTGACGACACCGCCGAGCGCCGCCAGCGCCAGGGTCGAAACCTGCTTCATGAAATCATAGTCGAGCGTCGTCGCAAATCGCTTCGCGTCGGCGGAAATCTCGTCGTGGTCCTGCACCGGATCCATGGCACACCCCCTCAGCCGCCCGATGCGCGAAGCTTGCGCCAAGCGGCCGGGCATGACAATCCGGCGCCGGTCTTAGAGATAGGGCCGGCAGGAGCAGGAACGCCATGTCCACGACCTTCACGCTCGATACCGCCACCTCGCGCGCCCATCCGGTGCCGGAGCCGGTGCGCCGCCTGACGGTGCCTGCCATCGCCAAGCGCAAGGGCGGCGAGCCGATCGTGATGCTCACCGCCTACACCGCGCGGATGGCGCAGCTGCTCGATCCGCATTGCGACATGCTGCTGGTCGGCGACAGCCTGGGGCAGGTGATCTACGGCCTCGACACCACGGTGCGGGTCACGCTCGACATGATGTGCGCGCATGGCGCGGCGGTCGTTCGCGGCTCCTATCGCTCGGTGGTCGTCGTCGACATGCCGTTCGGCTCCTACGAGGCGAGCCCCGAGCAGGCCTTCGCCAGCGCGGCGCGGGTGATGAAGGAGACCGGCTGCGCCGCGGTGAAGCTCGAGGGCGGGGTCGCCATGGCCGAGACCATCGCCTTCCTCGCGGCGCGCGGTATCCCGGTCATCGCCCACGTCGGCCTGACCCCGCAGGCGGTGAACGCGCTCGGCGGCTATGGCGCGCGCGGCAAGAGCCAGGCCGAGCATGACAAGATCCTCGGCGACGCGAAGGCCGTCGCCGATGCCGGCGCCTTCGCGCTGGTCATCGAAGGGGTGATGGAGCCGCTGGCGCGCAAGATCACCGAGAGCGTGTCCTGCCCCACCATCGGCATCGGCGCTTCGCCGGCCTGCGACGGGCAGGTGCTGGTCGTCGACGACATGCTCGGTATGTTCGAGCGGGTGCCGCGCTTCGTGAAGCGCTTCGACGATCTGGCCGCGCGCATCGACACGACCGCCAAGGCCTATGCCGAGGCGGTTCGCGACCGCTCCTTCCCCGGGCCGGACAATCTCTACATCCCGAAGGATTGACGAGACCGCACGTTCAGCCCTGCGTCAGGGGCGCGGCAATAGAGGCTTTGCGCGGGGCGCGGCGCATCGCTAAGGTCCGCCGCGTTTCAGCCCTTGGGGGATAAGACTTGGCACTGCCGCCCGAAACCGATCCCGGTGAAGCTTTCGTCCGCGAGGTCGACGAGGAATATCGCCGCGACCAGATGCAGATGTTCTGGACGCGCTACGGCCGCTGGCTGCTGATTGGTGCCGGTGTGTTGCTGCTGTCGCTCGCCGGTTACCTCTACTGGCGCGAGGAGCATCGCAAGTCGGCGGGCGAACTCGGTGCCGAGTTTGTCGCGGCGGCCGACGCGCTCGAGGCGAGCAACCTCGAGAAGGCGCGTCCGGTTGTGGACAAGGCCGTCGCCTCGGGCCGTGATGGCTATGAGGCGCTCGGCCGGCTGACGCAGGCAGCGGTTGCGGCGCGCGAGGGCAAGACCGCCGAGGCGGCGAAGATGTATGAGGCGGTCGCCGCCGACGGCGGCATCGCCGAGCCGTTCCGCGAACTCGCCACCATCCGTCAGCTCATGCTGCAGTTCGACAGCCTTCCCAACGATCAGCTGATCACCAAGCTGGAGCCGCTGGCGAAGGCGGGAAGCCCCTGGTTCGGTACCGCCGGCGAGATGCTCGCCATCGCGCACATGCGCGCCGGCAAGCCTGAGCTGGCCGCCCCGATCTTCGCGGCGATCGCCAAGGACACGACCGTCCCGGCGAGCCTGCGCGCCCGCACCGGCCAGATGGCGTCGATGCTTGGCGCCAATCCCATTCCGACCGACGCTGCCGCCCCGGCCGCGGCGCCGACCAAGGACACCGAATGAAGCGTTCGATCGTAATCTTGCTGGCCGCATCGCTGGCCGTGACCGGCTGCGGCGTGTTCGGCAGCGGAAACAAGAAATCGAAGACCCCGGTGCTCGGCGAGCGCCTGCCGGTGCTGACCTACGAAGCGAAGGTCGAGGCTGATCCCGATCTCGCCGAAGTGACCGTGACGTTGCCCGAGGCGACCGCGAACGACGCCTGGTCGCAGCCGGGCGGCAATGCCGCCAAGTCGATGGGCCACCTCCAGCTCTCCGCCAGCCCGGCGCGCGCCTGGACCGCCTCGATCGGCGAAGGCAGCAGCAAGACCGCGCGCCTCAACGCGACGCCGGTCGTCGCCGGCGGCCGCGTCTACACCATCGACACCACCGCCACCGTCCGCGCTTTCAACGCGCAGACCGGCGCGGTCGTGTGGAGCAGCCGCATCACCAAGGAGCGCGAGAAGACCAACGTCGCGTTCGGCGGCGGCGTCTCGGTCGAAGGCGGCCGGGTCTATGCGACCTCGGGCTACGGCATCGCCGCGGCGTTCGACGCCGCCACCGGCGCGCAGGCCTGGCGTGTCGACCTTGGCAACCCGCTGCGCGGCGCGCCCTCGATCGAGGGTGATCGCGTGTATGTGCTGTCGCAGGACAATCAGCTGTTCACGCTGGCGACCGCCGACGGCAAGACGCTCTGGGATTCGACCGGCACTGTCGAGCAGACCGGCCTCCTCGGCGCTGGTGCGCCCGCGGTGGCGCAGGACACCGCCGTTGTCGGCTTCTCGTCGGGTGAATTGAACGCGCTCCGCGTCGAGAACGGCCGCGTTGCGTGGCAGGACGCGTTGGCGCGCACCGGCCGCACCACGGCGCTTGCCGCCCTCGCCGACATTGACGCCTCGCCGGTGATCGATCGCGGTCGCGTCTTCGCGATCGGCCACGGCGGCCGCATGGCGGCACTCGAACTGGCCACCGGCCAGCGCGTTTGGGAGCGCAACCTCGCCGGCACCTCGACGCCCTGGGTCGCGGGCGACTATATTTATGCCGTTACCGTCGAGGGCGAACTCGTGGCCGTCACCCGCGGCGAGGGCAAGGTGAAGTGGGTTCGCCAGCTGCAGAAGTGGCGCAACGAAGAGGACAAGAAGGGGCCGATCCAGTGGTCGGGCCCGGTCCTCGCCGGCGATCGGCTGTACTTGACCAGCACCAGCGGCCAGCTCGTCGCGGTCTCGCCGCTGACCGGCGAGATCCAGAACAGCATGAAGATCGACGGCGTCGTCTACCTGCCGCCGGTTGTGGCGAGTGGTATGCTCTTCGTGCTGACCGATGAAGGGCGGCTGCTGGCCTACCGCTAGCGCTCAGGCCCGCGTGACCTCGACGCTCTGCGCGTTGAGCGTGGCGGTGCCGAACGAGGTCAGGAAGGCAACGTCGGCTGCATCGCGGCCGACGCCGATCTTCGCCATCCCGCTCTCGTTGGCCATGCCGGTCGGATCGAGCAGATGCCATTCGCCGCCGAGGAACACCTCGGCGACGGCGTGGAAGTCCTGCGGCTCGACCCCCAGCGCATAGACGCTCGCCATCCGCGCCGGGATGCCCGACGCGCGCACCAGCGTGATCATCACATGCGCGAAGTCGCGGCAGATGCCCTGTCGCTGCACGAAGGTATCGAGCGCCGTCGTCTGCGCGGTGCTGACGCCCGGCACATAGGCGAAGCGCTGCTCGATCCAGTCGCGGATCGCGATGACGCGCTGCCCGCCCTCGACGCCGGCGAACTCCGCCTCGACGAAATTGTGGAACTCGTCGGCGGGGCAATAGCGCGACGACAGCAGGTACTGGACGGTCTCGCCGGGCAGCTGGTGCGGCGGCACCTTCTCCAGCGTCCCGCAGTCGGTCAGCACGCGGTTGATGGCGATGACGGCACGATAGTCGACGGTGAGCCGCCCCTCGGCACGCAGCCACAACCGATCGCCGATCAGGTCATGCGCGGGCACGCGGGCGAAATGCGCGCAGTCGGACAGCGCGATATGCGCCGATTCGATGATCTGCTCGGGAATCGCCGCGGCTTCCAGTTGCAGCAGCACGTCGGTCGGTTGCGCGAGCTGATAATCGAGCTGGGTGTGGATGCGGAGTTTCATGGCCGCGCAACGAGCGGCGGCGGACTTGGTGCCCGCACTCAGCGCTTCTTCACGAATTCGGCGCGCAGTACGAGGCCCTTGATGCCGTCAAACCGGCAGTCGATCTCCTGTTCGTCGCCGGTCAGGCGGATGGACTTGATGACGGTGCCGCGCCGGAGCGTCTGGCCGGCGCCCTTCACCTGCAGGTCTTTGACAAGGTGACGCTGTCGCCATCGGCGAGCAGATTGCCCACCGAATCGCGGACCTCGACCTCGCTACCGGCCGATTTCGCGTTCGACGCCGGCACCCATTCGCCGCTGGCCTCGTCATAGACATAGTCGTCGTCGCTCACATCGCGCCTTTCGCTGGATGCCGTCCCTTAAACGGCGCACCTCCGGCTGTCGCGGTCGGCGTTTGTCGCTAAAAGGCGGTGATGAAGATCCGCGAACTGCTCGACACCATCGAAATTCCCGACGGCAGCGAGCTGAAGCTCTACCGGCGCGACGGCGAATATTCGATCATGCTCGGCGGCACGGAGCTGATGAACAGCCGCAAGACCGGCTCGGAGATCGCGCTGGCCTCGCTGGCCTGCGAGCGGCTGAAGGAGGGGCCGCGCCCCTCGGTGCTGATCGGCGGGCTCGGCATGGGCTTCACCCTGCGCGCCGCGCTCGACCGGCTGCCACCCGAGGCGCGCGTCGACGTGGCGGAACTCGTCCCCGGCATCGTCGCCTGGGCACGCGGGCCGATGGCCGACATCTTCGGCGACAGCCTCGACGACCGCCGCGTCCACCTGATCGTCGACGATGTCGCACAGGTGATCCGCGATTCCGCCTCGACCTATGACGCGATCCTGCTCGACGTCGATAACGGCCCCGACGGGTTCACCCGCGATTCGAACGAGCGGCTCTATGACGCCCGCGGTCTCGGCTCGCTGCGCGGCGCGCTGCGGCCCGGCGGCGTGCTCACCGTCTGGTCGTCGGCAGGCGACCGTGTGTTCACCGCGCGGCTGAAGCGGGCCGGGTTCGAAGCGGAGGAAGTGGTGGTCCGCTCGGGCGGCGGGAAGGGCGGGGCGCGCCATATCGTCTGGGTGGCGAAGCGAAGCTGACGCCGCCGCTAGATTTGTGAATGGGCCATAGGGTGCTACAGGCCGCGCCATGGTTCCCCATGTTCCCACCGTCGTCATCATCGGCCGCCCCAATGTCGGCAAGTCGACGCTGTTCAACCGCCTCGTCGGCAAGCGCCTCGCGCTCGTTGACGATACGCCCGGCGTCACGCGCGACCGGCGCGAGGGCGACGCGACGCTGTTCGACCTGAAATTCCGCATCGTTGATACCGCCGGCCTCGAGGAAGAGGCGCCGGATTCGCTGTCGGGCCGCATGCGGCAGCAGACCGAGGCGGCGCTGATCGATGCCGACGTCGCGCTGATGGTCATCGACGCGCGCGCCGGCCTCACCCCGCAGGACCGCCACTTCGCTCGCTGGCTGCGCGCGCAGGACATGGAGGTCGTGCTGCTCGCCAACAAGGCGGAAGGAAAGGCGGGCGACAGCGGCCTGTTCGAAAGCTTCGAGCTGGGGCTCGGCGACCCGGTGCCGATCTCCGCCGAGCATGGCGAGGGCCTCGCCGACCTTTACGACGCGCTGCGCCCGCTGCTCGATCCGCTGATGCCGCCCGAAGAGGAGATTGGCGACGAGACCGAGGAAGAGCGCGACGCGCGCCTTGCCGCCGAACCGTTGAAGCTCGCGATCGTCGGCCGCCCCAACGCCGGCAAGTCGACGCTCATCAACACGTTGCTCAACGAAGACCGGCTGGTCACCGGTCCCGAAGCCGGCATCACCCGCGATTCGATCGCGATCGACTGGGAATGGCAGGGCCGCCGCGTCCGGCTGATCGATACCGCCGGCCTGCGCCGCCGCGCCAAGGTCGTCGAGAAGCTCGAAAAGCTGTCGGCGGCCGACACCAAGCATGCCGTCGACTTCGCCGAGGTGGTGGTGCTGCTGCTCGACGCCAAGCTCGGGCTGGAGGCGCAGGATTTGCGCATCGCCGACATGGTGCTGCAGGAGGGCCGCGCCCTTATCGTCGCGCTCAACAAATGGGATGCCGCCGAGGATCAGTCGCGGCTGTTCCAGGGCGTGCGCAAAGCGCTCGACGAAGGCTTGGCGCAGATCAAGGGCGTGCCGCTGCTCGCGGTGTCTGGCCTGACCGGCAAAGGCCTCGACCTGATGATCAAGGCGGCGTTCGAGGCGCGCGAGGGTTGGAGCCGCCGCGTCGGCACCTCGGCGCTCAACCGCTGGTTTGAAGGCGCGATCGAGCGCAACCCGCCGCCCGCACCGGGCGGCAAGCGCATCAAGCTGCGCTACATCACCCAGGCCAACACGCGCCCGCCGGCGTTCGTGATCTTCGGCAACCGCGTGGATGAGTTGCCCGAAAGCTATCGCCGCTATCTGGTGAACTCGCTGCGCGAAGAAGTCGGCTTCGACGGCGTGATGATCCGCCTCAACCTGCGCGCCCGGAAGAACCCCTTCGACTAAATTTCTCGCCGTCATCGATCGGTAAGCGAACCACAACGAATCCGTCGCGCAGCGGCCCTAGCCCTGCGGCGTCCACGCCGCAGGGGGATTCCCAATGAGCCACAGTCACGATCACGCCGACGACCTTAATCTGTCGTCGAACACCCACATCGATCAGATCATCGAGCAGCGTTATTCGCGCCGCCAGACCTTGCTCGGCGGCGTCTCGGCAACCACGGCCGCACTGTTCGGCACCACGCTGCTCGCCGCCTGCGGTTCGGACAATGAGGCACCCGTCGTCACCGTCGGCGAGAACGCCTCGACCTCGTCGGGCCGGATGGTGACCCTGTCGGGCACCGCGATGGACGACAAGGACACGCCGGAAGCCGCCTGGGCGCAGATTTCCGGCCCGAACGTCACGATGATCGGCACGGGCGCCACCGTGCGCTTCATCGCGCCGGCCGTCGCCGCTTCGACGCCGCTCGGCTTCCGCTTCACCGCGACCGACAGCAAGGGCAAGAGCGCAACCGCCGATTCCACAGTTACCATCGCCCCGGCGGAACTCGGCTTCACCGCCGTCGCCAAGAGCCTGGCCGACCGCGTGACCGTCCCGACCGGCTACACCGTCACCGTGCTCTACGCGCTCGGCGATCCGCTCGCCTCGGGCGTATCGGCCTATGCCAACAATGGCACCGACGGCAATTTCGCGCAGCGCGCCGGTGACCATCATGACGGCATGTCCTATTTCGGCCTTGCCGCGACGGGCACCGCCCGCGACGCCGCCAGCAACAGCCGCGGCCTGCTCGTGATGAACCACGAGAACATCAGCCAGCGTTACCTGCATGCCAATGGCGCGACCACCACCGGCGGTGTCCGCCCCGAGGCGGAGGCGCTGAAGGAGATCGAGGCGCACGGCGTCGCGGTCGTCGAGGTGACCCGCGCCGCCAACGAAGGCGCGTGGAGCTATGTGCAGGCCGGTGCGCTCAACCGCCGCATCACGCCGAACACGCCGATGACGATCAACGGCCCGGTGCGCGGCAACGCGCAGATGCGCACCCGCTTCTCGGCGGACGGCACGCAGAAGCGCGGCACGATCAACAATTGCGCCAACGGCTACGCGCCCTGGGGCACCTACCTGACCTGCGAAGAGAATTACGCCGGCTATTTCCGCCGCTCGGCGACCGACAATGCGGCGCGGGCAGCCAAGCAGGTCACCGCGCTCAACCGCAACGGCGTCTCGCAGGGTGCGGCGGGCAGCTACGGCTGGTCGACGGTGACCCCGGCGGATTCGGCGAGCACGGTGTACTCGCGCTGGAACGCCTCGGTGATCGCCGGCCAGCCGGCCGACGGCACCGGCGATTTCCGCAACGAGCCGAACCAGTTCGGCTGGGTGATCGAGATCGACCCCTATGACGTCGCTTCGGTGCCGCGCGTCCGCACCGCCCTCGGCCGCTTCGCGCATGAAGGCGCCTGGCCGGCCAACTTCGTCGCCGGCCGCCGCCCGGTCTATTATCTCGGCGACGACTCGCGCGGCGAATATATCTTCAAGTTCGTCTCGGCGACGCCGTGGGAAGCGGCCGACGCCAATTCGGCCAATCGCCTCGCGATCGGCGACAAATATCTCGACAGCGGCACGCTCTACGTCGCCCGCTTCGACGCCAGCGGCTCGGGCACCTGGCTGCCGCTGACCTTCGGTACCGGCCCGCTCACCGCCGCCAACACCACCTATTCCTTCGCCGATCAGGCTGACGTGCTGATCAACGCCCGCCTTGCCGGTGACGTGCTCGGCGCGACCAAGATGGACCGGCCGGAATGGGGTGCGGTCAACCCGAAGACCGGCGAGGTCTACTTCACCCTGACCAACAACAACGCCGCCGGCCGCACGCTCGCCAACGCCGACGCCGCCAACCCGCGCGTCTACAACGACCCGAAGGGCGCGGCGGCCGCCGCGCAGCGTGGCAACCCCAACGGCCACATCATCCGCTTCAAAGAAGCGGGCGATAACCCCGAAGCGACCAGCTTCATGTGGGACATCTATGCCTTCGGTGCCGGGTCGGACCTCGACGCGACGAACATCAACCTGTCGGGCCTCGACGCCACCAACGACTTCTCGTCGCCCGACGGCCTGTGGTTCGCCCGCCCGACCGGCGTGTCGGGGCAGGAGCGGCCGCTGCTCTGGATCCAGACCGACGACGGCGCTTACACCGACGTCACCAACTGCATGATGCTGGCGGCGATCCCCGGCACCGTCGGCGACGGCGGCGCGCGGTCGCTGAGCATCAGCGACGGCACCACCACCCGCACGCAGGGCACCTTCGTCGGCCGCAATCCGGGGACGCAGCTGCGCCGCTTCCTCGTCGGCCCGGTCGAAGCCGAGATCACCGGCATCGATTCGACGCCTGATGGCCGCACGATCTTCGTCAACATCCAGCACCCCGGCGAGGAAACCACGACCGGCTTCCCGACCACCTTCCCGAGCAACTGGCCGGCCAACCAAGCGACTGCCTCGGCCACCGGCCGCCCGCGCTCGGCGACCGTGGTCATCACCAAGGACGATGGCGGGGTCATCGCCCTTTAGTTGATCGGGCGGCGCGCCCTTCCGGCGCCGGGTTGCGAGGCGGGGGTGCCCCCGCTAAGCAACCCGGCACCAAGCTGGAAGGGCCTCCCCCGATGAAAACCCGCGCCGCCGTCGCCTTCGAAGCCAAGAAGCCGCTGGAGATCGTCGAGGTCGACCTCGAAGGCCCGAAGGCGGGCGAGGTGCTGGTCGAGATCAAGGCGACCGGGGTCTGCCACACCGACGCCTACACGCTCGACGGCCTCGACAGCGAAGGCCTGTTCCCGTCGATCCTCGGCCATGAAGGCGCTGGCGTGGTGCTGGATATCGGCGCGGGCGTCACGTCGGTAAAGCCCGGCGACCACGTCATCCCGCTCTACACGCCCGAATGCCGCCAGTGTAAGTCGTGCCTCAGCGGCAAGACCAACCTTTGCACAGCCATTCGCGCCACGCAGGGCAAGGGGCTGATGCCCGACGGCACGACCCGCTTCTCCTACAAGGGGCAGCCGATCTTCCACTATATGGGCTGCTCGACCTTCGCGAACCACATTGTTCTCCCTGAGATCGCGCTGGCGAAGATCCGCGAGGACGCGCCCTTCCAGTCGAGCTGCTACATCGGCTGCGGCGTGACGACGGGCGTCGGCGCGGTGGTCAACACCGCCAAGGTGCAGGTCGGCGAGAATGTCGTCGTTTTCGGCCTCGGCGGCATCGGCCTCAACGTCATTCAGGGCGCGCGCCTTGCCGGTGCTGCCCGCATCATCGGCATCGACATCAACCCCGACCGTGAGGAATGGGGCCGCCGTTTTGGCATGACCCATTTCCTCAACACGAAGGGCCTGTCGCGCGAGGATGTCGTCGCGAAGATCGTCGAGCTCACCGACGGCGGCGCCGACTACAGCTTCGACTGCACCGGCAATACCGAAGTGATGCGCACCGCGCTCGAATGCTGCCACCGCGGCTGGGGCACCAGCATCGTCATCGGCGTAGCGGAGGCCGGCAAGGAGATCGCGACGCGGCCCTTCCAGCTGGTCACGGGGCGCAACTGGCGCGGCACCGCCTTCGGCGGCGCCAAGGGCCGCACCGACGTGCCGAAGATCGTCGATTGGTACATGGACGGGAAGATCGAGATCGACCCGATGATCACCCATGTCCTGCCGCTCGACCGCATCAACGATGCGTTCGACCTGATGCACGAGGGCAAGTCGATCCGCAGCGTCATCGTCTATTGATGCGCCTGCAGGACCCGCCTTTCATCCTGACGCTGTCGTGCCGCGACGCCGTCGGCATCGTCGCCGACGTCACCGGCTTCCTCGCCCGGCACGGCGGCTTCATCGTCGACAGCCAGCAATATGCCGACCTGGAGACGGGGCGTTTCTTCATGCGCGTCGCCTTCGTCAGCGGCAGCGACGCGCCGCTGCGGCTCGACGCGCTGCGCGCTGCCTTCGCGGCGGTCGGCAGCCGCCACGCGATGGACTGGACGCTGAGCGACTCCGCCGAGCGCGCGCGCCTGGTCATCGCCGTGTCCAAGCATGCGCACTGCCTCTACGACCTGCTCCATCGCTGGAGCACCGGCGCGCTGCCGGTCGAGGTGGTGGCGGTGGTGTCGAACCATCCGGACATGCGCTCGCTGACCGAGTGGCATGGCATTCCCTATCATCACCTTCCCGTGACGGCGGACAACCGGGCGGCGCAGGAAGCGCAGATCGCGGCGCTGGTCGAGGAGACGCGCGCCGACATCGTCGTGCTCGCGCGCTACATGCAGGTGCTGTCGCCCGAGCTGACGGCGCGACTGGCCGGGCGCTGCATCAACATCCACCACAGCTTCCTGCCGAGCTTCAAGGGCGCCAAGCCCTATCACCGGGCGCATGCGCGCGGCGTGAAGCTGATCGGCGCTACCGCGCATTATGTCACCAGCGACCTCGACGAAGGGCCGATCATCGAGCAGGCGGTGGAGCGCGTCGATCATCGCGACAGCATCGACGATCTCGTTCGCATCGGCCGCGATATTGAGGCGCAGGTGCTGGCGCGTGCCGTCAAATGGCAGGCGGAGCGCCGCGTGGTATTGAACGGGGCGAAGACGGTGATGTTTCGATGAGCCTGGAGACGATCTCACAGCACCGCAGCTTCGGCGGCACGCAGGGCTTCTATCGGCACGATTCCGCCGAGACCGGCACGCCGATGCGCTTTTCGGTATTCGTGCCCGAAGGCGAGGGGCCGTTCCCCGTGCTGTGGTTCCTCGCCGGGCTGACCTGCACCGAGGAGAATTTCACCACCAAGGCCGGCGCGCAGCGCGTGGCCGCCGAACTGGAGCTGATCCTCGTCGCGCCCGACACCAGTCCGCGCGGTGAGGGCGTCGCCGACGATCCCGCCTATGACTTCGGCATGGGCGCCGGCTTCTATGTAGACGCGACGCAGGCGCCGTGGGCGCCGCATTTCCGGATGCGCAGCTATATCGAGCGCGAACTTCCGGCGGTGATCGCGGCCGGCTTTCCCGCCGACATGGCGCGCCAGTCGATCACCGGCCATTCGATGGGCGGCCACGGCGCGCTGACGATCGCGCTGCGCAATCCTGACCGCTTTCGCAGCGTCTCCGCCTTCGCGCCGATCGCCTCGCCGATGCGCTGTCCGTGGGGCGAGAAGGCGCTGGCCGGCTATCTCGGCGAGGACCAGGCCAAGTGGCGCGACTATGACGCGACCGCGCTAATTGAGAACGGCGCGCGCGTCGCCGACATCCTCGTCGATCAGGGCGAGGCCGATAATTTCATCGCCAGCCAGCTGAAACCCGAGCTGCTCGAGACCGCCTGTGCGGCCGCCGGCATCCCGCTAACACTGCGCCGCCAGCCCGGCTATGATCACAGCTATTACTTCATCGCCAGCTTCGTCGAGGACCACCTCCGCTGGCATCACAAGCGTCTGACGGAGGCCGCATGAAGCTTGCTACCCTGAAGAACGGCACGCGTGACGGCCGTCTGGTCGTCGTTTCGAAGAGCCTCGCCTGGTGCGCCGACGCCAGCCATATCGCGCCGACCTTGCAGGCAGCGCTCGACGACTGGCACACCGCCGCGCCGAAGCTTGAACTGCTCGCGCAGGACCTCGAGCATGAAGCCATCCCGATGATGCGCTTCCACGAGCGCGACGCACTGTCGCCGCTGCCGCGGGCCTATCAGTGGGTCGACGGATCGGCCTATGTGAACCACGTCGAGCTGGTCCGGAAGGCGCGCGGCGCCGAGATGCCGGAGACCTTCTGGACCGATCCGCTGGTCTATCAGGGCGGCTCCGACGATTTCACCCCGCCGCGCGATGCGATCATCGTCCCCGACGAGAATTTCGGTATCGATTTCGAGGGCGAGGTGGCGGTGATCACCGGCGACGTGCCGATGGGGACGACCGAAGCGGACGCACACCGCCACATCAAGCTGGTGATGCTGGTCAACGATGTTTCGCTGCGCAACCTCATCCCGAACGAACTGGGCAAGGGCTTCGGCTTCTACCAGTCGAAGCCGGCGACGACCTTCTCGCCGGTGGCGGTCACGCCCGACGAGCTCGGCGACTGGTGGAACGACGGCAAGCTCAACCGTGCGCTGGTCTCGACCTTGAACGGCCAGCCGTTCGGCAAGCCCGATGCCGGCATCGACATGACCTTCAGCTTCGCCAAGCTCATCGAGCATGTGACGAAGACCCGCCGTCTCGGTGCCGGTGCCATCGTCGGCTCGGGTACCGTTTCCAACAAGGAAGGCGACAGCCCCGGCCGGCCGGTCAGCGAGGGTGGCCTCGGCTACAGCTGCATCGCCGAAATCCGCATGATCGAGACGATCAACAGCGGCAAGCCGGCAACGCCGTTCATGAGCTTCGGTGACACCATTCGCATCGAAGCGCTCGACGACAGCGGCCATTCGATCTTCGGCGCCATCGAGCAGACGGTGCAGCCGCTCACCCCCAGCGCGCTGGGGGGACAGTGAGCGATCGCGTTCTCTACGGTTATTGGCGCTCGTCGGCCGCCTACCGCGTCCGCATTGCGCTGGCGCTGAAGAGCCTCGCTTATGACGGCAAGGCCATCGACATCCGCACCGGCGCGCAGAATGGCGTCGGCTTCAAGCTGCTCAACCCGCAGGGGCTGGTGCCTTATCTTATCGATGGCGAGGCAGGGCTGAACCAGAGCCTCGCGATCATCGAATATCTCGACGAGGTCTATCCCGAGCCGCGGCTGCTGCCCGACGAGCCGCTGGCCCGTGCCCGCGTTCGCGCGGCGGCACTCGCCATCGCCTGCGACATTCACCCGATCAACAATCTGCGCGTCCTCAAATATCTGAAGGAGCCGCTCGGCCACGCGCAGGAAGAGATCGATGCCTGGGCGCAGCACTGGATCGAGACCGGCTTCGCCGCGCTCGAAGAGATCGCCGAGGGGTCGAAGGGACCGTATTTGTTCGGCGACAGCGTGACGCTGGCCGACATCTGCCTCGTCCCGCAGATGTACAACGCCCGCCGGGTACGCGCCGACCTCACGCATTTCCCGCGACTCGTGGTGATCGACAAGGCGCTGAACGCGCTCCCGGAAGTGCGCGCGGCGCGTCCCGAGGCCCAGCCCGACGCCGACGTCTGAGCTTTCGGCGCGGCGGCGAAACGGTTCGTCGAAGGACATCGCGCGACTCTGAGTCGCGTTAACGGCTGTTAATTTCCCCTTCATATTTCTGGCGTGAAATCCGCACGCGGGTTTTGAGTGAGGGGGGACGCGTACATGTCCGAACAGATCGCAGCGAATTTGACGCCGGAGCAGCGCCGCGTGCTGCTGGCGATGGAGCCGTCGATCCCGGCCGATGTCTGGCGGCTGTCGTGGAAACTGCATACGCTCTGCCAGCTCGACGCTGCGCGCGTCATCGCGATGGGCAAGCGCGGCTGGGTCGATGGCCGGCTCACCGAGTTGGGCTGCCAGGTCCGCGAAGACCTGACGCACGCGGTAAGCGCGTAGGCGCCCATTCCCCTCGCCCGCTTGCGGGAGAGGGAGGGGCCCAGCCGCAGGCTGGAAGGGTGAGGGTGTACCGTCCTCTCCGCTTGGCACTGTCGGCAAAGGGCTCGCTGGCGCTCGCACACCCTCACCTAACCTCTCCCGCAGGCGGGAGAGGGACCAACAGCGATCAATCCTTCGGCTTGCTGTCCGCCGGGTCGGTCAGCGACGGCACCTGGCGCGCCGCTTGCCGCAATGACGTGTTCGGCGGCGCGACCACCGCATCCGCGCTGCCGCCCTGCATTGCCTTCGCCGCCCGCAGCACCGCCTTCTTGATGCGCGGGTAGGTGCCGCAGCGGCACAGGTTCGTAATGCCGTTCTTCACATCCGCGTCGGACGGATTGGGCGTTTCCTTCAGCAGCGAGGCCGCCGCCATGATCATGCCGGGCTGGCAATAGCCGCACTGCGGCACATTCTCGGCGATCCAAGCCTGCTGCAGCGGATGCGAGCGATCGTCGGACAGCCCTTCGATCGTGGTGATGAAGGTGCCCTCGATGTCGCCGATCCGCACCTGGCAGGACCGCTGCGCCACCCCGTCGATATGGACTGTGCAGGCGCCGCAGATGCCGATGCCGCAGCCATACTTCGTCCCCGTCAGGTTCGACGCGTCGCGCAGCGCCCACAGCAAAGGCGTGTCGGGCGGAAGCTGATATTCTACGGGGTTGTTGTTCACCGTGAAGCGCGTCATGCCCGAAGCGATAGCCAAGGGGAGGGCATGATGGAACTGGAAACGCTGCGCCTGGATGTCGCGGGCCATATCGCGCGGGTGACGCTCAACCGCCCGCAGGCGCTCAACGCGATGAACGCCGCCTTCTGGACCGATATGATCGAGGTGTTCGACGCGATCGACGCCGATGGCTCGGTGCGCGCCGTCGTCCTCGCTTCCACCGGCAAGCATTTCACCGCCGGGCTCGACCTCAAATGGGCAGCCCAGGGCAATCTCGAGGATCAGAGAGCCGAGGTGGCGCGCAGCCGCGAGCATTTCCGTCGCAAGGTCAAGAAGATGCAGGAGACGTTCAACGTCATCGACCGCTGCCGCGTGCCGGTGATCGCGGTGGTGCAGGGCGGCTGCATCGGCGGCGGCGTCGACCTCGTCACCGCCTGCGACATCCGCATCGGCACCGAGGACTGCTTTTTCACCATTCAGGAAATCAATGTCGGCATCGTCGCCGATGTCGGCACCTTGCAGCGCATCCCCTATCTGCTGCCGCAGGGCCTGGTGCGCGAGCTGGCCTACACCGGCCGCCGCTTCCCGGCCGACGAGGCGCTGCACCATGGCTTCCTCAATTCGGCGCATGACGGGGCCGACGCGGCACTCGACGCCGCGATGGCGATGGCGCGTGAGATCGCCGCGAAGTCGCCGATGGCGATTGCGGGCGTGAAGCAGGTGCTCAACCACGGCCGCGGCCGTTCGCTGGAGGATGGCCTCGAATATGTGGCGGTCTGGAACGCCGCGATGCTGCCCGGCGAGGATTCGCAGATCGCCATCACCGCGCAGATGACCAGGCAGCCCGCGCAATTCCAGGACCTGAAAGCCGGATGAATCATTGCGTTCGTTGCGGCAAACCGAACGCTTGTGACGGCGGGATGCGCTGCCTATAAGGCCGGTGCTTCATGCCGACTCCCTCGCGGGGGCCGGCCCTTTCCGAACACCCGAGGGGTATGATGGGACGCACGAAAATCTGGGCAGTCGCGGCGGCGCTGGCGGTTCTTCCGACCTTCGCCTTCGCCCAGACCGACCAGGGCACCACCGCACCGAGCGTGGCGCCGGCTGTTTCCGCCGAGCGCGCGGCCACCGAGGCCGCCACGACGCCGCTGCCGACCGAGCCGGGCGCGCCCGCCGCGCCGGCGATCGTCGATGGCCAGGGCAGCGCCAGCGCCGCCCTTGATGCCGCTGCCAATCCCGACGGCTTCCCGCGCGCCAAACCGACCCCGGGTATCGGCCAGCCGCACAGCGGCTGGGAGATTCAGCCGCAGCAGACCGAACTCGGCCATTACGCGCGCTGGTTCAACGACGTGCTGCTGCTGCCGATGATGACCGCGGTCACGCTGATCGTTCTCGGGCTCCTCGGCTGGACGATGTTTCGCTTCGCCGCCAAGCGCAATCCGGTCGCCTCGCGCACCTCGCACAACACGCTGATCGAGGTGATCTGGACGGTCGTCCCGGTCCTCCTCCTCGTCATTATCGCGGTGCCGTCGTTCCGCCTGCTCGCCGACCAATATGATCCGCCGAAGCCGGACCTGACCATCAAGGCGATCGGTCACCAATGGTATTGGGAATATGAATATCCCGATCACGGCGCCTTCACCTTCGACGCGGTGATGCTGAGCGACAAGGAAGCCGCCGAGCAGGGCTCGCCGCGCCTCCTCGACACCGACAACCGCGTGATCGTGCCGGCCGGCGCCGTCGTGAAGGTGCTCGTCACCTCGGTCGACGTGCTGCACAGCTGGGCGATGCCCGCCTTCTGGGTGAAGATGGACGCCGTTCCGGGCCGCATCAACGAAACCTGGTTCAAGGTCGATCGCCCGGGTGTCTACTTCGGCCAGTGCTCGGAGCTTTGCGGCACGAAGCATGGCTTCATGCCGATCGCCGTCGAGGTGGTCGAGCCGGCGCAGTACAATGCCTGGGTCGCGGCGAAGGAAGCCGAGAACGGTGCCGAAGGCCCGGGCCCGCGCTTCTCACGCGGCGCCGACGGCAAGCTCGTCGTGACCGTCGCCGCCAAGCCGGCGCCGGCTGCCGAAGCTGCCCCGGCGCCTGCTGCCGCGGCCTCGCCGGCCGCTGCCGCTACCACGCCTGCCGCCGCGCCCGCCGCGGCGCCGACCCCCGCCGAATAAGCGAGAGACGCCATGGCCAACACCGCCGAATTCACCGCTGGTCACGATGCTCACGGGCATGACCACGATCACGATCACAAGCCGGGCTTCTTCGCGCGCTGGTTCCTGTCGACCAACCACAAGGACATCGGCACGCTCTACCTGATCTTCGCGATCTTCGCGGGCATCATCGGCGGCGCGATCTCGGGTGTCATGCGCCTCGAGCTCGCCGAGCCGGGCATGCAGTATCTGCCCCAGTGGGTCGGCGGCAACATCGACGCCTCCTACCACCTCTGGAACAGCTTCATCACCGCCCACGGCCTCATCATGGTGTTCTTCATGGTGATGCCGGCGATGATCGGCGGCTTCGGCAACTGGTTCGTGCCGCTCATGATCGGCGCGCCGGACATGGCGTTCCCGCGAATGAACAACATCAGCTTCTGGCTGATCATCCCGGCGTTCCTGCTGCTGCTCGGCTCGATGTTCGTCGAGGGTCCGGCCGGCTTCAACGGCGCGGGCACCGGCTGGACGGTGTATCCGACGCTGTCGACCAGCGGCCATCCGGGACCGGCGGTCGACATGGCGATCCTGTCGCTCCACCTCGCGGGCGCCTCGTCGATCCTCGGCGCGATCAACTTCATCACCACCATCTTCAACATGCGCGCGCCGGGCATGACCCTGCACAAAATGCCGCTGTTCGTGTGGTCGGTGCTGGTTACCGCCTTCCTGCTGCTGCTGTCGCTCCCGGTTCTCGCCGGCGCGATCACCATGCTGCTGACCGACCGTAACTTCGGGACGACCTTCTTCGATCCCAGCGGCGGCGGCGACCCGATCCTGTACCAGCACCTGTTCTGGTTCTTCGGTCACCCCGAAGTGTACATCATGATCCTGCCGGGCTTCGGCATCATCAGCCAGGTCATCGCGACCTTCTCGAAGAAGCCGGCGTTCGGCTACCTCGGCATGGCCTACGCCATGGTCGCCATCGGCTTCATCGGTTTCATCGTCTGGGCGCACCACATGTATACGGTGGGTCTCGACGTGAACACGAAGATGTACTTCACGGCGGCGACGATGGTCATCGCGGTGCCGACCGGCATCAAGATCTTCTCGTGGATCGCGACGATGTGGGGCGGCTCGCTGAGCTTCAAGACCCCGATGATGTGGGCCATCGGCTTCATCTTCATGTTCACGCTCGGGGGCGTCACCGGCGTCATCCTGTCGAACGCCGGCGTCGATACCTACATGCATGACACCTATTATGTGGTCGCGCACTTCCACTACGTGCTGTCACTCGGCGCCGTGTTCGCGCTGTTCGCCGGCTTCTACTACTGGTTCGGCAAGATGTCGGGCCGCGCGTACAACGAATTCCTTGGCCAGGTGCACTTCTGGGTGTTCTTCATTGGCGTGAACGTGCTGTTCTTCCCGATGCACTTCCTCGGCCAGGACGGCATGCCGCGGCGTATTCCGGACTATCCGGACGCCTACGCCGCCTACAACCACCTCGCCTCGGTCGGCTATGCGATCATGGGCGTGGGCATGATCGTGTTCTTCGTGAACATCATCTGGTCGCTGTTCGCCGGCCGCCGCGTCGAGGGCAACTACTGGGGCGAAGGTGCCACCACGCTCGAGTGGACGCTGTCGTCGCCGCCGCCGTTCCACCAGTTCGAGACGCTGCCGACCATCAAGTAAGGTCGGTGAAAACAGGGTAAGACGATGCGTAGCGGTGACGTGATGGCCGACACGCCGGTCCTCGCCGGGGCAACTGCCCCGGCGTTGCCGGCGGACTGGCGCGATTATTTCGCGCTGCTGAAGCCGCGCGTCATGACGTTGGTGGTGTTCACCGGGCTCTGCGGCCTGCTCGCGGCGCCCGGCCACCTCCACCCCGTCCTCGCCTTCACCGCGATCCTCTGCATCGCGGTCGGTGCCGGTGCCGCCGGCGCGCTCAACCAATGGTACGAGATCGATCTCGATGCCGCGATGAAGCGCACCGCCGGCCGGCCGCTGCCCGCCGGGCGCATGGACCCCGGCTCGGCGCTCGCCTTCGGCATCACGCTCGCCGTCGGCTCGGTCACGGTGATGTACCTGGCGGTCAACGCTGTGGCGGCGTTGCTGCTGCTCGCCTCGATCCTCTTCTACGTTTTCATCTACACCGTCTGGCTGAAGCGCCGGACGCCGCAGAACATCGTCATCGGCGGCGCCGCCGGCGCCTTCCCGCCGGTGATCGGCTGGGCGGCGGCGACCGGCGACGTCAGCACACTGCCGGTGCTGCTGTTCGCGATCATCTTCCTCTGGACGCCGCCGCACTTCTGGGCGCTCGCGCTGTTCGTGCGTACCGACTACGCCAACGCCGGCGTGCCGATGCTCCCCGTCGTCGCCGGCGCCACCGAGACGCGCCGCCAGGTGCTGCTCTACACGCCGCCGCTGGTCGCCGCGTCCGTGGCACCCTGGGCGCTCGGGCTGAGCGGCGCGATCTACGGTGTTGCCGCCGCCGGCCTCGGCGCGGTGTTCCTCGCGCTGGCGTTCGCCGTCTATCGCAACCGCGCCACTGATCCGGCCGAGATGACGCCCGAGAAGCGGCTGTTCGCCTTCTCGATCCTCTATCTCTTCGCGCTGTTCGCCGCGCTGGTCCTCGATCGCTGGGTGCTGGCATGACGCAGGAAGAATTCAAGAAGCGGCAGCGCAGCCGCAATCTGGTGCTCGGCCTCGTCCTCGTTGCCTTCGCGGCGCTGTTCTATTTCATTACCATCGCGCGGATGAGCTGATGGCGCGCTCGAACACCCGCACCGGGCTGATCGCGGCGGGCGCCGCGGTGGCGATGGTCGGCCTCGCCTATGCGAGCGTGCCGCTCTACCAGTTGTTCTGTCAGGTCACCGGCTTTGGCGGCACCACGATGTTCGCCAGCGAAAGCGACGTACCGGCCAAGCCGCTCGAGCAGACGATCAGCGTTCGCTTCGACGCCAATGTCGCGCCCGGCCTGTCCTGGTCGTTCAAGCCGGTGAAGACGCACGAGACGGTGAAGATCGGCGAGCGCCGGCTGGCCTTCTACCGGGCGACCAACCACAGCGACAAGCCGATCACCGGGACGGCGAGCTACAACGTGTCGCCCGACACTGCCGGCAGCTTCTTCGTGAAGATCGCCTGCTTCTGTTTTACCGAGCAGACGCTGCAGCCGGGACAGACCGTCGACATGCCGGTCACCTATTTCGTCGATCCCGCGATCGCCGACGACCCCGACGGGCATCGCATCGACGAGATCACGCTGAGCTACACCTTCTTCCCCGTGGACACGCCGACGGCGTCGGGGCAGAAGGCGGTCAAGACGGCGCAGGCCAAACCTGCGCCCAATCAGGGATGAGCTGACATGGCGGGTGCCAAGAACCACGACTATCATATCCTGCCGCCGAGCCCGTGGCCGCTGATCGGCTCGATGACGGCGCTGATCATGGCGTCGGGCGCGATCGCGTGGATGCATGAGCAGGCATGGGGCCCGTGGGTGTTCGCCATCGGCACGCTCGGCGTGCTGTTCACCTTCTTCGGCTGGTGGTCGCAGGTCATCGCCGAGGCCGAAGGCGGCGACCATACGCCGGTCGTCCAGCTTCATCACCGCTACGGCATGATCCTGTTCATCGCCTCCGAGGTCATGTTCTTCGTCGCCTGGTTCTGGGCCTATTTCAACGCAGCGCTGGCGCCGTCGGACGTCGAGATCATCGGCGGCGTGTGGCCGCCGAAGGGTATCGAGCTGCTCGATCCCTTCATGTTCCCGCTGCTCAACACGCTGATCCTGCTGCTCTCGGGCACAACGGTGACCTGGGCGCACCATGCGCTGATCCACGGCGACCGCGACGGTCTGAAGAAGGGCCTGTGGCTGACCATCGTCCTCGGCGCGCTGTTCTCGGCGGTGCAGGCCTATGAGTATCAGCACGCGGCATTCAGCTTCGCGGGCAATATCTACAGCTCGACCTTCTACATGGCGACCGGCTTCCACGGCTTCCACGTGCTGGTCGGCACGATCTTCCTGATCGTCTGCCTTGCCCGCGTCTATAAGGGCCAGTTCACCCCGACGCACCACTTCGGTTTCGAGGCGGCGGCCTGGTACTGGCACTTCGTCGATGTCGTGTGGCTGTTCCTGTTCCTCGCCATCTATGTGTGGGGCAGCGACTTCGGCGCCGCGATCGTCGCGGGCAGCCACTAAGCCTTTATCGATGACGGATCCGGCCCGCGCTGCGGCGAGAGGCGTCTGCCCTCGCTGCGGCCGCGGGCCGATCTATGTCGGCCTGCTCCGCTTTCGCGAGAATTGCCCGGCCTGCGGCCTCGACATCGCCGCCTTCAACGTCGGCGATGGGCCGGCGGCTTTCCTCACCCTGATCATCGGCGGCCTCGTCGTCGGCCTCGCGCTCTGGCTCGAACTCGCGTTGGCGCCGCCTTGGTGGGGGCATGCGCTGATCTGGCCGCCGATCATCATCGTCGCCACCATCGCCGCACTGCGCGTTGGCAAGGGTGTGCTGCTCGGTCTCGAATATCGCCATCAGGCCGCCGAAAGCCGGGAAGGGGAGGACTGATGCGCCGCCTGCCGCTCGTCCCGACCCTACTGGTGCTGCTGATGGTGCCGGCGATGATCGCGCTCGGCTTCTGGCAGCTCCAACGCGCCGAGTGGAAGGAAGGCCTGCTCGGCCGCCTCGCCGCGAACGCCGAGGCGCCGGTGATCGGCGCCCCGGCAGAGCTCGCCGCCCGAAAGGACGAGCTGAGCTTCCGCCAGGTCCGCATTACCTGCGCCGCCACCCACATCGGCGCGCCCACTGCCGCCCGCGCTGCCAGCGGCGCCTCCGGCTACCGCCAGATCGCCCGCTGCGACCGTGCCGGCGGCGAGCCGCTGCTCGTCTCGCTCGGGGTCGCGTCGGACCCGACGTTGCGGCCCACGGCCATTCCCGTCAGCTTCACCGGCTGGCTGGTGCCGCGCGAAGGCAGTCCGGCCTTCCTGCTGGTCCCCGATGCCCCCGCGGATGCGCGTCTCGCGGCCGAGGCGCGGCCCTCGCTCGACACCATCGCCAACAACCACCGCGGCTATGCCTTCCAGTGGTTTGCGTTCGCGGCGGTGCTGAGCCTCATCTACCTGATCTATATCCGCCGTTCCGCTTGAGCGGCGCTTTGCAAAATCCGCCCCCAGCCGCTAAGCGCGACGCGATGCGCTACGTCAGCACCCGTGGGAACGCACCCGTTCTCGACTTCGAAAACGTCACCCTCGCCGGGCTCGCGAGCGACGGCGGTCTCTATGTGCCGGAAAGCTGGCCGTCGCTGTCGAAAGCGGAGATCGCCGACCTCGCCGGCCTCAGCTACGTCGAGACCGCGTTGCGCGTCTGCCGGCCCTTTGTCGGCGATGCGCTGACCGAGGACGAGCTGCGCGATCTGCTGACCCAGGCCTATGGCAGCTTCTCGCACGCCGCCGTCACCCCGCTGAAGCAGCTCGACGAACGCCAGTGGCTGCTCGAGCTGTTCCACGGGCCGACGCTCGCCTTCAAGGATGTGGCGCTGCAATTGCTCGGGCTGCTGTTCGAGCGCTTCCTGTCGAACCGGTCGGAGCATCTGACCGTGGTCGGCGCCACCTCGGGCGATACCGGCTCTGCCGCCATTCAGGCGCTCGCCGGCCGCGCCAAGGTCGACATCTTCATGCTGCACCCGCTGGGCCGCGTCTCCGACGTGCAGCGGCGGCAGATGACGACGGTGATGGCGCCCAACGTCCATAACATCGCCGTCGAGGGCAATTTCGACGACGCGCAGGCGCTGGTGAAGGCGATGTTCAACGACGCCTCCTTCGCGTCGCGCTTCCGCCTGTCGGCGGTGAACTCGATCAACTGGGCCCGGCTGATGGCGCAGGTGGTCTATTATTTCTACGCCGCGGTACGCCTCGGTGCGCCCGAGCGGCCCGTCGCCTTCTCGGTGCCCACCGGCAATTTCGGCGACGTGTTCGCCGGCTATGTCGCGGCGAAGATGGGCCTGCCGGTGGCGAAGCTGATGGTCGCGACCAACGTCAACGACATCCTGCACCGCGCGCTGTCGACCGGCGACTATTCCTGCGGCACCGTCCAGCCGACCGCCGCGCCGTCGATGGACATTCAGGTCAGTTCGAACTTCGAGCGGCTGTTGTTCGACCTCCACGATCGCGATGGCGCCAAGCTCGCCGGCGTCATGAAGGGCTTCGAGGCGACGAAGTCGATGACGCTGGGCAATGAGCGCGCCAAGGCTGAGCTGTTCGAAAGCTACCGCGTCGACGAGGATGCGATGGCACTGGCGCTGCGCTGGGCCTGCGCCAACGCGAACGAGCTGATCGATCCGCACACCGCCATCGGCCTGGCCGCGGCGCGCAAGGTCGATCTGCCGGCCGACGTGCCGGTGGTGACCTTGGCGACCGCGCACCCTGCGAAATTCCCCGATGCGGTGGAACGCGCCAGCGGCATGCGCCCGTCGATGCCCGCGCGTTGTGCCGGGCTGTTCGACCGCGAGGAGCGCTACGCGACGCTTCCGGCCGAGCTTGGCGCGGTGGAGGCCTATATCGCCGACCGCGCGGTGGCGGCGTGACCCTGGCGGTCACCACCCTCGCCAACGGCCTGCGCGTCGTCACCCTCGCGACGCCCGGCGCCGAGACCGCCGCGCTCGGCCTCTACGCCGACACCGGCTCGCGGTTCGAGGACGCCTCGATCAACGGCATCGCGCATCTGTTCGAGCATATGGTGTTCAAGGGTACCGCCACCCGTAGCGCCCGCACCATCGCCGAGGCGATCGAGGACGTCGGCGGCCAGCTCAACGCCTACACCGCGCGCGACATGACCGCCTTCCACGCCCGCGTGCTCGGCGACGACGTGCCGCTCGCCTTCGAGCTGATCGCCGACCTGATCCGCGCCCCGCGCTTCGATGCCGACGATCTGGTGCGCGAGAAGGACGTCGTGCTGTCCGAACTCGGCGAGGCGCGCGACACGCCCGACGACATCGTGTTCGATCATCTGCAGGAAGCCGCCTTCCCCGACCAGCCGCTCGGCCGCTCGATCCTCGGTAGCGAGGAATCGCTGGCGGCGATTGGCCCCGAGCATCTGCGCGGCTGGCTCGACGCGCAGTTCCGCGGCCCGTCCTGCGTGTTCGCTGCGGCTGGCAAGGTCGATCACGACGCGCTGGTCCGCATGGCGGAAGGGCTGCTTGGCGACCTGCCCGACGGCGCGCACCCGGACAGCGCCCGCGCCTCGTTCGCTGGCGGCACGCGCCACGATCGTCGCAAGTTCGAGCAGGCACATCTGACCTTCGGTTACGAAGCCGCGGCGCACCGCGCGCCGGACTATTACCCGCTGACGCTGTTCGCTACCGCGGCGGGTGGCGGCATGTCTTCGCGGCTGTTCCAGGAGCTGCGCGAGGAGCGGGGCCTCGCCTACAGCGTCTATGCAACGCTGACCTCCTACGACGATACCGGGTTGTTTTCGGTCTATCTCGCCACCGCCAACAACAATGCCGCCGCCGCCAGCGCGCTCGCGCTGCAGGTGCTCGGCCGCTGCGCCGAGGGCCTGGATGCCGCCGAACTGGCGCGCGCCAAGGCGCAGTTGAAGGCAGGCCTGCTGATGTCGCTCGAGGGCGCCGCCGGTTGGGCCGAGTATCTCGCGCGCCAGATGCTGATCCACGGCGCGCCGGTGCCGCCCGCCGACGTTATCGCCAAGGTCGACGCCGTCACCGTCGAGGCAGCGCGCGACGCGGCGCAGCGCATGCTCGCCGGCCCGATGGCGCGCGCCCACGTCGGATCGATCAAGCTCCAGGCGGCGTGATGGAGCTGTCGCTGCTCGTCACCGAACCGTGGGGCGACTACGGCCTCATCGACAGCGGCGGCGGGCGCAAGCTCGAACGCTACGGCCGCTTCCGCTTCATTCGTCCCGAGCCGCAGGCGCTGTGGGCGCCGGCCAGCGACGACTGGCAGGCCGACGGTGAGTTCGTCGGCGGCTCCGACGAAAATGGTGGCGGTCGCTGGCGGCTGGAGGCGAAGGTGCCGCAGGCCTGGCCGCTGGCGCGCGGGCCGGTGAAGTTCTGGGCGTCGAACACCCCGTTCCGCCATCTCGCCTTCTTCCCCGACATGGCCCCGCAATGGGACTGGATGGCCGATCGCTGTGGGGAAGGCGTCGAGGTACTCAACCTGTTCGGCTACACCGGCGTCGGCAGCCTCGTCTGCGCGGCGGCCGGTGCCCGCGTCACCCATGTCGATGCGTCCAAAAAGGCGATCGGCGCGGCCGTCGAGAACCAGAAGCTTTCCGGCCTCACCGACAGGCCGATCCGCTGGATGATCGACGATGCGCTGAAGTTCACCGCGCGCGAGGGCCGGCGCGAGAAGCGCTACGACGGCATCATCCTCGACCCGCCCAAATATGGCCGCGGCCCCAATGGCGAAGTGTGGGAGCTCTACGAAAAGCTCCCCGAGATGATCGCCGCCTGTCGCGCGCTGCTCGACGACAAGTCGCGTTTCCTCGTGCTGACCGTCTACGCGATCCGCATGTCGGCGGTGGCAATCGGCGAGCTGCTGACCGAAGCGATGGCCGATCTCGGCGGCACCATCGAAGTCGGCGAGATGACCATCCGCGAGGAAGCCCGCGGCAAGCTGCTCCCCACCGCCATCTTCGCCCGCTGGTCGCGTTGATCGCTCAAGCAACCGGTCGTCACACCGAGACCCTCATCCAAGCAAGGTCGTCATCCTGACGAAAGTCAGGATCTCCCCGAGGGCGCGCGCGAGACCGTGCGCGCCGCAAATTACCGGAGATCCTGACTTTCGCCAGGATGACATATGTGAGGGATAGGGCGGCGAGGGTCGACGTGAGCGAGGTCTAAGAGTCGCCTAGCCCTTCTTCTCCGTCTTCTTGTCCGTCGCCGCGACCTGCTCGGCGGCGGGCGCCTTCACGCGCAGGTTGCGGACTTCGCCCATGCGGGCCTTGAAGCGCGACATGTCGCTGCCGGCGAGCTGGACGCCGAAGGGCAGCTTGGCCGAGCGCGGGTCGACGGCGCGGCCCTTCAGATAGACCTCATAGTGGAGGTGCGGGCCGGTCGACATGCCGGTCGAGCCGACATAGCCGATCACCTGGCCCTGCTCGATGCGGGCGCCGACTCGGCCACCTTTGCCGAAGCGGCTCATGTGCGAATAGGTGGTCTCGATGCCGTTGGCATGGCGGATGCGGACATGGTTGCCGTAGCCGCGGTAGACGCCGGCGTAGACCACGGTGCCGCTCGCCGCCGCCATGATCGGCGTGCCGGTGCCGGCGGCGAAGTCGACGCCCTTGTGGAGGCGCGAATAGCCGAGGATCGGGTGCAGGCGCATGCCGAAGCCCGACGACATGCGCGCGCCGTCGATCGGGGTCTTCATCAGGCCCTTGCGGGCGCTGGAACCGTCGGCGTGGAAGAATTGCTCGCGGTCGTTCGACGGATCCCAGCGCATCAGCTCGATCTTGCGCTTGCCCTGGTCGAGGCCGGCATAGATCAGGCGGCCGGTTTCGGTCTCGCCGGTCTCGGCGCGGCGGTGCTCGACGACGATGTCAAAGTTGTTGGCGCCCTTCACGTCGCGCTGGAAATCGAGCCCGTAGGACAGCAGCTTGATGTACTCGGACACGATGCCCGCGGGGACGCCGGCGGCGCGCGCCGACTTGTAGAGGCTGCCGCCGACCCGGCCGGAGACGCGCAGCGGCGTGTTATCGACGGCGATCGGGATGCGCTTCAACGCGAGCTGGCCGTCAGCGGCACGGTTGACCTCGAGCTTCAGCTCGAAGGCGGCGCGGAAGGCGAGGCTTTCGAGCGGGCGCGGCACTGTCTTGTTGGGGCGGCGGCCGAGTACGAGGTCGAAGCCGGTGCCCGGCTTGACGCTGCGCAGGTTGGTCGCATCGTCGAGCAAGTCGACGATGGTGGTCACCTCGGGCGCCGACACGCCGGCGCGCCGAAGCGCGGCCTGCACGCTGTCCGACCGGCCGAGGCGGGCAACGACCTCGATGCGCGGCCGCTCGGGCGGCTCGGCGAGGCGAACGACGCGCTTTGTGGCGGCAACCTGCTCGCCGGTGGTGCCGCCGAGTGCGAGGGGCGCGATGGTGGCGGGGCTGAGGAGCGGAAGCTGCTCTTCGGTAAGGGCCGGCGGGGCGCCGCCGGGCAGCGCGACCGGGCGCGTGCCGATCTGGATGGTAGCGATCGAGATGAAAAGCAGGGTGGCGAGGCCGCGCCACCAGCGGCGGCTGCCGATCTCGTCGCCAAGGTCGACGATCAGGTCGAGGTCGGCGACGTCGAAATTGCGAAAGCGTTGGGCAAGATTGAACGCGGGGCGCTTCAGCCCGATCGGGGCGGTAGTGGCCGTGACTCCCGCGGCGCCGAATGCGCCTACTGCCGGTTGATACACTGGACCCCCGCCCCCGAAATTACGTCCCCGGCCGACAAAGCCGGGGCGCTACCCCCAACGCAGAGCGCGCCCACCCCTCGCAGTTGCGCTCAACTGGAGCCTGTATGTGGCCATGTTTAAAGTCAATTAAGCGATTCCCCGTATGTGGCGGGATTGCGGCGAGCCGACGAGTAAGGGCGATGAGGCGTTCGTCGCAAAGTCGCGCAACCGTAACTTGAGCCGACGCGCGAAACATGCGACCTTCACCATATCTCGTGTGTTTCATGGGGTGCGATGACTAGTAGTGGTAACCGCTTGTCGATGGGTGCCTCGCGCACCATATCGGGACTATGAGCGGATTGCTTCGCGCCACTCTGACCGCCGTCCTCGGCCCGACCAACACGGGCAAGACCCATCTCGCCGTCGAACGCATGTGCGGCCACGCCAGCGGCATGATGGGCTTTCCGCTGCGTTTGCTGGCCCGCGAAGTTTATGACCGCGTCGTCAAGATCAAGGGCGCCAACCAGGTCGCGCTGATCACCGGCGAGGAAAAAATCCTCCCCGAAGGCGCGCGCTACTTCCTCTGCACCGCTGAATCGATGCCCACGGATCGGGAAGTGGCTTTCGTCGGGCTCGACGAGGCGCAGACCGGCGCAGACCTCGAGCGCGGCCATGTCTTCACCGACCGGCTGCTGCACCGCCGCGGCTATGCCGAGACGATGATCCTCGGGTCGGAGACCTTGCGCCCGCTGATCCGCCGGCTGCTGCCCGACGCCGAGATCGTCACCCGGCCGCGCTTCTCGACCTTGAGCTACGCCGGCCCCAAGAAGCTGTCGCGCCTGCCGAAGCGCACCGCCATCGTCGCGTTCAGCGCCGAGGACGTCTACGCGCTCGCCGAGATGCTGCGCCGGCACAAGGGCGGCGCCGCGGTGGTGATGGGCGGCCTGTCCCCCCGCACGCGGAATGCGCAGGTCGAGCTCTACCAGTCGGGCGAGGTCGATTATTTGGTGGCGACCGACGCCATCGGCATGGGCCTCAACATGGACATCGCCCATGTCGCCTTCGCCTCGCTGTCGAAGTTCGACGGGCATCGCCACCGCCGCCTGTCGACCGCCGAGATGGCGCAAATCGCCGGCCGCGCCGGCCGTTACCAGAAGGACGGCAGCTTCGGCATGGTCCAGCTCGGCACCGAGGAGGTGCGCGGGTTCGAGCCCGAGGAAATCGAGGCGATCGAGAACCATGTCTTCCCGCCGCTGAGCCAGCTGGTCTGGCGCAACGCGCGGCTCGATTTCGCGACGCTGCCGCGCCTGATCGGCTCGCTCGACGAGCGGCCGACCACGCCGGAGCTGTTCCGCGCGCACGACGCCGTCGATCTCGCGGTGCTGAAGAGTCTCGCGCAGGACCCGGCGGTCGCTGATCGCGCCAAGGGACATGCGCGGATGCAGCGACTGTGGGCGGCGTGCAGCCTGCCCGACTATCGCAAGACCGGCCCCGAGCAGCACGCCCGTCTCGTCGGCCGCGTGTTCCGCCATCTGACCGAGGGCGACGGCAAGCTTCCCGGCGAATGGATCGCTGCCGAGGTCGCCAATCTCGACAACGTCAACGGCGACATCGCCACCATCGCCGATCGCATCTCGGCGGCGCGGACCTGGACCTATGTCGCCCATCGCGGCGACTGGGTTGAGGACACCACGCTCTGGGCGGAGCGGACGCGCGCGCTCGAGGACAAGCTGTCCGACGCGCTGCACCAGCGGCTGACGCAGCGCTTCGTCGACCGCCGCACCGCGGTGCTGCTGCGCGACCTGAAAATCCGCGACCGCGATTTCGGCGTCGAGATCGACGGCGACGGCAGCGTCGCGGTCGAAGGCGAGGTGATCGGCACCTTGCACGGCTTCCGTTTCAAGGCCGATCCGACCGCGCGTGCCGGCGAGAAGCGCCTGCTGCTCGCTGCCGCCGAACGCCGCCTGACCGGCGAGCTGGCAAAGCGCGCGCGTTTGCTGGCGGAGGCGGCGGACGGTGCCTTCGAGCTGGCCTTCGACGGCGACATGCCGCCGCGCATCCTGTGGAACGGCGCCCGCATCGGCTCGATGGTGCAGGGGCGGGATGCCCTCAACCCCAAGGTCGAACTCGATCGCAGCCTCGCCGCCCTTACGGCCGGCGATCGGGCGCTGGTCCGCGCGCGGCTCGACGCCTGGTTCGCGACGCAGTGCGAGCAGCAGCTTGGTGCGCTGGTGCGCGTCGCCGCGCTGGGTGGCGCGGACGGCGCGGTGTCGCCCGCGGCCCGCGGGCTGATCGTGCAGCTCGTCGAGAACCTCGGCTGCCTGGTGCGCGAGCGCGTCGCGTCGCAGATCGCCGCGCTCGACAAGACCGATCGCCGCATGCTGACCGCCGCCGGGGTGCGCATCGGCGCGGCGCATGTGTTTGTGAAGGACGTGCTGCGGCCCGAACCGACCCGCTGGCGCCTCGCGCTGTGGGCGGTAAGCCGCGGTGTCGAGGCCGCGCCGCCGCCGCCGCCCGCCGGCCGCGTCACCATCGAGGTGGAGGCGACGGCGCCCAAGGATTTCTACGACGTCGCCGGTTTCTGGGTGATCGACGGGCAGGCCGTCCGCATCGACATGGTCGAGCGGCTGGCGCGGGCGATGCACCAGAAGCGCGACGGCCGCTCCGCCTTCATCCCCGACGACATGTGGGTGGCGAGCGTCGGCATGCGGCGCGAGGGCTTCGCGCGGCTGATGCGGGCGCTCGGCTACCGGCTGAAGAGCGTCGAGGGACGCACGGCGTTCGAATGGCGGGGACCGCGCAGCGACGGGCAGCGGCCCGCGGCGCGGCCGCTTTCCGAACATTCACCTTTCGCAGTTCTGGCTGGCATGAGGAGAGGCTGAACTTGGTATACGGACCCGGATTACGGCTCGATAAGTGGTTGTGGTTCGCGCGACTGACGAAGTCCCGAAGTCAGGCGCAGGAGCTGGCGGAAAGCCGGCATCTCCGGATCGATGGGCGCGTGATCGAACGCGCATCAGCATTGGTCCGGCCGGGACAGGTGATCTCCTACCCCCATTACAACGAGGTGAGGGTGGTCCGCGTCGAGGCGCTGGCCAGCCGCCGCGGGCCGTTTTCCGAGGCGCAGGAGCTTTACACCGACCTGTCGGCACCAATGCCGTTGACGGCGCGGGCGGCCAACGGCTAGCACGGCGCCGACAACAACAGTTTTTTCGTCAGGGGACCGCCCGATGGCCTACGTCGTCACCGAAGCTTGCATCAAGTGCAAGTATATGGACTGCGTCGAGGTCTGCCCCGTGGATTGCTTCTACGAGGGTGAGAACATGGTCGTCATCAACCCTAACGAGTGCATCGACTGCGGCGTCTGCGAGCCGGAATGCCCGGCCGAGGCGATCCTGCCCGACACCGAGGGCGGCCTCGAGAAGTGGCTCGAGCTGAACGCCACCTACTCGAACCAGTGGCCGAACATCACCGTGAAGGGCCCGACGCCGGCGGATGCCGACGAGCACAAGGGCGAGGAAGGGAAGTTCGACAAATACTTCTCGGCCGAGCCGGGTAGCGACGGTCAGTAGGGTGCCCATCCGCGGTTTTCGACAGCCGCGGCGCATCTGCCACAAGGTTTGCCGCAGCGCGGCAAACTGACCGTGGTCTTTCCATGACATTTCTGCTATAGACTCGGCGCATGGACGAAGCGGAGAGCAATGTTCCGTTTCGAGTGAGGTCCGTAGGTATCAGGGCCTGTTCCGGTCTCTCCTGCTTGACGGGAACGGGTGGCGGAGATCGTAAGGCAGGAATCCGACAGTCAACGCGACTAGCAGCCTGATTTCTCGGGCAGCGGTCCTATCCGACCCCGTTTCGGCCGGGGGCGGCAACAAGAAAAGGATGCGGAATGGCGGCAAAGGCGCTCAACTTCGTTGTTGGCGACCATGTGGTCTACCCCAAGCACGGCGTCGGTCGTGTCATGGAAGTCCAGAGCAGCGAGATCGCGGGCACCAGGCTGGAGCTGTACGTGCTCCGCTTTGAAAAGGAGCGCATGACGCTCCGCGTCCCGACCAACAAGGCGGACTCGGTCGGCATGCGCAAGCTGTCGAGCAGCGCCACGCTCGCCGAGGCGCTGGTCACTTTGAAAGGCAAGCCGCGGATCAAGCGCACCATGTGGTCGCGCCGGGCCCAGGAATATGAAGCGAAGATCAACTCGGGCGACCTCGTGTCGATCGCCGAGGTGGTCCGCGACCTGCATCGCGCCGAGGACCAGCCCGAGCAGAGCTATTCGGAGCGGCAGATCTACGAGGCGGCGGTTAGCCGTCTCGCGCGCGAACTGGCGGCGATGGAGAACATCGACGAGCCGGCGGCGCAAAAGAAGATCGAGCAGGTCCTGAAGGCGGCCTGACACCTCGTGTCTTTTCCGGCGACGGGAGCAAAAAGGGCGGTCCGAACGGGCCGCCCTTTTTGTTTGTTGGTTGACACTACAAAAGTAGCTCCGTATTATACGGACAACACAGGCGCGGGAGATGGATATGCGTAAAGTGGCGATGGGAACCCTGCTGGCGGTCGCGGCGCTGGCGGCGACGCAGGCACAGGCGGCGGAACGGCGCTTCACCGTGACCAACTTCGAAGCCATCGAGGTGTCGGGTCCCTTCGACGTGGTCGTCACCGTCGGCAAGGCCGTCAGCGTCCGTGCCGAAGGCGAGCAGAAGGACCTCGACCGGCTCCGCATCGAGGTCGAGGGCCGGGAGCTGGAGATCGGCACCGTCCGCGAGCGCAACTGGTTCAACTGGTCGAAGAGTTCGCCGGTGAAGATCTACGTCACCGTGCCGGCGCTCAACGAGGTGTCGCTGTCGGGCTCGGGCGATCTCAGCGTCGATCGCGTGAAGTCGGACGATTTCGAGGCCTCGCTCGCCGGCTCCGGTGACCTGACCGTCGGCTCGCTCGCGGCGGGCAAGGCGGAATTCTCCATCGCCGGCTCGGGCGACATCACCGTCGCGGGCGGCAGCTGCCGCAGCGCCGAGGCATCGATTGCCGGCTCGGGCGACATCAACATCGCCGGCCTGCGCTGCCAGACGCTCGATGTCGACATCGCCGGCTCGGGCGGGGTCAAGGCGCATGCCACGCAGGCCGCTAAGGTCTCGATCATGGGCTCGGGCGACGTGGTAGTGACCGGCGGCGCGCGCTGCAGCACCAGCAAGATGGGCAGCGGCTCGGTTCGCTGCGGCTAAAGCAGCCCCAGGCTGCTCAGGTCGCGCATCATCTTGGGCGGCATCGTGCCGATCTCGGCGTCGACGCTGTCGAGGTCGGGCGGGCACGCCGCCGCTTCGAGATAGCGCCAGCCCTGGTGCGATCGCATCGGGGCGGCGAGCAGCGGCACCACCTCGGGCGCCAGCAGCATCTCGCAAATCTTGCCACGCGTCGTATCCGCCATGCGGAAGCCGAGGATGGTCTGCCGCGCCGTCAGCGTGTGCTTGATGATCCAGTAGATCGACCCGCCGACCAGCTCGTCGGCGCGCTTCGGCATATAGCGCGTCCACGCCGACACCAGCGGCACGCCGTCCTCGATGGCGACGCGCCCGGCCTGCCGCTTGGTCAGCGCCGCGAGCGTGCGGCAGCCGACGGCGACCTTGGTCATGTGAAGCGGATGCATGGCGCCTGAGATTGGGTGTGGCCGGGCAGGTTCAACCCGCCGGCGTGAGGCCGGTTGCCGCGGCAAGGCCGAGGAACAGGAAGAAGCCCATCACGTCGGTGGTCATGGTGACGAACACCGAGGAGGCGACCGCCGGGTCGATATCGAAGCGATCGAGGGTCAGCGGCACCAGCACGCCGGCAAGCCCGGCGACGAGGATGTTACCGACCATCGCCACCGCGATCACCCAGCCGAGGTGCGCGTTGGCGAAATAGAGACCGGCGACCAGCCCGACGATGATGGCGATCACCGCGCCGTTCATCAGCGCGACCTTGATCTCCTTGCCGATCTGCCGGGACGTGTTCGACTCAGTCAGTTCGTTGGTGGCCAGCGCGCGCACCGCCACCGCCATCGTCTGCGTGCCAGCGTTGCCGCCCAGCGACGCGACGATCGGCATCAGGATGGCGAGCGCCACCATCTGTTCGATGGTGGCGGCGAACAGCCCGATGACCAGCGAAGCGAGGATCGCGGTGCCGAGGTTGACCATCAGCCAGCGGACACGAACCTTCACCGTCTCGAACACCGGCTCGTTGACGTCGCCATCGCCGGCACCCGACAGCTTCAATATGTCCTCGCCAGCTTCTTCCTGGATGATGTGCAGGATGTCGTCGACGGTGATGACGCCGACGAGGCGCCCGGTCGCGTCGGTGACCGCGGCGGAGATCAGCGCGTATTTCTGGAAGCGGAGCGCCACTTCCTCCTGGTCCATGTCGACCGGGATCAGGGTCTGCTCGCGCTGCATCACGTCGGCGACCGCGACCTTGCGCGGCGTGCGGAGCACCCACGACAGGCGCATGGTGCCGACCGGGTGGTGGCCGGTATCGACGACGAAGATTTCCCAGAAATCGGTGGCGAGGTCGGGATTCTCGCGCAGGAAATCGATGACCTGGCCGATCGTCCAATGCTCGGGCACCGCGATCAGCTCGCGCTGCATGACGCGGCCGGCCGATTCCTCGGGGTAGGACAGCGCTTCCTCGATGGCGGCGCGGTCGTCGGCAGGCAGCGAGCGCAGCACCTCGCGCTGGTCGTCGGCGTCGAGGTCCTCGATGATCGCGACGGCGTCGTCGGTGTCGAGCTGCTGGACGAGGTCGCCGACCTGCTGCGGCTCAAGCGCGTCGATCAGATCGTCGCGCACATAGTCGTTCATCTCGGCGAACGCGTCAGCGTCGAGCTTGTCGCCGAGCGCGGCGGCGAGCGCGGCGCGATCGACCGCCTCGACCTGCTCCATCAGGTCGGCGACGTCGGCCGGGTGCAGCGGGTCGGCGAGCAGCCGCACCCGTTCGATGTCGCCGGCTTCCAGCGCCGCGACGACATCGTCGACGAACATCGGATTCAACCGATTGTCCTCGACGGGCGCTTGTGGCGTATCGGCGACGTTTTCGACCATGCCCGGGTTATAGCGCCGGGGCCTTGGCGTGCCAGTGAATGTTAGCTGGCGAGGCCTGCCATGATCGCGGGAATCTCGGCTAGCAGCTCGCGGGCGAGGAAACCAACCGGCCCGCGCGTCTGCGACAGGCGATTTCCGGCCTCGCCGTGCAGGTAGACGCCCCAGATCGCCGCCTCATGCGGCTCGGCACCGCGCGCCAACAGCCCCGCGACGACGCCGGCGAGCGTATCGCCCGACCCGGATGTGGCGAGGCCGACCTGGCCTTGCGAATATTCCCAAGTCCGTCCGTCGGGCACGGCGATCACTGTCCGGCCGCCCTTCAGCGCCACCACCGCGCCGAGTTCGGCGGCGGCGCGCGTCGCGGCGGCGGCCGGGTCGGCGGCGATCTCCTTCACCGTTACACCCATCAGCTTCGCCATCTCGCCGGCATGGGGCGTCAGCACGATGCGCCCATCATGGCGCGCCATTGCTTTGGCTTCCGCGCGCAAATTGCACAGCGCGCCGGCGTCGATGACGAAGGAGGGCCCATCGACCCCCATCGCCTCGACGGTGATCGCCGTCGCCGCCTCCTCGTCGAGCATGCCGGGGCCGATCAGCACCGCGTCGCAACGGCCCAGTCGGTGGGCGATCTCGGCGGCGGCATCGGGGGCGATCTCGCCCTCATCGCTTTCGGGCAGCGACATCACCAGCGCCTCCGGCACCGCCACGCCGATATGCGGCGCGATGCTGCCGACGGTGGCGAGCTGCAGCTTGCCCGCGCCCGCGCGCAGCGCCGCCACGCCCGCGAGCAGCAACGCGCCCGGCACCGCCCGGCTGCCGCCGATCACCAGAATGCGCCCGCGCTCGTCCTTGTCGGCATCGTCGCCGTGGAAAGGCAGCGGCATCGACCGCAGCAGCTCGGCGTCGACCGGGATGGGCTCGCTCACCGGGCGGCAACCTTGGCGTCGGGGGCGGTGGTCACCGGCGTGCCCTCGCGGTCGAGCGGCGCGGTGAAATTGTAAAGCGTCAGCGCCGGGTCGCAGTCCTCGACGCAATCGGGCTCGAAATCATAGGCGGTGACGCCGCAGTTGGCGACGTCGGCCTCCTTGTCGATGGCGAGGATATCGGCCTCGTTCAGATCCTCTAGGATGTAGCGCAGGCACAGCACCACCACCTGATGGCCGACGATCAGCACGCGCTTGTCGGCATGGTGGAGGCTGATGGTGTCGAGCGCCGAACGCAGCCGCAGGATCACGTCGCACCAGCTCTCGCCGCCGGGCGGCCGGTGATAAAATTTGCCGAGGATGGCACGGTGCTCGGCCTGTTCGGGAAAGCGTTCCTTGATGCCGAAGCTGGTCAGCCGGTCGAGCACGCCGAATTCGCGCTCGCGCAGCCGCTCGTCGATGGTCACCTTGCCGCCGACACCGATCAACTCGGCGGTGCGGATCGCGCGAACATAGGGCGAGGCGAGCACCACCTCGGGCTGCTCTCCCTCGGGCAGCGCCTTGAACCAGCGCCCGAGCGACAGCGCCTGCTCCTCGCCGAGCTCCGACAGCGGGACATCCATGTCGCGGATGTCCATGTCGATCATCGCCGCGCCGGCGGCATCGGCCAGATCGCGCGCGACGTTGCCGGCGCTCTGCCCGTGCCGCACCACCCAGAGCTTCGAAGGCCAGCGCTGCCGCAAGATACCACTCCCTCATCGACCGTTACGGCCGATGAACGCCCCGAAGGGCCGGAGTGGTTCCCCGCGCCCCTACTTCCCTTCGAACAGCTTCCCCAGAAACACCGTCTCCACTTCGCGGCGGAGGTCGTTGTTGGGCTTCTTCATGAAGCCGTGGCCCTCGTCGGCGAAAGAGACGTACCAGGTCTCGACGCCCTGCTCGCGCAGCTTGGCCACCACCTGGTCCGACTCCGACTTCGGCACGCGCGGGTCGTTGGCGCCCTGCATCACGAGCATCGGCTTGGTGATGCCCTTCAGGTTGGCCATCGGCGAGATCTTTTCGAACACCGCGCGCATCTTGGGGTCGCGCTCGTCGCCATATTCGGCGCGGCGGTTGTCGCGGCGATAGGCTTCGGTGTTGTTGAGGAAGGTGATCCAGTTGGAGATGCCGTAGCGCTCGACGCCGCCGACGAAGCGGTCGGAATAATGCGTCATCGAGGCGAGCGACATGTAGCCGCCATAGGACTGGCCGTAGACGGCGACGCGCTTGCTATCAAGGCCCGGCTGCTTGGCGATCCAGTCGAGCAGCGCCGACACATCCTTGACGCTGTCCTCGCGCTTCTCGGCGTTGTCGAGGTTGAGGTAGCGCTTGCCGTAGCCGTCGCTGCCGCGAACGTTGGGCAGGATCACCGTCGCGCCCAGCGTGTCGGCAAAATATTGCGCGCCGGGGTTAAAGCCCGGGCGGCTCTGCGATTCCGGGCCGCCGTGGATGTCGACGATCACTGGCGTCTTCGCGTCCGCCGCGACATTCTTCGGCCGGTAGACGAAGGCCGGCACCGACAGGCCGTCGAATGACTTGAAGCGGACGAGTGTCGGCTCGGCGAGCTTCGCCGGATCGAGGCCGCCGGTCTCCGAGTTGGTCCAGCGGGTCAGCCCGCCGCCGGTCACGTCCCAGCTCCACACGTCGCCCGCCGAGGTGGCGGTGGTGAGGCCAATCGCCAGCTTCTGGCCGTCGGGCGAAAAGCCGAGGCTGGTCAGCACGCCGCGCGGCAGCTCGGGCTGCGGCAGCGCGCGGCGGGTGACGCGGTCATGTACAACCAGCTTCGAGAAGCCGTCCTCGTTGATCGCATAGGTGAGGATGCGGCCGTCGTCCGACAGGTCAAACGTCTCGACATCCCACTTCAGGTCGGGCGCCAGCACGGTGCGCTTGCCGGTCGCCAGCTCGATCTCGACGAGGCGGCGCAGATCGCTGTCGGCGTCGGTGATGACGAGGATGCTGCGGCCGTCGGGCGTGAACTTGGCGTTCTCGTAGCGCGCCGGCTTGTCGGTGAACGGCAGCGCGGTGAGTTCGCCGCTCGCGAGGTCGAGCAGCGACAGCCGCGTCTCGCGGTTGGAGATGCCGCGCGAGATCAGCGCGGTGCGCTTGTCGGGCGAGATCGCATCGGGGCCGATGCTGCCCTTGCCCTTGTGGACGACGCGGCGGCTCGCCGGATCGGCGGGGTCGGCGGCGAGGATGTCATAGTCGGCCGAGCCCTTGTTGGCGCGCGACCAGATGGCAAGCTTGCCGTCCTTGCTGAACACCAGCGACTGGTTGCGCGTGGTGCCCGCCTCGGTCAGCGCCACCGGCTCGCCCGTCAGGCCCATCGCATACAGCTGGAACCACTCGTCGCCACCGGTGTCGCGGCCGATGATGAACTTCGAGCTGCCGGGGATTGTGGTGGCGCCGGCGACGGGCTCGGCGAAGAAGCTGATCTGGGTGCGGTCGGCGCCCGGCGTCTTCACATGGTGGAGCTGCTTGGTGGTGCCGAAGCGGGTCAGGATGAGCATCGAACCGTCGGGCAGCCAGTCCTCGAACACCGCGTCGCGGTAGTTCTGATAACGCTGCACCGCCGCCGACACATCGGCGGGGACGGCGGGGACATTCTCCAGCGTGGCGGTGCCAACCTGGCGGGTGGTGACCTGCGCCGACAGCGGCGTGGCAAGGGCGAGCAGGGCGACGGACAGCAGCAGGCGCATGGCGTTCTCCGGGGGGACTCGAAGCGCCTGTTGTGCCGCTCCCACGCCGCCGGTTCAATCGCTTTGCGACCTCGATCACCTGTCGCTTCCGTGGTTTGCATCGCCTCGCCGAACCCGGCAACATCAGCGGCAAATCAGGGGAGGATTTTGGGCATGAACCCGGCAGCCGAGTTCGACATCATCGTCTATGGCGCGAGCGGCTTCACCGGCCGGCTGGTCGCCGAATATCTCAGCCAGCGCTACGGCAACGGCGGCGAGGTGAAATGGGCGATGGCGGGCCGCAGCGCCGACAAGCTTGCCGCTGTCCGTGACGAAATCGGCGCGCCCGCCGATACGCCGCTGGTGGTCGCCGACGCGTCCGACTCCGCCTCGCTCGACGCAATGGTCCGCCGCGCCAAGGCGGTGCTGACCACCGTCGGCCCCTATCAGCTCTACGGCAACGAACTGGTCGCCGCCTGCGCCGCCGCCGGCACCGACTACCTCGACCTGTCGGGCGAACCGGCATGGATGCGCTGGATGATCGACGCGCATGAGGCGACGGCGAAGAAGTCGGGCGCGCGCATCCTGTTTTCCTGCGGCTTCGACTCGATCCCGTTCGAACTCGGCGTGTTCTTCCTTCAGGAAGAGGCGAAGCGCCGCTTCGGCGCAGCCGTGCCCCAGGTGAAGGGCCGCGTCCGCGCGATGCAGGGCAGCTTCTCGGGCGGAACCGCCGCCAGCCTCAAGGCGACGATGGCCGCCGCCGCCAAGGACCCCGGCGTGCTCGATCTTTTGCGCAACCCCTTCTCGCTGACGCCCGGCGCCGAAGGGCCGAAGCAGCCCAACCTGACCCGGCCGGCGGTCGATCCCGACCTCGACCGGTGGGTGGCGCCGTTCGTGATGGCGCCGATCAACACCAAGAACGTCCACCGCTCCAACTTCCTGCTGAACCACGCCTATGGTCGCGACTTCGTCTACGACGAGATGATGATCGCCGGCGCCGGCGAGCGCGGCGAGGCAGTCGCCAAGGCGATCACCGAGGGCGGAGCATCAATGGGTGGCGAGGGCGGCCCGAAGCCGGGCGAGGGGCCCGACAAGGCCGAGCGCGAGGCGGGCTTCTACGACGTGCTGTTCCTCGGCCTTGCCGCCGATGGCGGCCAGATCCGCGTCGGCGTGAAGGGCGACCGCGACCCCGGCTATGGCTCGACCTCGAAGATCATCGCCGAGGCGGCGATCTGCCTCGTTAAGGAAGCGGCCGATGTGCCGGGCGGCATCTGGGTGCCGGGCGCGGCGCTCGGCGCGAAGCTGATCGACCGGTTGCAGAAGAACGCCGGCCTTACCTTCGAGGTCGAGGCATGATCGACGCGCCGCTCGCCAATCCGCCGGCGCCGCCGGGCAAGCTGCCGCTCGTCGGCCATTTGCACCAGATTCCCAAGGGCAAGCTGATCCAGCATCTGCTCGCGGTGGCGCGCCAGCACCCCGGCGGCATTTTCAAGATGACCTTCGGGCCACGCGAGAGCCTGTTCATCTATTCGGCCGACCTCGTCGCCGAGCTGTCCGACGAGACCCGCTTCCGCAAGATGCCGGGGCCGGGCCTGAAGCAGGTCCGCGCCTTCGCCGGCGATGGCCTGTTCACCGCCTTCACCGAGGAGGAGAATTGGGGAAAGGCGCACCGCATCCTGATGCCGGCGTTCAGCCAGCGCGCGATGCGCGGCTATTTCGACATGATCCTCGAGGTCGTCGACGAGCTGGTCGAGAAATGGAGCGGCCCAGCGGGGAAGGGCGACATCCATGTCTCCGACGACATGACGCGGCTGACGCTCGACAGCATCGCCATCGCCGGCTTCGACCACCGCTTCCACTCCTTCCAGAAGGAGCAGCTCGATCCGTTTCTCGAGGCGATGGGCAGCGCACTCGGCGAGGCGATGCAGCGGCTGACGCGCCTGCGCATCCAGCAGCGCTTCGCCGGCAAGGAGCTGAAGCAGTTCGAGGCCGACATCGCGATGATGAACGACCTCGTCGACGGCATCATCGCCGAGCGGCGCAAGACGCCCGCCGACACTAACGACCTGCTCAACCTGATGCTCACGGCGGTCGACGCCGAAACTGGCGAGGCGTTGGACGACGTCAACATCCGCTACCAGGTGCTGACCTTCCTGATCGCCGGGCATGAGACGACCAGCGGGCTTCTGACCTTCGCCTTCTACCTGCTGCTGCGCCACCCGCATGTGCTGGCGCAGGCCTATGCCGAGGCCGACCGCGTGCTGCCCGGCGACACCCGCCCCGAATATCGCCATCTGGCCAAGATGGACGTGATCGAGCGCGTCCTGAAGGAAGCGCAGCGGCTGTGGCCGACCGCGCCGGCCTATTCGGTCGCGCCCTATGAGGACACGATCATCGGCGGCAGATACGCGCTGAAGAAGGACGTGCCGGTCAACGTCATCAGCCCGGCGCTGCACCGCGACCCCGCCGTCTGGGAAAACCCGGAAGAATTCGACATCGACCGCTGGCTGCCCGAGGCGGAGCGCGGCCGCAATCCGCACGCCTACAAGCCGTTCGGCAGCGGCGCGCGCGCCTGCATCGGCCGCCAGTTCGCCATCACCGAGGCGAAGCTCGCCATGGCGGTGATCCTGCAGAAGTTCGCGATCTCCGATCCGCACTTCTACCGGCTGGCGATCAAGGAAACGCTGACCATCAAGCCCGACGAGTTCTTCATGCGCATCCGCCCCAGGAGTCCGCATGAGCGGCTGGTGGTGGCGTCGTCGGAGCCCGAGGACACACCCGTCGATGCCGTCGCGGTGGCCGGCGCGGGGCAGGTGATGACCGTGCTGTACGGCACCAGCCTCGGCACCTCGCGCGAGGTGGGTGAGACGATCGCGGCGCGCGCCATCGGCGACGGCTTTGAAGCCTGCGCCAAGCCGCTCGATGAAGGCGGCGCGGTGCCCGAGGACGGCGTTCTCGTGGTGGTGACCGCCACCTACAACGGTCGCGCCCCCGACAGCGCCGTGAAGCTCGAAGCCGCGATCCGCGACGGGCGCTTCACCGACCTGAAGCGGCCGGGCCTGCGCTTCGCCGTGCTCGGCGTCGGCAACAGCCAGTGGCCGAACTATCAGGCCTTCCCGACGCTGCTCGACACCATGCTTGAGGAGGCTGGCGCGCAGCGCCTGATCCCGCGCGGTGCCGCCGACGTGGACGGTGATTTCGACGGCTCGGTCGAGGCGTTCCTCGGCAAGCTGTGGCGCGCGCTCGGCGCGCAGCTCGCGCCGGCCGAAGCCGCCGCGCCGCTGGAGATGCGTCACGTCGATTCAGCGGCGGTGCGCGTCACCGCGCTGCCCGAGAATGCGCAGGCGTTCACCGTCACCGAGAATCGCGAGCTGGTGCGCCCCGCCGACGGCCTCTGGGATTTCGCACAGGAAGCGCCGCGCACCTCGACGCGCCATGTCGCCCTGCAACTGCCCGAGAGCGCGACCTACGCAGCGGGCGATCATGTCGCGGTCTATGCCCGCAACCGGCCTGAACTGGTCGAGCGCGCCGTTTCACGCCTCGGCGAACGCGCCGACGCCATGGTGGTGCTGTCGGCCAGCGGCGGACGTTTCCGCCATCTGCCGCTCGGCGCCACCGTTACCGTCGGCCAGCTCCTCGCCGACTTCGTCGACCTGCAGGACCCGGTGCCGCGCCGCCACCTCCAGCGCCTCGCCGAGACGGTGCGCTGCCCGCACACCCGCGGCCAGCTCGGCCCGCTGGCGGGCGACGCTTATGAGGCGGAGATCGGCGGCAAGCGCGTCAGCCTGCTCGATCTGCTGGAGCGCTTTCCGGCGATCGAGCTGACGGCCGCCGAGTTCGTCGAGCTGTCCGCGCCGATCCAGCCGCGCTTCTACTCGATCGCCTCGTCGCCGCTGTCGGTGCCCGGCCGCGTCGAGCTGCTGGTCGGCACCTTGTCCGCGCCGGCCTGGTCGGGCGTCGGCCATCACCAGGGCTTCGCCTCGACCTATATGCGTGACGTCGCGGCGGGTGATCAGGTGCTGGGCTTCCTGCGCAGCCCCAACCCGCCGTTCGCACCCGCCGCCGATCCGTCGGTGCCGATGATCCTGATTGGCCCCGGCACCGGCTTCGCGCCGTTCCGCGGTTTCCTGCAGGAGCGCGCCGCGCAGAAGGCGGCGGGCCAAGCAGTGGCGCCGAGCCTGCTGTTCTACGGCTGCCGGCATCCCGACCATGACTGGTTCTACCGGGACGAGATGGAGCACTGGGCGGCCGACGCTGTCGCCGAGTTGCATCTCGCCTTTTCCTCGGTCGCTGAGCATCCCTACCGCTTCGTGCAGGACGCGCTCTGGGCCGAGCAGGAGAAGGTCTGGGCAGCGATCCAGGCCGGCGCGCAAATCTATGTCTGCGGCGATGGCCGCTTCATGGCACCGGCGGTGCGCGACGCGCTGATCCGCATCAAGGCGCAGCAGGACGGCACCACCTACACTCACGCTTCCGATTGGCTCGAAGCGCTGATCGAGGAAGGCCGCTACCATCAGGACGTTTTCGGCTTCGGGAAGTAGGCCGCACCGCCCTCTTCATCGTCATCCCGGCGAAGGCCGGGATCCATTACCGCCGACGCTTCGGAGAATGGATCCCGGCCTTCGCCGGGATGACGATGATTGGTGTATGCTTGACAACATGGCGCACATGCTGCACTGCACAATAATGCTGCAGTGCAGCATGAAGCGTGCCGTTATCTGTGCTAAGCAGACGGCAACATAGCCTTGGGGAAGGACAGAGCGTGCAGCAGCTCAGCGGTCAGGACGCGTCGTTCGTTTATCTGGAGACCCCGAACACGCCGATGCACATCGGCTCGGTGGCGATCTACGATCCCTCGACGGCGCCCGGCGGCAAGGTCCGCTTCAAGGACATCCTCCGCCATATCGAGGCGCGGCTGCATCTCGCCCGCCCGTTCCGACAGAAGCTGGTGCGCGTCCCCGGCAACCTCGATCATCCCTATTGGATCGAGGACGAGAATTTCGACATCGAGTTTCATGTCCGGCACATCGCGCTCCCCGAGCCCGGCGACTGGCGGCAGCTCTGCATTCAGGTGGCGCGCCTCCATTCGCGGCCGATGGATATGTCGAAGCCGCTTTGGGAGTTCACCGTCGTCGAGGGCCTCGACAATATCGAGGGGCTGCCTGCCGGCTGCTTCGCGCTGGTCAGCAAGGTGCACCACGCGGCGATCGACGGCATGTCGGGCGTCGACATGACCTCGGCGATCCACTCGCTGGAGGCCGATGCGCCGCCGCCGGCGCCGCCCGCGACGCCGTGGAAGCCGGAGCGCGCGCCGGGCCTCGGCGAGCTGCTGGTCCGCACCCAGCTCAACAACATCGCGCAGCCCTTCGCCTGGATGAAGACGGTCGCTGAGTCGGTGCCCGGCCTCGCGCGCCTCGGCCAGGGCTGGAGCCGCCGCGAGCTGAGCTTTGAGAATGTAAAGCCGGCGCCGCGCACCCGCTTCAACGGCAAGACCGGCCCGCATCGCTCCTTCGAAGGCGCGCTGTTCGATCTGAACGACGTGCGCGCCGTCCGCACCGCCGCCCCCGGCGCCACCGTCAATGACGTGATGCTCACCGTGGTCGGCGGCGCACTCCGCAAGTACCTCGACGCCAAGGGCGAGGTGCCCAAGGAGACGATGACGGCGATGGCGCCGATCTCGGTGCGCGCCGAGGGCGAGAAGGGCAGCATGGGCAACCTCGTCTCGGCGATGGTCGTGGGCCTCGGCACCCATATCGAGGACCCGCTCGAGCGGCTGGCCTATGTTCACGGCGAGGCGGAGAATTCGAAGGCGATGACCAATGCGGTCGGCGCGCGTACGCTCGCCGAATACAGCAAGCTGCTGCCATCGGCGCTCGCCGGCCTGGGCGCGCGCCTCTACACGCAGCTCGGCCTCGCCGACCGGATGAGCCAGCCGTTCAACTGCGTCGTCACCAACGTGCCGGGTCCGCGCGTGCCGATCTACATGGGCGGCGCGCGGATGGTGGTGCAGTACGGCACGGGCCCGATCTTCGACGGCATGGGGCTGATCCACCCGGTCTACAGCTATGGCGACAAGATCGCGGTGTCGTTCGTCGCCGATCGCGACGTGGTGCCCGACCCCGCCTTCTACGCCCAGTGCCTGGCCGACAGCTTCGCCGAGCTGAAGGCTGCCGCCGCGACCGGCGCGATGCCGGCCGCCCCGCCCAAGAAAACCCGCCGCGCGCCGAAGAAGGCCGCCGCCTGACCCCTGCAACGAGGAGCAAGACCATGGCAGACGACAAGAGCTTCGCCGACCGCGTCGCCGGCCCGCTGAAGAACGCGGGCGAGGCGATCAAGAACGCCGGCGCCAAGGCCGCCGAGAACAGCCAGGCGATCAACCTGAAGGCGATCGACCAGGCCGAGCAGAACGCCCGCGAGGCGTTCAACGCGCTCCGCGCCGCCGCCGGTGCCAAGTCGCTGTCGGAAGTGATGGAAGTGCAGGCCAATTACATCCGCGAGCAGAGCAGCCGCGGCGTGGAGCAGGTCCGCGAGATCGGCGAGATGATCGCCAGGTTCGGCCGCGACGCGGTCTCGCCGACCGACAAGAAGTAAGCACCGACGCGTCCTCTAAAATTGTCACCCCCGCGAAGGCGGGGACCCACTCTCGAACAGCTCGACTGTTGTTAAGTGGGTCCCCGTCTTCGCGGGGATGACAGCATTTGGGTGAGGGCGCCGCGCCCCTAGTTCAAATGCCCCGACGCCGGGTAGAAAGCGGCTTTCCAGCCGCTGCGGTCGAACGGCTTCCACGCATCTTCCGCCTGCGCCAGCCGGTCGGCGACCGCGTAGAGCACCGCGGCATTGACGCCGAGGCCGCAGTGGCTGCCGTACACCTGGATGTTGTCGGTCGTGTCGCAGGCCGGCTCGATGCAGTTCTGCCATGCCACGACGCCGTCGCCCTTGGTGTAGATGGCGGTCGACGGCACAGGCGGCGCGGTCTGGCTCTCGGCGAGCTGGCGCTGCGTATCGGCGTCGGACATCTTTTGCCCGCTCAGGAATTCATAGAGGCGCAGCACATTGGTGGCGCGCGGATCGCCGGTGAACGGCGAGCCGAGCGAGATCACCTGCCGCACCGCGTCGGGCGCCCAGCGCGACAGCTGCCGCGACATCACCCCGCCGAGGCTCCAGCCGACGAGGCTGACCTTCTGACCGGTCGCTTCATGGATGGTGCGCAGCCGCTCGATCAGCCGCTCGCCTTCCTGCCCGATCGCCTTGGGGCCGAGATTGCGGCCCAACTCCCAGGCGTAAACATCGTAGCCGAGGCTCTTCAGATAGCGGCGCAACACGCCCGTCGACACGTCGGAGGCGGTGAAGCCCGGCACCACCAGCACCGGATGCCCGTCGCCGCGCGGCGCGCGACGCAGCACCGGCGCGGCCAGCGGCAGCGTGGTCAGCTCGACGACGGCGCGGTGAAGCTCGGATAGCGCCAGCAGCGCCGACGGCGCCTTGATCGGAGGAGTGGCGGTCGCAGTCTGCATCAAGGGTCCCATCGCTCTTATGTTGCAGTGCAAAACGCGCCGTCTTCGCGCGGCGTTCCTGCATGCGACTCCTTTGCCGCTTTTCTGTCAACCTATTCACCCTGCTTGGGTCGACAGCCGCGGCGCGATCTGGTCCATTCCCCGGCAACCAGAACAGGGGAGAAAAGATGTTCAGTCACATCATGCTCGGCGCCGACGACACCGCGGCCTCGAAGAAATTCTACGACGCGACGCTCGGCGCGCTCGGCATTGCGCCCGGCAATGTCGATGACAAGGGTCGCGTCTTCTACATGACCCCGACCGGCGTGCTGGCGCTGACACAGCCGATCAACGGCGAGCCCGCGTCCTGCGCCAACGGCGGCACCATCGGCTTTGCTGCGAAGTCGCCAGCCGAGGCGGACGCCTGGCATGCGGCGGGCGTCGCCAACGGCGGCACGGCCTGCGAAGACCCGCCCGGCATCCGCGAGGGGGCCATCGGCAAGCTTTATCTCGCCTATCTGCGCGATCCGTCGGGCAACAAGCTCTGCGCGCTTCACCGTCTCGGGTGATGGCTGCCGTCGCTCAGCCGATCGCGACGATCTCATAGTCGCGGCGGTTGAGCGACGCACTGTCGCCAACGCCCTTGCCGAGCAAGGCGCGGGCCAGCGGCGCCACATAGGAGATGCTGCCCGCCGCCGGGTCGGCCTCATCCTCGCCGACGATGCGGTAGCTCAGCTCCTCGCCATCGTCGCGCTCGACGGTCACCCGTCCGCCGAAGACCAAAGTCGGGCTGTCCGCCGGCGTCTCGATCAACTGCGCCGACGAACGCCGCGCCGACCAGTAGCGCAGGTCGCGCGTCGCCCGCGCCATCGCGGTGCGGTCGGTCTGCACATCGCCGGCTTCGCGGGCGGCGTTGTACGCCTCGCGCGCCGTCGCCAGCTCGGCATCGATCTGCGCGAGCCCCTCCGGCGTCACGAGGTTCGGATGCGGCGAAATCGGGCGATCGGGCAGGTCCGCTGCCGTCGCTTCCAGATCGCCTTCCTTGGTGAACGCAACACTCATTGCCGTCCTGATATCGTCAGGACGCTCCAACGCCAAACGCGCTCAGCCGGGCCCCGACCTCGGCAACGTTGTGGCTCAGGATCGCAAGATCGTGCCGGTTGCCGGCGCGGTCCTTCACATGGTCGCGCAGCAGCGCCTCGCCGCGAAAGCCGAGGCTTTCGAACACGGCGATCGCCGCCTGCTGGTCGACGGTCATGCGCACGGTCAGCTTTTCGAGGCCCATCGCCGTCGCGGTCGCCACCGCCTCCTGCGCGAGAATCTGGCCGAGGCCTTGCCCACGCATCTCAGGCGACACCAGCACCCGGATATCGCCGACGTGCGGCGACCAGGACAGCGCATCGCGGACGACCGCGGTGGTGCCGACCACCTTCGGGCCTTTCAGCGCCAGCAGGCTGACGATCGTGCCGTCCTCGACGTCGCGCATCCACGCCGCCACCACTTTCGCCTGCGTGATGTCGCGGGTGAGGAACAGCAAGTCGTGTTCGGGCAGCGCGCCGGCAAAGCCAAGCACCGCCGCCTCGTCGCCGGTGGCGAAGGGGCGGAGCAGCACGTCGCCGCCCGACAGCTTGAGGGTGCGCGGGCCGGTATCCTGAACGCTGTCGGTCAAGTTGATCGCTCCTGAAGCCAAAGATCGAGGCGCGGCCACAGCCGCCGGACGGCGTTGGCGCCCGCGACGAGGCTGATATGCCCGCCCTTCAGCACCACTTCCTCCTTGTCGGTCGACCCGATCATCTGCACGAGCGGCTTCGACGCCTCATAGGGCACGATATGGTCATGCTCCGCGACGACGTGGAGCATCGGCACTTTGATCTTGCCGATGTCGACCGTCCGCCCGCCGACCTGCAGGTCGCGGTTATAGAGGCCGTTCTTCCACATCAAATCTTTGGTGGTCTGCCGGAAATATTCGCCGGCCAGCGGCAGCGCGTCGGTCGCCCAGCGGTCGAACATCCGGTAGGACTTCACGAACTCGTCGTTCCACATGTGATCCCACAGCCGGATATTGCCGGCGAGGCGCGCGGCGGGGCGCAGCATGTCGAACGCGGTGAAGATCAGGTCGGGCGGGATGTTGCCGAGCGTGTCGACCAGCCGGTCGACGTCGAAATGCCGCTCGTCGGACCAGGCCTGGAACAGCGGCATCTGCGTGAAGTCGATCGGCGTGGTGAAGGTGACGAGGTTCTTCACCGGCCCGTCGGTGTGGAGCGCGCTGTAGAGCAGCGACAGCACCCCGCCGAAGCAATAGCCCATCAGCGTGATGTCGCTTTCACCGCTGTCCGCCTGCACCCGCGCGATGCACTCGGGCAGGAAGTCGAGGACATAATCCTCCAGCCGCAGATGCTTCTCGTCGGCGCGCGGCGGGTTCCAGTCGACCATGTAGACATCGAAGCCCTGCCGCAGCAGGAACTCGACGAAGCTCTGCCCCGGCACCATGTCGAGGATGTAACCGCGGTTGGTCGTCGCCATCACCAGCAGGATCGGCACCCGGTAGATTTCGTCGGCGAGCGGCCGGTAGTGCGACAGGTTGAGCGTGCCGCGGCTCAGCAGCAGGTCCTTCGGCGTCGCGCCGACAGCGGGCGAGGGCGACGCGAAATATTCGAGGCCCTTGATGTTGCGCTGGATGGCGCGGTCGACGAGGCCGCGCATCTGGTCGACGAGCTGGGGGTCGGGCGGAGCCGACGCCATCAGCTATCCTTCTTTGGCGCCGGCTTGCGGGTGCGCGGCGGCTTCGGCCGCTCGCGTTCGGGCGGTGCGGTACCGGTGGCGGCGCTCAGCATCGCCTCGATCCGCGCCATCCGCTCGTCGAGCGCGCGCATCCCGGCGCCGAGGCTCGCGACTTCCTCGCGGCTCGGCATGTTCGCGGCGGCGAGGAAGCGCGTCATCTGCTCGTGCATGGTCTGCTGCAGCTTCAGGGTCATCGTCGTCGCGTTGTTCATGCCGCGGCTGAACTCGCTCGACTGCAGCAGCTTGCCGACGACTTCGTTCGACGTGCGCTCCCAGTGGCCGAGCATATCGCGGAACAGGTCGGCCGGGTCTTTAGGGTCCGCCATGATCCTCCCCATTGCTTTTCATGCAATCTGACGTTGCGGATGCCTGCCGTCTAGCCGCACAAAATTTCCGCCGCCATAAGGTCGCCCATGACACAGGCAGGCTGGCAATTCTGGATCGACCGCGGCGGCACTTTCACCGACATCGTGGCGCGCCGCCCAGACGGGACGATCGTCACCCACAAGCTGCTCTCGGAGAATCCCGAACGCTATCGCGATGCGGCGGTCGCCGGCATCCGCGCGCTGATGGCGGGTGACGACGCGCCGATCGAGGCGATCAAGATGGGCACCACGGTCGCCACCAACGCGCTCCTCGAGCGCAAGGGCGCGCCGACCTTGCTCGCAATCACCGGCGGCTTCGCCGACGCGCTGCGCATCGGCTATCAGGCCCGCCCGAAGCTGTTCGAGCGCGCGATCAAGCTGCCCGAGCCGCTCTACGAGCGCGTGGTCGAGATCGACGAGCGGGTGACCGCCGAGGGCCAGGTGCTGCGCCCGCTCAACGAAGCGAAGACCCGCACCGACCTGCAGGCGGCGTTCGACGCCGGTTATCGCGCCGTCGCCGTCGTGCTGATGCACGGTTACCGCCACACCGCGCACGAGAGCACTGTGGCCGCCATCGCCCGCGACATCGGCTTTACGCAGGTCTCGGTCAGCCACGAGGTTGGCGCGCTGATCAAGCTGGTCGGCCGCGGCGATACCAGCGTCGTCGATGCCTATCTGTCGCCGGTGCTGCGCGCCTATGTCGACAAGGTGGCGGGCGAGCTACCGGCAGGCACGCGCCTGATGTTCATGCAGTCGAACGGCGGCCTCGTCGACGCGCGCGCCTTCCAGGGCAAGGACGCGATCCTGTCCGGCCCGGCGGGCGGCATCGTCGGCATGGCGAAAACGGCCGGGCAGGCGGGCCGCGACCGGATCATCGGCTTCGACATGGGCGGCACCTCGACCGACGTGTCGCACTATGCCGGCGCCTACGAGCGCACGCATGAGACGATGGTGGCGGGCGTGCGCGTCCGCGCGCCGATGATGCTCATTCACACCGTGGCGGCGGGCGGCGGTTCGATCTGCCGTTTCGACGGCGCACGTTTCCGCGTCGGGCCGGAGTCGGCGGGTGCCGATCCGGGCCCGGCGTGCTACCGCAAGGGCGGGCCGCTCACCGTCACCGATTGCAATGTCATGCTGGGCAAGCTGCAGCCGTCGCTGTTCCCGCAGGTCTTCGGCCCCGGCGGCGACCAGCCGATCGACGCCGACATCGTCCGCCGCCGCTTCGACGAGCTGGCTGCTGAGGTCGCGTCGGCGACGGGCAAGCGCCCGGCGCCGGAGGCAATCGCCAAGGGCTTCCTGACCATCGCCGTCGAGAACATGGCCAACGCCATCAAGCAGATCTCGGTGCAGCGCGGTTACGACGTCACCCGCTATACGCTCGCCTGCTTCGGCGGCGCCGGAGGCCAGCATGCCTGCCTCGTCGCCGACGCGCTCGGCATGGACAAGGTAATGATCCACCCGCTCGCCGGCGTGCTCTCCGCCTACGGCATCGGCCTCGCTGATCTGCGCGTGCTGCGTGAGGCGACGCTTAACCTGCCGCTCGCCGACGGCGCGATGCGCGCGGTCGACGGCAAGGCGACTGAGCTGACGGTGGCGGCCGAAGCTGTGCTGCGCGGGCAGGGGGTGCCGATCCGCGGTGTCGAAATCCTGCGCCGCGCGCTGGTCAAATATGCCGGCACCGACACGCCGCTCGAAATCGCCGTCGCCGATGCCGCCGCGATGCGTGAGGAATTCGAGGTGCTGCACCGCAGCCGCTTCGGCTTCGTCGCCAGCGAGAAGCCGCTGGTCATCGACGCGCTGCTCGTCGAGGCGATCGGCACGTCGCACGCTAACGAGGCCAGTCTGCCGCTGCCTGAAGGCGGCGCGGCCGACCCCTCGGCTACCGTCGACGTGCATTTCGCCGGCACCGGCCATTCGACGCCGGTCTATGAGCGCGCCCGCCTCGGCGCCGGCGCGATCGTCGATGGCCCGGCGATCATCACCGACGCGTCCTCGACGACGATCATCGAGCCCGGCTGGCGCGCAAGCGTCGATCCGTTCGGCAACCTCATGCTCGACCGCGTCGTCGCCCGCCCGTCGCGTAGCGCGATCGGCACCGAGGCAGATCCGGTGATGCTGGAGATCTTCAACAATCTGTTCATGGCGATCGCCGAGCAGATGGGCGTCGCGCTCCAGAACACCGCCTACTCGGTGAACATCAAGGAGCGGCTCGACTTCTCCTGCGCGATCTTCGACCGGGGCGGCAACCTCATCGCCAACGCGCCGCACATGCCGGTGCACCTCGGCTCGATGGGCGACAGCATCCGCGCCATCATCACCGCGCGCGCCGACAGTGCCGACGGCTGCGGCATCCGCGCCGGCGACGTCTACATGCTAAACGCGCCCTACAATGGCGGCACCCACCTGCCCGACGTCACCGTCATCATGCCCGTTTTCGAGACACCGCAGGATGCCGCGCCGATGTTCTACGTCGCGGCGCGCGGCCACCAGGCCGACATCGGCGGCATCACGCCGGGGTCGATGCCACCTGACAGTCGCACCGTCGAGGAGGAGGGCGTGCTGCTCGACAATGTGCTGCTGGTCGACGCCGGCCGCTTCCTTGAGGATGAGGTGCGCGCCACCCTGTCGGCGGGCCGCTGGCCGGCGCGCAATCCGGACCAGAATATCGCCGACCTGAAGGCGCAGGTCGCCGCCTGCACCAAGGGCGCCGACGAGCTCCGCCGCATGGTCGGCGAGTTCGGCGGCGGCACCGTCGCCGCCTACATGGGCCATGTGCAGGATAATGCCGAGGAGTCGGTGCGCCGCGTCATCGACCGGCTGTCGGACGGCGCCTTCGCCTATGAGATGGACGACGGCGCCACCGTGCGGGTCGCCATCACCGTCGACCGGGCCAACCGCCGCGCGAAGGTCGATTTCACCGGCACCAGCGCGCAGCTCGGCAACAATTATAACGCGCCGCTGTCGGTGTGCCGCGCCGCCGTGCTCTATGCCTTCCGCTGCCTCGTCGACGACGACATTCCGATGAACGACGGCTGCATGAAGCCGATCGAGCTGATCGTCCCCGAAGGCTCGATGCTCAACCCGCGCTACCCGGCGGCGGTGGTCGCCGGCAACGTCGAGACCAGCCAGGTGATCACCGACGCGATCTTCGGCGCGCTGGGCGCAATGGCGGGCGCGCAGGGCACGATGAACAACTTCACCTTCGGCAACGATCGCCACCAATATTATGAGACGATCGCCGGCGGCGCCGGCGCCGGGCCGGGTTTCGATGGCGCCAGCGGCGTGCAGACGCACATGACCAACAGCCGCCTGACCGATCCCGAGGTGCTCGAAACCCGCTTCCCGGTGATCCTCGACGAATTCCGCCTGCGCCGCGGCTCGGGCGGGGACGGTCAGTGGCACGGCGGCGACGGCGTGGTGCGCCGTGTCCGCTTCCGCGAAGCAATGACCGCGGGTATTCTCTCCAATCGTCGCCGCGTGCCGCCGTTCGGGCTGGAGGGTGGCGCCTCGGGCGCGCTCGGCATCAACCGCGTCGAGCGGCAGGACGGCCGGGTCGAGACCTATGGCGCGACGGCGGCGGTCGAGATGGCGGAAGGCGACACCTTCGTCATCGAGACCCCCGGCGGCGGCGGCTACGGAGAGGCGCGATGAGCAGCGAGACCAACAAGGACATCGTCCGGCGCATCTATGAGGCGATGGCGAAGGGTGACGGCACGCTGTTCGCCGCATCGCTGCACGAGGATTGTGTTTGGCGCCTGCCCGGCCAGGCAAGCTGGTCGCGCCGCTTCGAGGGCCTCGACAGCGTCAATCGCGACCTCTTCCGGCCGCTGTTCGCCCGCTTCGCCACGCCCTACACCGCACAGCTCGTCAGCCTTATCGGTGAAGGCGATACCGTGGTGGCCGAGGTGAAGGGCGACGTGACGACCATCGACGGCGCGCGCTACGCCAACGATTATTGCTTCATCTTCCGCTTCCGCGACGGAAAGATCACCGAGGTCGTCGAATATGGCGACACCGCGCTCGAAGATCGCGTGCTGGGTTCCTACGAAGACGCCGTTGCGCTGCTGAGGTAGATCAGCACTCGACCACATTCACCGCGAGACCGCCTTCGCTGGTCTCCTTGTAGCGTGAATGCATGTCAGCGCCGGTGGCGCGCATCGTGGCGATCACCTTGTCGAGGCTGACATGGTGGACGCCGTCGCCCGTCAGCGCGAGGCGCGAGGCGTCGATCGCCTTGATCGCGCCCATCGCGTTGCGCTCGATGCAGGGGATCTGCACCAGCCCGCCGATCGGGTCGCAGGTGAGGCCGAGATTGTGCTCCATGCCGATCTCGGCGGCATTCTCGATCTGTGCATTTGTACCGCCGAGCGCCGCGGTAAGCCCCGCGGCCGCCATCGAGCAGGCGACGCCGACCTCGCCCTGGCAGCCGACCTCCGCGCCCGAGATCGAGGCGTTGCGCTTGTAGAGCGCGCCGATCGCCGCGGCGGTCAGCAGGAAGTCGCGGATGCCCGCCGGGGTGCCGCCGCGAAAAGTTCGGTAATAAGTGATGACCGCCGGGATGATGCCGGCCGCGCCATTGGTCGGCGCGGTGACGACGGCGCCGCCTGCGGCATTCTCCTCGTTCACCGCCAGCGCCCAGACGTTGACGAAATCCATCGCCGCCAACGGATCGGCGATCAGCGCCTCTGGCTTGGCGCGCAACGCCTCGTAGATGCGTTTGGCGCGACGCGGCACCTTGAGCCCGCCCGGCAGGATGCCGTCCCGCAGCAGTCCGCGCCGGATGCAGGCGTCCATGCGCGCCCAGATGCGATCGAGCCCAGCGTCGATCTCGGCGTCGCTGCGATGCATGCGCTCGTTCGCGCGCATCAGCTCGGCGATGGTCAGGCCGGCAATCTCCGCCTGCGCCAGCAACTGTCCCGCCGAGGCGAACGGGTGCGGCAACGGCGTCTCGCGACCGAGGCTCGCCGCCGGCGCGTTCATCTCCGCCTCGTCGAGCACGAAGCCGCCGCCGACCGAGAAATACAGCCGCCGCTCGAGCACGCTCTGCGGCCCGTCGAGCGCTGTGAAGCGCAGCGCGTTGGCGTGCTTCGGGTGTGCGGTCTTCGTCCAGATGATGTCGGCGCCGGGATCGAACGGCACCATCTGTCGGCCGCCGAGCATGATCTGCCGGTCGGCACCGATCGCGGCGATCAGCGCGTCGATCGAGTCCGAATCCACCGTCGCCGGGTCGAAGCCGGCGAGGCCCGCCTGCACCGCCACGTCGGTACTGTGCCCGACGCCGGTCGCGGCGAGCGAGCCCATTAGCTCGACCTCGACGCGCTGCACGCTGCCCAAGGTGCCGCTGTCGGCGAGGCCGCGCACGAAGCGCAGGCCGGCCGTCATCGGACCCATCGTGTGCGACGAGGAGGGGCCGACGCCCGGCTTGAACAGGTCGAAAGCGCTGACGGTCATGACCGCAACCTACTCCCGCGCCGCGACTCCGTACAGCTTGCAAGCTGTCGCGGGCTCTCAGCGAGTGAGCGAACCCGGTGTGACACCGTGGCGGCGCTTGAACGCGCGGGTGAAGCCCGACTGGTCGGCGAAGCCCAGGCCGAGCGCGGCGGCGGCGGCATTGGTGATGCCGCGGCGCAGCTCGGTCGCCACCGCGTCGAGGCGCAGATTGCGGTGGTAGGCGATCGGCGCGTCGCCATGCACGGCGGCAAAGGCGCGGGCGAGGTGGAAGGGGGAGGCGCCCGCTGCCTGCGCCAGTTCGCCGAGCGTCACCGCCCGATCGGCGTGGGCATGAAGCCAGGCGCGGGCGATCTCGACCCGGCGAAGCAATTCGCGCCGCGTGCCGGTGCGCATCACATCGAGCCGTCCCAGCCGCGCTTCGCCCTCGGCGATCAGCTGGCCCAGCCGCTCGGCGGCGCGATAGGCGATGCGATCGGCAAGCGCCGGGCCGGCGTCGGGGTCGCGCGCCAGCCGCCGCGCGGCGGCGGTCAGCAGCGCGCCGAGCGGGTTGTTCGCGGCGGCCAAGGTCACCGGCCCGTCGCCAATCAGTTCGGCGGCGTCCTCGGGCAGGTTCGCGACCTGGGGCAGGTAGAGGCAGAGCCCTGTCGCGCCCGTCAGCAGCGACGCCTCGCCCGCCCGGCTTGAATCGACGATCAGCATCTGGCCGCTGGTGATGCGGTAGGTGCGCGCGCCGATCGTGTAGCGCTCCTCGCCGTCGAGAACGAATTTCAGCGACAGCGGCCCATGCCCGAGCGGCGAGGCGCCCCGCGGCAGCCGCGACAGGATCACGCGTGCCCGCGACGACGCCGGCACCACGCGGTCGCGGTGCGCGCGCAGGTCGACATAGTCGGTCATCGGCTGGGGTCGGTGGGCCATCGTCCCGCTCATAGACTTTTCGCAAGTACGGACAAGGAAGCGCGAGACCCCCGGTGCTAGGGCAAGGCGTCGCAACCTTGCCGGGACCTACCTCATGCATCGCCGCCTCCTGCTCCTGTCCGCCGCCCTGCTGCTTGCCGGCGCCGCCCCCCCGACGGGCGAGCTGCCACGCACCACGGTGTTCGGCGTCTCAGGTACGCCGCAGCCGGCAAGCGACGGCAGCACGGGCGTTCGAGCCGACACCATCGCCGCCGGGCTGACCGGTGCGAAGCTGGGCCTCAAGGCCGGCGACATCGTTACCGAGATCAACGGCATGGAGATCGCCGACATGGGCGCCTTCGCGGCGGCCGCGTCGAAGATCGAGGCCAGCAAGCCGGTACGCGCGACCGTCTGGCGCGCAGGCAAGCGACAGGTGCTGACCACCACGTCGGTCGGCCGCCCGCTGGAGAGCTACCGCAACGGCACCGCGCACTATGGCGCCGTCCCGTTCCGCGGCGGCCTGCTGCGCGAGGTGATGGTGGCTCCGCCGGGCGGCGCCAAGGGCCCGGTGCTGTTCCTCATCCAGGGCTACACCTGCGATTCCTTCGAAACGACGCGCGAGGACAGCCCGCACCGGCTGCTGTTCGACGGCCTGCTGGCGCGCGGCATCAGCGTCTATCGCATCGAAAAAGCGCAAGCCGGCGACAGCCGCGGCGGCCCGAGCTGCCGTACCGGCGACTTCGATGCGGAGATGGCCGGCTTCGAGACCGGCTATCGCGCGCTGATGGAAAAGCACGGCATCGCGCCCGACCGCATCTTCATGCTCGGTCACTCGATGGGCGGGGTCGAGGCACCGCTGCTCGCGGCAAAAGTCGCCGCGCCGCGCGGCGTGGCCGTCTACGGCACCGTGCTGCGCAACTGGCACGACTATATGTTCGACATCTTCCGCATCCAGGGCTTCACCGGCGGCGGCGCCGATCCGGTCGACGGCGAAACGGGATCGGAAAAGCTGCGCCCGCTGTTCCGCGCGCTGCTGCTCGAAGGTCGGACGCCGGCTGCGCTGGCGGCGGCGAACCCAGAATATGCCAAGCTGCTGCGCGAACTGCTGCAATGGGACGGCGGCGACCAGATCATGGCGCGCCACTACAGCTTCTGGCAGGGCCTCGCGAAGCAGCGGCTGGTGACGGCGTGGCGCGACACGCGCTCGAACGTCCTGTCGGTCTACGGCGAGGGCGACGTCGCCGCGATCGACAATCGCGACCACCAGCTGATCGCCGACATGGTCAACCACTGGCGCCCCGGCACCGCCCGCTTCGTCGAGGTGCCGCGCACCGGCCACGGCATGACGATCGACGGCAGCATGGCCGAGGTGCGCGCAGGCCGGGCCCCCACCGCGAACCGCCCGCGCCCGGCGTTCAACTCCGATCTGATCCCGCTTTTCGGCGACTGGATCGAAGCGACGATGCGCGAGCCCGCGGTGGCGACGCGCTTCCCGGCGAAGGGCTGACATGCGCCCGCGCCTGATCGCCCTCGCGCTCGGCGTGGCGCTGCTGCCGGCGGTCGCGCTGACCCAGTCGGCGCCCGCACCAACCCCGGCCTGCGACACCGGGCTTGCGCAGATCAATCCGATCTTCGGCTGGCAGCTCCAGCGCGCGCAGGCGCTGCGTACGCTCGCCGCCGCGCCCGCCACGCAACAGGCCGCGGCGCTGGCCGAATGGCGCGCGCTCGCGACCGAAGTGCGCGCCGACATCGCGGGACTGCGGCAAGGCCTCGCCGAGGGGCGTATCGCCCCGGCGCCGGTGATCGATCGGGTGCTGTCACAGGTACGCGCGCTCGACGATCAACTGGCGGCCTCGCCGCTCGCCACGGACCCGGCCTGGCGCGCGCTGCTCGACCGAGACCTGCGCCCGGCACTTGCGGCCTACATCGATTTCCTCGAGCGCGACTATCGCCCCAAGGCCCCGCGCGCGAGCAGCTTCGCTGGCCGCCCGGAGGCGCGCACCTGCTTCGGCGAGGCGGTGACGCAATGGACGACGCTCACCCTCCCGCCCGAGGAGATCGAGGCCAGCGGCCACCGCCTGCTCGCCGAGGCCCGCGCCGATCTGGCGAAGGCGGCGGGCGTCAGCGAAGCCGACCTCCCCACGCTGCTCGCCGAGCTTCGCCGCGGCACCCCCGGCGCCACGCGCGAGGAATTGCTGAAGGTCACCGAAGGCGCTCTCTCGCGTGGCCGTGCCGCCACGCCGCGCTTCTTCCACCTCGACAAGCCGCTGCCGCCGATCGTCGTCGAGCCCTTCGCGCCCGCGCTTGAGGCTGACGCCGTCGCCGGCGTCTACCGCCCCGCGACCGACAGCGCGCCCGCCGCTTATGTCGTCAACCTGTCCCGCCCCGAGGAGCGGCGGCTGATGGCCGAGGTCATCGCCTTTCACGAGACCTTCCCCGGCCACCATCTCGCCTTCGCCGCGCAGCGCAGCGCCGGCAGTTTTAACTCGGGCTTCATCGAAGGCTGGGCGATCTACGCCGAATATCTCGCCGACGAGGCGGGCCTCTACGCCACCCCGCGCGACCGGCTCGGGCTTCACGCCAAGCATATGTGGGCGGCGAGCCGCCTGATCGTGGAGCCCGGGCTGCATGTCCGCGGCTGGACACGCGCGCAGGCGATCGATTTCATGCGCGCCAACACACTGCTGTCCGATACCGAAATCGCGGTGGAGGTGGACCGCTACCTCGCGCTCCCGGGCCAGTCATTGTCCTACATGCTCGGCGCCGATCGCCTCCGCAAAGCGCGCGCGCGGGCGGAACGCGTGCTCGGCAAGGCCTTCGATATCCGCCGCTTCCACAAAATGGTGCTCGACGCCGGCCCGCGCCCGCTCGACGCTGTAGATGCAGATGTCGACCGCTGGATCGGCGCCATGGCGAAACCGCGGACCTGACAGCCGCAGTTTGCAACGGCTTCATCGGTGGACATTTCGGCGGCCGTGCCGAAGATGCGCCTTCCGATTCTTCGGGGGGTATTCGCTTGCTCGTTCTTTCCGGCATCGCCGTCGTCGTGCTCGGCTTCCTGCTGCGCCTCAATCCGCTGCTCGTCGTCACCGTCGCCGCGCTCGTCACCGGCTTTGCCGGCGGGCTCGATCTGCTGACCATCGTCGCGGCGTTCGGCAAGGCGTTCAACGACAACCGCTACGTCTCGATCATCTGGATCGTGCTGCCGGTTATCGGCCTCCTCGAACGGCACGGCCTGCAGGAGCGCGCGCGGCTGCTGATCGGGCAGGTGAAGGCGGCGACCGTCGGCCGGCTGCTCGTCGCCTATCTGCTGTTCCGCCAGGTCACCGCCGCGATCGGTCTCTATTCGATCGCCGGCCATGCGCAGACCGTCCGCCCGCTGGTCGCGCCGATGACCGAGGCCGCCGCCGAGAACAAGCACGGCGAGATCTCCGACGAGACCCGCGACGAAGTGAAGGCCTATGCCGCCGCCACCGACAATGTCGGGGTGTTCTTCGGCGAGGATATCTTCATCGCCATGTCCTCGATCCTGCTGATCAAGGGCTTCCTTGAATCGAACGGCATCATCGTCACGCCGCTGTCGCTGTCGGTATGGGCGATCCCGACCGCGATCGTCGCCTTCCTCATCCACGGCGGACGCTTGCTGCTGCTCGACCGTAAGCTCACCCAGACGACGAAGGCGAGGGCGGTGCGATGATCACGCTCGCCTTCGTCTATACGCTCGCCGGCCTCGTCTTCGCGGCCTTTGCCGGCCTGTCGGCGGTCGATCGCACCAATCCGAAGCGCCTCGGCAACGCGGCCTTCTGGGGGTTGCTGGCAGTGAGCTTCCTGGCCGGCGACCTGCTCGGCGACCTCGGCAACGGCATCCTCGTTATGGGCCTCGTCGCGCTTGCCGGCTTCGGCGCGCTGGGCAAGGGCTCGCCCACCACGACCAGCGTCGAGGCGCGGCGCGAGGAGGCGATGCGGCGCGGCAACAAGCTGTTCCTGCCGGCGCTGATCATCCCGTTCACCGCGCTCGCCGGTACCCTGCTGCTCGCCGACCTGACCGTCGGCGGCCAGCCGTTGATGGACCCCAAGCAGATCACCCTGATCTCGCTCGGCTTCGGCGTGCTGTTGGCGCTGGCTGCGGCGATGAGCTGGCTGCGCCCGCCGCTGCTGGCGCCGCTGCAGGAAGGCCGCCGCCTGATCGACTCGGTGGGATGGGCGGCGGTGCTGCCGCAGATGCTGGCCGCCCTTGGCGCCGTGTTCGCGCTGGCGGGCGTCGGCGTGGTGGTCGGCGATCTCGTCGGCGGCGTCATTCCCGATGGCAACCGGCTGGCGGCGGTGGCTGCCTACACCGTCGGCATGGCGCTGTTCACCATGGTGATGGGCAACGCCTTCGCGGCCTTCCCGGTGATGACCGCCGCAGTCGGCCTGCCGCTCGTCGTCCGCCAGTTCGGTGGCGATCCGGCAATCGTCTCGGCGATCGGCATGCTTGCGGGTTTCTGCGGCACGCTGATGACCCCGATGGCCGCCAACTTCAACATCGTGCCGGCCGCCCTCCTTGACCTGAAGGACCGCTACGGCGTCATCCGCGCGCAGATCGGCACCGCGCTGCCGCTGCTCCTCGCCAACACCCTCCTCATGTACTGGCTGGCGTTCTGATGCTCACGCCCGAACTCGCCTCGAAGTTCGCCGCCCTCGCGCTCGGCCACGTCCGCCGCGAGTATCCCTACAAGCCCGATCATGTGCTGGCCGGGCCGGAGGATGCGAAGCGGCCGAGCGAGCTGCATCCGATTTTCCACGGCAGCTTCGACTGGCACAGCTGCGTCCACGGCTTTTGGCTGCTGCTGCGCCTGCTGCGCGAATATCCCGACCTGCCGGAAGCCGGCGCGATCCGCGCGCTCGCCGACGAGATGATGGTGCCGGAAAAGGTCGCGGGCGAAGTCGCCTATCTGGCGCGGCCGACCGCAGCCGGGTTCGAGCGTCCTTACGGCTGGGGCTGGCTGCTCAAGCTGCACGCCGAGGCCGCGCAGCATGACGCGCCCTGGGTGGCCGCGCTCGAGCCGCTGGCCCGCGCCTTCGCCGCGCGCTTCCACGCCTTCCTGCCAAAGCTCACCTATGCGATCCGCGTCGGCACCCATTTCAACACCAGCTTCGCGTTGACGCTCGCCGACGACTGGGCGGCGACGCATGATCCGGCGCTGCGGGCGCTGATCGGCGAGCGCGCCCGCGCATGGTTTACCGGCGACCGCGACTGTCAGGCATGGGAACCCGGCGGTGACGAGTTCCTGTCCTCGGCGCTCTGCGAGGTGCGGCTGATGCAACGCGTCCTCGGCGACGAGTTCGAAGACTGGTTCGCGAACTTCCTGCCGCGCGCCGCGCAGCAGCAGCCGGCGTCGCTGTTCACGCCTGCGGTGGTCAGCGACCGCAGCGACGGCAAAATCGTCCACCTCGACGGTCTCAACCTCAGCCGCGCCTGGTGCTGGAAAACCGTTGCCGGATCGGTCAGCGATTCCGGCGTTCGCGCCGCCGCGCTCGACGCCGCCGACCGCCACATCGCCGCCAGCCTCCCGCATGTCGCGGGCGACTATATGGGCGAACACTGGCTCGCCACCTTCGCGCTCCTAGCGCTGATGGGCGATTAGCCCCAACGCAATCCCTCTCCCGCTTGCGGGAGAGGTTAGGTGAGGGTGTGCGAGCGTGAGCGAGCCCTTCGGCCGCCGGCCACCCTCACCCTCCCACCGCTTCGCGGCGGGTCCCTCCCTCTCCCGCAGGCGGGCGAGGGGCTAATGTGCTTTCAGGAACTCCACCACATCCCGCAGCACCGGCGCCCTTCCACGGAACGGCTTCGACAGCGTCACGACGATGCCGACATGCCCAAGCTCGGGATACTCGCGCAGAATCGCCTTGCCGCCCGCCGCCTCGACCGCCTTCGCCAGCTTCCGGCTGTTGCGCGGCAGGACCATGGTGTCCTCCGTCCCGGTCGCGAGGAACAGCGGCGGTGCGTCGCCGCGCGCGAAGCTGATCGGCTGCGTCGTCGCCGGGTCTGCCGCCTTGCCGAACGCATTGCGTGTCGCCGCCACGTCGAAGGGCACGAAATCATAGGGGCCAGCCAGCCCGGCCACCGCGCGCAGCCTCGCCGGATCGCTCCCCGCCGCGTGCAGCCATTGCGGGTCGAGCGCCAGCATCATCGCGATATAGGCGCCCGCCGAATGACCAACGAGCGACACCTTCGCGGGGTCGCCGCCATAGCGGCCGATGTTCGCCATCGTCCACGCCACCGCGGCCGCGCCATCCTCGACGAATCCGGGAAAATGCACCTGCGGCACCAGCCGATAGTCGGGCACCACGACGGTGAAACCGCGCGCTGCGAACGCCTTGGCGGCAAAGCCATAGCCGCCCCGCGACCCGCTCGCCCAGCTGCCGCCGTAGAAGAAGACGATGACCGGCAACGGCGTATCGCTCTTTACGGGCGCGTAGATGTCGAGCCGCTGGCGCGGATCGTCGCCGAACGGCACGTCGCCCGCCGCCTTGCGCACGCCGCGATCGCCGGGCGACAGATTGTTGAGGCCGTTGAGGGTGCCGAGCGGCGAGCAGGCCGAGGCCAGTCCGGCGGCGAGCGCCGCGATGAAGCCGCGCCGCGCCATACGTCTCGTCAACGCAGCAGCAACTGCCCGGCGTCGCGCACCCGCCCGCGCAGCTTGTCGACGAGGCCGGCGAGCAGCGGCGGCAGGGTGACGGTCAAGGTAACGACAGTGTCGGCAACGTCGATGAAGCCGCTCGCCGTCTGGCCGAGCCCGCGCGCTTCGAAGATCATGCGGTTGCCGTCCCAGCGCTCGTTCAGCTTGATCAGCGCGCCGCCGGGGACGCTGCCGACCGTCCGCGCGAAGCCGTTGGCGATGCGCTGCCGCGCCTCATCGGCGCCCAACTGATGCGGGATATTGACGGTCATCGGCTCGCTCATCGCGCATCCTCCGGCATCACGGCGGCCAGCGCCGCGGTCGTGTCGGCGGCGTCGAAGAAGCGGTCGCCGTACTTCGCTGCCAGCTCAACCGCCGCGGCGCGATTATAGTTCATTGCAACCATCACGACATGCATGCCGTTGCCAAGCGCCGAGGTCGTCTCGTTGACGCTGTCGTCGATCAGCAGGGTGGCGCCGACCGCGCGGGCGGTCACCGATTTGCAGGCGTTGGTGCCGCCGACATGGTGCAGCTCGACGCCGTCGAGCGGGAAGCCATGGGTACGCAGCCAGCGCTCGGTGAGGAAATCGACCTCGGGCGGACGGCGGGTAATGTAGCTCTTCAGGCGCCCGGCGTTAGCGATCGTCGTCGCGAGCGCCAGGCCGCCTTCGACCGGCTTGGCGCTGAGGATCGTCTGCTCCTTGGTCCACATCTCGACCATCACCGGCGCGAGCCGCGCGGTCAGCGCCGGGTCGGGATGCTCCCAGGGGACATAGTAATTCTCGCCGAGGAACAGCACTTCGGGCGCGACGCCGAGAAACTCGGCGCAGGCGAGGCGGCAGCCGCCGACGAGATCGCAGAGCACCGCGTCGATATCGAGCGCGACGGGCGCGGTGCGGCGGAAGTGATCATGATCGACGGCGTCGGGATCGGCGGGCGGATAAGCGACGGACATGGCGCGCTCCATCGCGCGATCGGGCGGCAAAGCCAAGGCCGAACTTCCCCTCGCCCGCTTGCGGGAGAGGGATTCATCACACCCGCTCGTAGGTGATCGTCGATCCGTCGCCGCCCTTGAAGCGCAGGCCGGCCCAGCTCGGCGCGGCGTCATAGTAGGTGTCGAGCACCACCTCGCCGGCCATCGCGAAATGCTCGGCGCGGATCACGCGTTCGCCCCGCGCCGCGATCATTACCTCGCCGCGGCGTTCGATCTTCGGGCGCTGCACCTCGCCGGTCTGCGTGTTGAGGAACGGCCCGTCGAGCATGCGGCGGTTCCAGTGCGTCGCCGCCAAGGTGTTCGCGGGGGCCGCGAATTTGCCCTTCGGCCCGTCGACCGCAACGCCCGTGGCGGTGCGGCGGCCGGTCACCAGCATCTTCTCGCCGTTCTGGGTCGTCGTCGCCTGCACGCTCACCCACTCGTCGCCGCGCCAGATCTCGACCGCATTGTGGCGATAGGTGAACAGCTTGATCGGCCCGAACGACACGTCGAGCGCGACGTCGATGATGACGCGCAGCTCGTCGCCGCTCGTCTCGAAGCGCAGGCCGTGCGCGCCGATCTTCTTGCCCTTGCGCATCACATCGAACGCGAGGACGCGCGCCGGCGGAACGGGCAGGGCGGCGCGGGCCGGCAGCGCGGCACAGGCAAGGCCGGCGATGAACAGCCGGCGGTCGATCATGCTTCGCGCCGCGTCATCGTCACCGCCTGCGCCGGCGGTGTCGGCGCGCGCCAGAAGCCGACGCGCTTGCGGAACAGCCGGATCGCCTCCCAATGGATCGCGCCCAGCACTTTCAGCGGGAACAGCCGCCCGGCGGCGAGCAGCTTCAGCACCATGCCCGCGGTGAACGGCCGTTCTTTCCCCGCCAGCCGGGCGGTCAGCATCGGCGTCTCGCCTTGCCGCACGTCGATATCGAGCCGCACCGCGCCGTTGGGCGTCGTCACCCGGAAATCATAGGCGAGGTCGAGCGACATGAAGGGCGAGACGTGGAACATTTTCTCGCAGCCGTGGCGCAAGGTGTCGCCTGCGTCCGCCTCGACCGGAAACAGGTAGGAGTGCCGTTCCCCGAAGGTGTTGTTCACCTCGTACAGCACCGCCTGCAAGCTGCCGTCGCGGCGGTGGACGTAATAGACGCTGATCGGGTTGAAGACATGGCCAAGCAGCCGCGGCTGGCACAGCAGCAGGATGCGGCCGCCGTCATGTTCGATGCCATGCGCGGCGAGAATCTCGGCGACCTGCGTCTCGAGCGGCCGGCCCGATCCGTCGAGATGGTCGCGGTCGCGCAGGGCCAGCAGCGCCTGCCGGTTGCGCCCGAACAGCCAATTGCCCGTGCCCGCCGCGGCGAGATCGATCGCGAGCAGCAGCAGCCGGTAGGAAAAGCCGTGCGGCGTCGGCGCGAAGCGGTCGTGGCGCAGCCAGGTATCGTAGAGGTGCACCGAGGTGTCCTCCCCGGCACGGGGAGGGGGACCCTGCGGAGCAGGGTGGAGGGGTAACGGCACCGAGAACCCCTCCACCGCCTCCGGCGGTCCCCCTCCCCGTTCCGGGGAGGATGAGAGGTGGGAGGCGCTCACGCCGCGAACACCTCCGGCTCAATCGGCTGCATCTCGCGGGGATTGAGCGCCACCCGCCCCGAGGCGTTCTCGATCGTCCACGGCCGCTGCACCCCGCCCAGCACCTCGGCGACGGCCAGCCCCGCCTGCAGCCCATCCTCGTGGAAGCCCGCACCCAGATGCGCGCCGGCGTACCAGACCCGGTCGATGCCCTGGATGTCGGCATGCTCGCGCTGCGCGGCGAGCGCGGCTTGGTCGAACACCGGATGCTCATAGGTCGTCGCGTATTTGATGCGCGCCGGCGCGATCGGCGTCGTCGGGTTGAGCGTCACGAACAGGTCGTCGCAGGCCAGATGCTGCAGCGCGTTCATCCAGTAGCTGATCGACACCGGCTGCCGCGCGCCGCCGTCATCGGTAACGCCGAGGTAATTCCACGCCGACCACACCGACCGCCGCTTCGGCATGAACGCCGGGTCGTCGTGCAGCACCGCGTGATTGCGGCTGTAGCGGAAGGCGCCGAGCAGCTCGCGCTCGCGGGGCGTGGGATCGGCAAGCAGCCTCAGCGCCTGGTCGGCGTGCGTCGCCATCACCACCTCGTCGTAGACATGCGCCTCGCCGCTCGTGTCGGTCACGAGCACGCCGCCGCTGGTGCGCTTCACCCGCGTCACCGCGCAATGGCCCCGCACATGAAAGCGCGCCTCGCCGAGCAGCGCATTGATGTAGCTCTGGCTCCCCCCGCGCACCGTGCGCCACGGCGGCCGGTCGCCTGCGATCATCAACTGATGATTGTCACAGAAGCGCACGAAAGCGGCGGCGGGCAGCGCCATCATCTCGTCGATCGGGCCGGACCAGATCGCCGCTGCCATTGGCAACAGATGATCGTCGCGGAAGGCGGCGCCATAGCGGCCGGCGCTCAGGAATTCGCCGAGGCTCTGCTGCTCCGCCGCCGGCCCGTGGCGCGGCGCCTCGCGGTAGAAGCGCAGGATGTCGCGGATCATCCCCCAGTGGCGCGGGCTCAGCAGGTTGCGGCGTTGCGCGAACAAGGTGCCGAGATCGGTGCCCGAATATTCGAAGCGGCCGTGGTCGATCGACACGCCGAAGGTCATAGCGGTGTCGTCGGTCTCGACGCCGAGATGATCGAACAGCGCGCAGAGATTGGGATAGCTCGGCGGATTGAACACGATGAAGCCGGTGTCGACCGCGACCTCGCCCTGCCGCGTCTTCACGATCCGCGTATTGGTGTGCCCGCCCAGCCGCGGCTCGGCCTCATAGAGCGTCACGTCATGCCGCTGCGACAGCAGCCACGCGGCGGACAGGCCCGAAATCCCCGATCCGACGACCGCAATCCGTTCGATCACTGACTGACGCCCCCAAAAAGCCATCCGCGGTTACTCTAGGTTCGATGCAGCCATGCCCGCGGTTGCACCGATGCGACGAACCGTGTCAGCGCTTCGTCGCCACGAATTGCGCCATCGTCGCGATGGCGGCGGTGACGAAAGCGCCCCACGCCATGTCGATAACTACCAGCTTCGCCGTCCACGGCACCATCGTCGCATAGTTGGTCAGCTCGTAGGTGCCGTAGCCGATGAGGCCGAGCCCGGCGCCCCGGCGCGCGGCGGCGGCAAGGTTCGGCGTCGCCCAGTCGACCGCGAAGGCGGTGACCAGCGCGACATAGCCAAAGTAGAAGATCGCGGCTGGCGCGATGCGAATATCGCTAAGCAGCATATCGCCGAGCACAGCGCGGAACATGTCGATCGCAAAGCCGAGCCACAGCGCATCGAGCACCAGCATGGTGCCGAGCGCCGCGCCATAGGCGGCGAGGAAGCGGCCGGTCGAGGGCGGGCGGCTCATGTTTGATCACCTCTCATGCTGTTCCACCTTCCTCATTCCCCATCCGTCATTCCGGCGAAAGCCGGAATCCAGGCCCGGCGTTTGGCTGGATCCCGGCTTTCGACGGAATGACGGGCAGGAAAGGACAGCCATCATCGCTCAAGCATCGATTGGCACAGGCTTCAGGCGCACATGCACCACGCCCCAGGCGTCGCCGCCCTCGTGCCCGAACAGTCCCTCGGTCGCGAGGAAGAACAGCCGCCAGCGCCGCAGCCACAGCCGCCAGTCCTTGCCGTAGGTGCTCTTCAGCACAGGGGTGATGCGGTCGATGTTCCGGTCGTAATTCTCAAGCCACAGCCGCGCGGTGCGGGCGTAATGGCTGCCCGGCCACCACCATTGTTCGTCGACGGTGAACAGGTCGGGAAAATGGCTGGCCAGCGTCTCGCTCGGCATGATGCCGCCGGTGAAGAAATGCTGTGCGATCCAGTCGCTCTCGTCGCCCTCGTCGAAGCGGTAGGGCGAATGCCGATGCGCGAAGAAATGCGCGAACAGCAGGCCATCCGCCTTCAGCCAACCGCGCAGCCGCGTGAACAGCGCCCGCCAGTTCGACATATGCTCGAACATCTCGACCGAGACGATGCGATCCGGTGCGAAATCGGGCTCGAACACATTGGCGTCGGCGGTGATGATCCGGACGTTGGCAAGCCCGCGTTCCGCCGCCCGCGCCTCGATATAGGCGCGCTGCGACGCTGAGTTCGACACCGCGGTGATCCTCGACGCCGGATACTGCTCCGCCATCCACAGGGTCAGCGAGCCCCAGCCGCACCCGAGCTCCAGCACCTCCTGCCCGTCTTCCAGCTTCGCATGCACGCAGGTCTCCGCCAGCGCCGCCACCTCGCCCTCGTCGAGCGTCATATCGGGCCGCGGAAACAGGCAGGATGAATATTTGAGGCGCGCGCCCAGCGTCTGCACGAACAGTTCGGCGGGCACCTCATAATGCTGCCGGTTGGCGGCGTCGGTGTGCACCGCGATCGGCTGCTCGGTCATCGCGGCGGCAAAGGCGGCGGTATCCGCCCCCTCGGCGGCAAGCTTGCGGTTGGTGCGCCCGACAAAGCTCTGGATGACCGCGCGCGTCAGAAAATCGGGGATGGGCAGGCGCTCGCCGATCGAGGAGAGCAGGGCGTCGAGGCTCATTTGCGCGGCTTCCCCGAGGTCTTCGGCTTCGGCCGCGGCTTCCGCTTCGGCCTGGCCGGTGCGGCAGCCGCGGGCGCGGCCTTCGCCTTCGCGGGCGCTTTCGGCTTCACCGGTGCCTTCGGCTTCACCGCGCGCTTAGGAGCGGACCTGTCCTGCGTAGCCTTCGGCGGAGCAGGAACGAACCGGCTGACCCGCGCGACATAGGCCTCCCACGCCGCCCCGCGCGTCCGCCGCATATGCGCCTCCAGCGGCGGCACACCCGACATGTTGAGCAGCAGGTGCAGCATCATCAGCGGCGCGGCGAGCGCGATCCACCCCGGCAGCCAGCTCGGGTCGGCCAGCGCCCCCAGCGCCACCGCGCACCAGCTCAGCCACTCGAAGAAATAATTGGGATGCCGCGACCAGCCCCACAGGCCGACGTCGCAGATCTTGCCCTTGTTCGCCGGGTCCGCCTGAAAGGCGCGCATCTGCGCATCCGCCGTCGCCTCGCCGATCAGCGCGACGACGAACAGCGCCGCCGCCGCATAATCGGCCAGCCCCAAAGCCCCCGCCGGCGACCGCGCCACCAGCACCACGCACACCGCCAGCACCGACGCCGCCGCCGCCTGGATCAGCAGCAGCCCGAACATCTTCACCGGCGAGCTGGCGCCCCAACCTTCACGCATCTTCGCATAGCGCGGATCGTCGGGATGCCCCGCGCTGCGCTTCGCCAGATGCCACCCCAGCCGCACCGACCACGCCGCCGCCATCGCCGCGTACAAGCCGGCGCGCGCCTCAACCCCGTCGAACGGCCACACCGCCCCGCCGACCGCGCCCAGCCCGACCGCAAAGGTCCAGGCAACGTCGATCCAGCCCGATTTGTGCGTGCGCTCATGATAGGCCCAGACCGCGATCATGATCGCGGTGGGCACCAGCACCGCGACGAGAAGCGCGGCGGTCACCGGCGACGGCTCCGGCGGCGCGACGGCCGCGTGGCAAGACCCTGCTGCAAAACGCAATCCTCCCCTTGGATGCGGTGCCAGCCTAGCCGCGCGGACGGCCGGCGGGAACGGTGAATTTTGATGTGCTTAAGTACGGGGAGGGGTGGGCAGGGGATGCGTGTCAGGCGCGCATGAAGGCGCGCGTGAGGACCGGACATCCTTGGCCGCGATCAGCCACCCGGCGCAGGCTTGCCCGGAAGGGCAGGTGATCGGGCGTCACGATATTCCAGACCAGACCCAACCGCTCGAACGCCATCAGCATCGTCCAGCCCAGATCGACCTGCCCCGGCTCTAGCCCGAGCTTCGCCGATCCCGGATAGGCATGGTGATTGTTGTGCCAGCTCTCACCCATGCTGATCAGGCCGGCGATCCGCACGTCGTAGCCCTGAACGCTGGCGCCCTCGACGATCCAGGTCTGGCCGCCTTCCCGATGGGCAAAGTGGCCGACCAGCCAATGGCCGGTGACGCAGACCGTGACGCGGGCACAGATGCCCCAGACCAGCCACGGCAGGCCGCCGATCAGGAAGAAGGCGACCGCCCACGGCAGCTGCTGCCACATCCATGTCCGCTCCATGAAGCGGTACACCCGGTCCTCGGCAACCCGCGGCTCCAGCCGGAATACGGGCGGTCGCGCCAGCTCAAGCTCACAATGCAGTTGATGCCAGCCGTCGCGCCAGAAGCTTGCGCGATGCCCGAAATAGTCGTGGCATGCCCGCTGTCGCTGCGCCCAGTCGCGCATGTCGTGGACGCGCATCATGCCGACCGGGCCGGCCATGCCCACGAGGACGCCGAGATAGACGCACAAATGCTCAAGCCAGAGCGGGCATTCGAAGCTGTTGTGGATGAGCCGCCGGTGCATTCCGACTGAATGGCCGGCGCACAAGGTGATCGCGCAAGTGACGAGGAACAGCGCGAACGCGCTCCAAGTGAAATAGAGCGGGCCGAGGATAAGCGTCGCTGCCGTCATCGAACCGATCCACAGCGACCTAGCTGGCGACCAGCGCACACGCCCCTCGACCGAGTCCGACGAAGCATCTGTCACGATACGCTCTGAACCCGGAACGAGGTGCATGGGGAACTCCTACTCGTGGCTGGCTTTGCGGGCGTCGCGCAGCTTGGCGCTTTCGCGCTTCAGCGGTGTCGACACCGGGCAGAGATGTTGAACGAAGCCATTCAGCGTGTTCGCCAGATTTTCGCGGACCAGCGAATAATGGACGAACGACCCCCGCTTCTCGCTGGCGATCAGACCAGCATTCTCAAGAATTTGCAGGTGCTTGGAGATGGCCGGACGTGAAATGTTGAACCGGTCGGCGATCTCGCCGGCGGTCAGGTCGACTTCCGACAGATAGGCGAGAATCTTTCGACGGGGTGTCGATGCGAGGGCTTCGAATATCTTTTCCATGTAACGAATAAGTTAAATGATGACGCGATTGGCTGTCAAGCGCTCATGTCCTTGAGCAACCCCCGCAACTCGGTCACACTCCCCCCAACGAACATCGCCTTGGGGGCATCACATGGCCAACGCCACACTCACGCGCGTCGTGCTCGCGCACCACATCAGTGGCGCGCCGACGCCCGCCGATTTTCGCATCGAGACGGTCCCGATCCCGGAGCTTGCCGAGCATCAGTTTCTCGTCGCCAACGACTATGTCTCGGCCGATCCCGGCACCCGATCCCGCCTCTCGCCCGGCGCCAGCTATGCGCCGCCGCTGCAGCCCGGCGCGACGATCGACGGCTTTTCGGTGGGGCGGGTGGTCGAGAGCCGGAACGAGAAATTTGCCGTCGGCGCGCTGCTGACGCTCGGCGCCGGCGGCTGGGCGACCCATTCGATTTCGAACGGCCGCGGCTATGTCGCGGCGCTGCCCGATCTCGGCGTGCCGGCGACCGCCTGGCTCGGCGCGCTCGGGGTGCCGGGGATGACCGCCTATTTCGGGCTGAAGCGCGTCGCCGAGATGCGCGCCGGCGCAAATGTGCTCGTCACCTCGGCGGCGGGGCCGGTGGGGGCGACGACGGGGCAGCTTGCCAAGATTTGGGGGGCGGGCAAGGTCGTCGGGCTCGCCGGTGGTACGGACAAGCGGCGCTGGCTCACCGAGGAGGCCGGCTTCGACGCGGCGATCGACTATCGTGCCGCCGATCTCGATGCGCAGCTCGCGGCGGCGTTTCCAGAAGGCGTCGACGTGCTGTTCGACAATGTCGGTAACGCGATGATCGACCGGGTGCTGCCGCTGATGCGGCCGCGCGGGCGCATCGTCGTGTCGGGGATGGTCGCGGATTATAATCGCACGCCGGCGGAGGCGCCGGGGCTGCACAACACCCGCGAGTTCATCGGGCGGCGGCTGCGCATGGAGGGGCTGGTGGTGTTCGACGACCTGCCGGCGTTCCCCGCCGCGCAGGCCGAGGTGGCGGCGCTGATCCGCTCGGGGCAGCTGAAGACGCGCGAGGTGATCCGCGACGGGGTCGAGGCGCTGCCCGCGCTGTTCAGCGAGTTGTTCGAGGGCGGCAGCGCCGACTTCGGCCGGCGGCTGGTGCGCGTGAACGGAGCGGGCGCATGAGCGGCAAGCGCTTCGAAGGTTACGAACGCTTCGAGTTCAGGCGCGACGGCCGGATCCTCACTGCCACCATCGCCGCACCCGGCCCGGTCAACGGTGTCGACGCCTTGCTCCACGAGGAGCTGGCGCGGGTGTTCACCGACCTGCAGCAGGACCCCGACAGCGACCTCATCATCCTGACCGGCAAGGGCCGCGCCTTCTGCGCCGGCGGCGACTTCGACTGGTTCAAGGAGCAGATCGCCGACCCGGCGACCTTCCGCGCCATCGGCTGGGACGCCAAGCGCATCGTCACCTCGCTGCTCGATGTCGAAAAGCCGGTGATCTGCCGGATGAACGGCGCTGCCGCCGGGCTGGGCGCCACGATCGCGCTGCTGTGCGACATCATCGTCGCCGACGAGAAGGCGGTGATCGGCGATCCGCATGTGAAGGTCGGGCTGGTGGCGGGCGACGGCGGCGCCGTGATCTGGCCGCAGCTCATCGGCTTCGCGCGCGCCAAGGAGCTGCTGATGACTGGCGATCTGCTGACCGCCGCGAAGGCCGCCGAGATTGGGCTCATCAACCATGTCGTTCCCGGCGACCAATTGGATGCCAGGGTCGCCGAGGTGGCGGGCAAGATCATGGCCAACCCGCGCTGGGCGGTGCGCTGGACCAAGACGCTCGCCAACATGCCGCTGAAGGCGCTGGCGTCGCAGCTGATGGACGCGTCGATCGGTTACGAGATGATGTCCAACGTCACCGCCGACCGCGCCGAGGCGGTAAACGCCTTCATCGAGAAGCGCCCGGCGAAGCTGACCGGCGAATGAGCGGCTTCCGCCACTCTTATCCTCCCCGGAACGGGGAGGGGGACCCTGCGCAGCAGGGTGGAGGGGCATTCCGGCGCCGGTTACCCCTCCACCGCCTTCGGCGGTCCCCCTCCCCTTGCAAGGGAGGAGCGCGATGACCAGCATCTTCCAGTCCTTCACCGACGAGGCCCCCGAGATCGCTGCCCTGCGCGAGCAGATCCGCCGCTTCGTCGCCGCCGAGGCGCCGCGCGAGAAGCGCATCGCGTGGGACAAGGCGCAGGCGTGGCCGCGCGACGCTTACGCCAAGCTCAACGCGCTCGGGCTCACCGGCCTCACCATCGCCGAGGAACATGGCGGGGCGGGGCAGGACATCGTTGCCGCCGTCGCGGTGATCGAGGAGCTGACGCAGGCCGGCCCTTTCTTCGCCGGGCCGTTCATCCACACCGCCTTCTATGGCGGCATGAACCTGTCAGAGAACGGCTCGCCCGAGCAGAAGGCCGAATATCTGCCGCGGCTGGCGCGGGGCGAACTGTTCTTCGCCTACGGCCTCTCCGAGCCTAATGTCGGCGGCGATCTCGCCAGCGTCGAGACGCGGGCCGAACTCGATGGCGACACGGTGGTGGTCAACGGCGCCAAGCGCTGGTGCACCGGCGCGGACTGGGCCAACGTCATCTATTGCCTCGTCCGCTCCGGCCCGCCCGAGGACCGCTATCGCAACCTCAGTTTCGTGCTGATCCCGACCGACACGCCAGGGATCAGTATGCAGGATATCGAGCATTCGAACCTGCGCTACACCAAAAGCCAGGACGTCTATTTCGACGACGTCCGCGTTCCCGCCGCCAATATCGTCGGCGGGCCGGCAATGTGGAACCGCGGCTGGGAGCTGCTCGCGGGCCGCGCGCTCGATGTCGAAAAGATCGAGATTTCCGCCTGTGCCTACGGCATCGCCCGCGCCGCGCTGGAAGAGGCGTGGCAGTACGCCAAGGAGCGCGTGCAGTTCGGCAAGCCGATCGCGCAGCATCAGGCGGTTCGCCACAAACTGGTGACGGCAAAGACCAAGCTGCAGGCCTGCCGCCACATGCTCTACCACGCCGCCTGGCTCGCCAATGAAAAGCGGCCCTGCTCGGTCGAGACCTCGATGGCCAAGCTGTTCATCGCCGACACCGGCGTCGAGATCGCGCTCGCCTGCCAGCAGGTGATGGGCGCCTATGCGCTGTCCGACGCCTATGACATGGACCGGCACGTCCGCGACCTGCTCGGCATGCCGATCGTCGGCGGGTCGAGCGACATGCAGAAGAACAACCTCGCGAGCCTGCTGCGCCTATGACCGCTCCCCATCCCGACGTCGCCGATCTGGCGCCGAAGGTCGCCGCCCGCGCCGAGGAGATCGAGGCGGCGCGGCGCCTGCCCGCCGACCTTGCTGCCGAACTGGCCGCCGCCGGGCTGTTCCGGCTGGTGGTGCCGAAGTCGCTCGGCGGCCTCGAGCTGCCGCCCGGCGAGGTGGTCGCCACCATCGAGGCGATGGCGCAGGCCGATGCGTCGGTGGCGTGGTGCCTGATGATCGCGGCGACCACCGGCCTGACCAGCGCCTACCTGCCGCGCGAGATCGCAGCCGAAGTCTTCGCCGACCCGAACGTCATCACCGGCGGCGTGTTCGCGCCGATGGGCAAGGCGGTCGTCGATGGCGACGACTATGTGGTAAGCGGCCGCTGGAGCTGGGGCTCGGGCACCGCGAACTGCGCCTGGATCGTCGGCGGCTCGCTGATCTTCGAGGATAGCGCGATGCGGCTGCTGCCCAGTGGTCAGCCCGATCACCGCATGATGGTGATGCCGCGCGCCGACGTCGAGCTGATCGACACCTGGCATTCGGCGGGGCTGAAGGGCACCGGCTCGGGCGACTTCGCGGTGGAGGAGCTGCGCGTGCCGCGCGCCCGATCAGTGTCGCTGATCGTCGATGCGCCGGTCGAGAAGGGCCCGCTCTACGCCTTCCCCGCCTTCGGCCTGCTGGCGCTGGGCATTGCGGCCGTCGCCGCCGGCAACGCCCGCGCCGCGCTCGACGAGGTGAAGGCGGCACTCGCCAGCAAGCGCGCGCCGGGCTCGAAGCGAACCGCCGCCGAGCGTGGTGCGGTGCAGGTCGAGGTCGCCAAGAGCGAAGCCAGGCTCCGCGCCGCCCGCGCCTTCCTTTACGGCGCCATCGCCGAGGCGTGGGAAATCGCGCAGGCCACCGGTAGTATCGACCTCGACACCCGTGCCGAACTACGCCTCGCCGCCACCCACATGACCCGCACCGCGGCGGAGGTCACCCGCGAAGCCTATGACCTCGGCGGCGGCGCGGCGCTGTTCCTGTCCAACCCGCTGCAACGCCGCTTCCGCGACGCGCATGCGATGACGCAGCACATGATGGTGTCGCCCGCGACCTACGAACTCACCGGCCGCGTCCTCCTCGGCCTGCCGACCGACGCCTCGACGCTTTAGCGAAAGCCGTCGCCCTACCCCTTGTCGTCACCCCCGCGAAGGCGGGGGTCCATTCTCCGAGGCGTCGGCGGTAATGGATCCCCGCCTGCGCGGGGATGACGATAGAAGGGGAGTCAGGCCCGCAAAATCTTCGCCATCGGCCGGCCCTTGGCCAGCTCGTCGATCAGCTTGTCGAGGTAGCGGATCTCGCGCATCAGCGGCTCCTCGATCGCGTCGACCTGTACGCCGCAGACCTTGCCGGTGATCAGCGACCGCGACGGGTTCATCGCCGGCGCGCCACCGAAGAAATCAGTGAACGTCGTGCGCTCGGCGATCTGCGCCTCCAGCTGCGCTTGCGAATAGCCGGTCAGCCAGCGGATCACCTCGTCGACCTCCGCCTGCGTCCGGCTCTTCTTCGCCGCCTTCGTCACATAATGCGGATACACGCTGGCAAAACTCATCCCGTAGATGCGATGCGTCATCGCGCGACCTTTCCGAACGGCACCACCTTATTGTCGATGTCGTGGCCGATATCGGCAACGCCGAGCCAGGGGATTCCGGCCCGCGCGCACCACTCCTCGGCGACCTGGACATCGTTGCGGATGAAATCCGGGTCGTTCTCCGGAATGTCGCTGCACCGTCCGAGCTTCAGCCCGGCCACGCGTCGGATCATCGGGTCGGAGGTGACGTGGAACAGCGCCCGGTCGATCCGGTACATATATTCGCCGATCTCCTCGAGCATCAGCACATGCCCCGACAGGTCGGGCGCCCAGGGCGTGCCGAGCAGATGGCTGAGGATCGTCAGATTGAACGCCGCCGCCGGCCGCCGATCGCGGAGCGACGTTTCCAGCGAGGCCGGATCGCGTTTCGCCAGCCACGCCAGCGACCGCAGCACCGCCGCCTCACCGCCGACGCGGTTGATGTCCCCCGGCATCGGCCCATGCACCGGCTGGCCGATTCCCGCCGCATAGAGCGCGCCGAGCATGAAGCCCGCGTCGCTGTACCCCAGATAGGTCTTGCCCTTAGCCGCCGGCCCGAGCCTCGGCAGCACGCCTTCCAAAGCCCGGTTCGATCCGTAGCCGCCGCGCGCGAACCACAGCGCGTCGATGCGCGAATCATTCGCCATCTCGACGAACGCATCGGCCCGCGCGGCGTCGGACCCGGCGAAATGACCATCGCTCAGGAAGCATTGCGGATGGACGACCAGCTCGACCTCGGCGAAGTGCGCCGCGGCCAGCGCGCGCACGCGCTCGACGGCTTCCGGGGTGATGCGGCAGGACGGTGCGACGAGGGCGATGCGCAAGGCGTGCGCTCCGGTTGCTTGGGGCCTGTTCGCTCCCTAGGGTCGCGCCATGATTCAGGGCAAAGAGTTTTTCTTCTGCGGGGTCGGCGGCAGCGGCATGGCACCGCTGGCGATGATCGTCACTGCGCGCGGCGGCAAGGTCGAAGGCTCCGACCGCGCCTATGACCAGGGCCGCACGCCCGGCAAGTTCGACTTCCTGAAATCGCGCGGCGTCGCGCTGCATGCACAGGACGGTTCGGGCCTGCGCGACGGCCAGACCCTGGTGGTGTCCGCCGCCGTCGAGGAAACGATTCCCGACGTACAGGCCGCCCGCCGCCTTGGACTCCCCATCATCACCCGAGCGCAACTGCTCGCCGAGCTGTTCAACGCCGCCTCGGTGCGCATCGGCATCGGCGGCACCAGCGGCAAGTCGACGATCACCGGCATGACCGGCTGGATATTGGAAACCGCCCGCCGCGCGCCAACGGTGATGAACGGCGCCGACATGAAGAATTTCATGAACGCCGATACGCCCTTCGCCAGCGCGCTGACCGGTGGCGGCGCCGCCTTCGTCAGTGAGATCGACGAGAGCGACGGATCGATCGCGCAGTACGACCCGACCGTTGCGGTGGTCAGCAACATCTCGCTCGACCACAAATCGATGGAGGAACTGCGCCAGCTGTTCGGCGATTTCGTCGCGCGCGCCGACCGCGCCGTGCTCAACCTCGACAATGCGGAGACCGCAGTGATCGCCGCGACGCTGCCGGCGGGCAAGGCGGTCACCTACGCGCTCGATCACGACGCCGATTTCGTCGCTCGCGCCCTCGCGCCGGCCTCCAACGGCATTGCCTTCGAAGTGGTCGAGCGCGCCACCGGCGAGACGGCGCGGGTAACCTTGCGCACGCCGGGGCGGCACAATGTGTCCAACGCGCTCGCCGCCATCGCCGCGGCGCATGCGGCGGGCGTCGACCTCGAACTGGCCGCTCGCGCGCTCGGTGACTTCCGCGGCATCCGCCGCCGGCTCGACGTCGTTGGCACCTCGCGGAAGGGCGTCACCGTCATCGACGACTTCGGCCACAACCCGGACAAGATCGCCGCGACGCTCGACACCCTGCACAGCTTCCCCGGCCGCCTGCTGGTGATGTTCCAGCCGCACGGCTTCGGCCCGCTACGCCTGATGAAGGACGCCTTTATCGAGACTTTCGCGACCAGGCTCGCCCCCGGCGACGTGCTGCTCATGCCCGAGCCCGTCTATTTCGGCGGCACCGTTGACCGCAGCATCGGTTCGGCCGCCATCACCGAGGGCGTCGCCGCCGCCGGCCGCCAGGCGGAAGCGCTGGTCGATCGCCCTGCCTGTGGTGATCGCCTCGTCGAACTCGCCCAGCCCGGCGACCGCATCGCGGTGATGGGCGCGCGCGACGACACGCTGTCGCTGTTCGCCGCCGAACTGCTGCAGCGCCTGTGAAGCGTCTCCTTTTGCTGCTCGCGGTGGCGGCGCCCGCCGTCGCTGAAGAAGCACCTGAAACCATCGTGGTCACCGGCCGCAGCCTGCCTGCGCCCGCCGGCGCTGCCGCTTACGGAACCAGCGTCATCGATCGAGACCGGCTCACCGAAGAGCCGAGCGGCCGCCTCGAAAATGTTCTGCGCGACGTCGCCGGCTTTCAGCAGTTCCGCCGCTCGGACAGCCGCGCCGCCAACCCGACCAGCCAGGGCGCCACCCTGCGCGCGCTCGGCGGCAATGCATCGAGCCGGGCGCTGGTACTGCTCGACGGCGTGCCGCAGCTCGATCCCTTCGCCGGCTGGGTGGCCTGGCCGTCGCTCGCGCCTGAGCGCCTGTCCTCGGCGCGCGTGACGCGTGGCGGCGGCGCGGGCGCATTCGGCGCCGGCGCGGTGGCGGGCACCATCGAACTGTTCAGCGCCGATGCCGACGAGCTGAAGCCCTTCGCCAGCCTTGCCTACGGCAGCCGCGAGTCCGTTTCGGCCGGGGCCGGCGGCGGCGCGCGCCTCGGCGACGGCTTCGCCACGGCGACCGCGCGCTTCGATCGCGGCGACGGCTATTTCCTTGTCCCCGAAGGCCAGCGCGGCGCCGTCGACGTGCCGGCGAAATATCAGTCGTGGAGCGTGGCGCTGCGCGGCGTCACCGCCGTCGGCGATGCGACGGAGTTGCAGGCCAGCGCGCAGGCGTTCGACGACGATCGCCGCCGCGGCCAAGTCGGCGCCGACTCCAACAGCCGCGGCGCCGACGCCAGCCTGCGCCTGATCGGCCGCGGCGCGTTGCCGTTCGAGGCGCTCGCCTATGTGCAGGCGCGCCGCTTCGCCTCGGGCTTCACCTCGGTCGTCGCCAGCCGCGCCTCGGCGACGCCGTCGCTCGACCAGTACAACACGCCGGCGACCGGCCTTGGCGGCAAGATCGAGCTGCGGCCCGCGGTGGGCGAGGGGCACCAGCTCCAGATCGGCGCCGACATTCGCACCAGTGACGGCCGCACCCGCGAGCGCTTCCGCTTTCAGACCGGCCGCTTCACCCGCCTGCGCGAAGCGGGCGGCGAGACGCTGACCGCCGGGCTGTACATCGAGGATAGCTGGACGCTGTCCGACACCGTCACCTTGACCGGCGGCACGCGGCTCGACCGCTGGGAAATCTCGAACGGCTTCCTCGACGAGTTCGACAGCGACACCGGCGCACAAACCTTGAGCGAGCCTGTCGCCGACCGCAGCGGCTGGCGCCCCACCGCCCGCGCCGGCGCGCTCTTCCGCCCGACCGGCGCCATCGAGCTGCGCACCGCCGCCTACGCCGGCTTCCGCCTGCCGACCTTGAACGAACTCTACCGCCCGTTCCGCGTCGGCGCCGACGCGACCGCCGCCAACCCCGGCCTTGCGCTGGAGAAGCTACGCGGCATCGAGGCGGGCATCGACTATCGCCCGCTCAACACCGTCGGCCTGTCGCTCACCGCCTATTGGAACGAGCTGGAGGACGCGATCTCCAACGTCAGCCTCGGGCAGGGGCCGGGCACTTTCCCGCAGGTCGGTTTCGTGGCGGCCGGCGGCACCTTCCGCCAGCGCCAGAATGTCGACGCCATCCGCGTGCGGGGTTTCGAGGCGACCGGCAACCTCGCCTATGGCGACTGGCGCCTGACCGGCAGCTACGCCTTCGCCGATGCCCGCGTCCGCGCTTCGGGCACCGCCGCGGCGCTCGACGGCCAGCGTCCGGCGCAAACGCCGAAGCATCAGTTCAGCGGCACCGTCGGCTGGACGCGCGGCGTACTCGCAGCGGAGGCCACCGGCCGGTACGCGGGACGCCAGGCCGAGGACGATCTCGGCCTGCGCCGCCTGCCCGACGCCTTCACCGTCGATGCCGGTGCGAGCGTGCGGCTGACCCCCGCGCTCGCGGTCGAAGTTCGTGCCGAAAACCTGTTCGACGAACAGGTCGTCGCCGGCATCTCCGGCACCGGCCTGCTCGACCTCGGCACCCCGCGCACCCTCTGGGTCGGCCTGCGCTTCGGCGGCCGGTAGCAGTCCCCCACACACGATCCCGTCGTGCCGGCGAAAGCCGGTATCCAGACCGACGCTCGACTGGATACCGGCTTTCGCCGGTATGACGGGAAAGGTTGGAATGGCGGCGAGTTGCTGGCTCCTCCCGTTTGCGCGACAGTCGCGCAAAAGGGGAGGGCATCATGGGCTTCTACGACCGCCACATCCTGCCGAAGGTGCTTCACCTCGCCTGCGGCATGAAGCCGATCCGCTATCAGCGGCGGAAGGTGGTGCCCGAGGCGTCGGGTCGCGTGCTGGAGATCGGCATCGGTTCGGGGCTGAACCTGCCCTACTATGATCCGGCGAAGGTCGAGAAGCTGTGGGGGCTCGAGCCCGCTGCCGAAATCCGCCAGATGGCCGAGAAGGCCGCTGTCGGCGCACCGTTCCCCATCGAGTTCATCGGCCTGCCCGGCGAGAGCATCCCGCTCGACGATGCCAGCATCGACACCGTCGTCACCACCTACACGCTCTGCACCATCCCGGACGCCGTCGCCACGCTGCGCGAAATGCGCCGGGTGCTGAAGCCCGGCGGCAAGCTGCTGTTCTCCGAACATGGCAAGGCGCCCGACGCCGAGGTGAAGCGCTGGCAGGACCGGCTCGACACCGTCTGGGGCCATATCGCCGGCGGCTGCCACCTCAACCGCGATATCCCGGCGCTGCTGCGCGAAGGCGGCTTCGCGGTCGAGAAGCTCGACACCATGTACATCCCAGGCCCGCGCCCGCTCAGCTTCAACTATTGGGGATCGGCGACTCCCGCCTGACGCTGTCGATACGGCGATCCAGCGGCAATATTTCCGCGCGTGCGCCACCAACCCGACGCCTGACACGTTTGAACCGGCATCCACTTCAGATTGCGGGGAGACGTCGAATGGCGAAGAACTTGAACGCAGACGCCGGCAACGGCGGCGAAACTCACCAGCGCGCGACCGGTGATGGCGCCCTGCTGACCACCAATCACGGCGTTCCCGTCAGCGACAATCAGAACAGCCTCCGCAGCGGCGCACGCGGGCCGACCTTGCTCGAAGACTTCGTGCTGCGGGAGAAAATCTTCCACTTCGACCATGAGCGCATCCCCGAGCGCATCGTCCACGCTCGCGGCAGCGGCGCGCATGGCGTGTTCGAGGCAACTGACGACATCTCCGACCTGTCGAAGGCGGCGGTGTTCAGGAAGGGCGAGAAGACCGAGGTGTTCGTCCGCTTCTCGACCGTCGCGGGCGGCGCCGGCTCGGTCGATACCCCGCGCGACGTGCGCGGCTTCGCGGTCAAATTCTACACGACCGAGGGCAACTGGGACCTCGTCGGCAACAACATCCCAGTGTTCTTCATCCAGGACGCGATGAAATTCCCCGACCTCGTCCATGCCGTGAAGATGGAGGCCGATCGCGGCTATCCGCAGGCCGGCAGCGCGCACGACACCTTCTGGGACTGGGCGAGCCTGATGCCCGAGACGACCCACATGCTGATGTGGGCGATGTCCGACCGCACCCTGCCGCGCTCGCTGCGGATGATGGAGGGCTTCGGCGTCCACACCTTCAAGCTGGTCAATGCCGCCGGGAAGGCGAGCTTCGTCAAATTCCACTGGAAGCCCCGCCTCGGTATCCAGTCGACGATCTGGGACGAGGCGCTGAAGCTCCAGGCTGCCGACAATGACTATCATCGCCGCGACCTGTTCGAAGCGATCGACACCGGCGCTTTCCCCGAATGGGACCTCGGCATCCAGGTATTCGATCAGGCCTTTGCCGACACGCAGCCCTATGACGTGCTCGATGCGACCAAGCTGATCCCCGAGGAGGATGTGCCCGTTCGCCTGATCGGCAAGCTGACGCTCAACCGCAACGTCGATAATTTCTTCGCCGAAACCGAGCAGGTGGCGTTCCTGCCGTCCAACATCCCGCCGGGCATCGACTTCTCGAACGACCCGCTGCTGCAGGGGCGGCTGTTCAGCTACCTCGATACGCAGAACTCGCGGCTGGGCACGACCAACTTCCACCAGATTCCGGTCAATGCGCCACGCTGCCCGTTCGGCAACTTCCAGCGCGACGGCAAGATGCAGACGATGGTGCCGAAGGGCCGCGCCAACTACGAGCCCAACAGCCTCGCGGAGCATGGCGAGGAGGGCGGCCCACGCGAAAGCCTCGAGCGCGGCTTCGCGACGGCCAACGCCGCCACCGGTCCCGACGAGACCGGCGACAAACTGCGCGTCCGTGCCGAGAGTTTCGCCGATCACTACAGCCAGGCGCGGCTGTTCTACCGCTCGCAAGACGCACACGAGCAGGCGCACATCGCCTCGTCGTTCGTGTTCGAGCTGTCGAAGGTCGGGCTGCTCGATCAGGTGCCGCCGCGCATGGTGGCGAACCTGCGCAACGTCGACGAGGATCTGGCGAAGCGGGTCGCCGACGGGCTCGGCATCGATCTGCCGAAGAAGGCGAAGGCGGCGAAGGAGCCGGTCGACCTGGCGCCGTCCGACGCGCTGTCGATCCACAAGAATATGAAGGCGACGCTCGAAGGCCGCGCGGTCGGCATCCTTATCGCCGACGGCACCGACGCGGCAGCACTGAAGTCGGTGGTCGATGCCGTCACCAAGGCGAAGGGCAAGGCGGTGATCGTCGCGCCCAAGGTCGGCGGCGCCAAGCTCTCCGACGGAACGCAGCAGAAGGCCGACGGCCAGCTCGCCGGCACGCCGAGCCAGCTGTTCGACGCGGTGGCGATCATCCTGTCCGATGCGGGGTGCAAGGCGCTGCTCAAGGAGGGCGCGGCGGTCGAGTTTGCGATGAACGCGTTCGGCCACCTGAAGGCGATCGGTGCCAGCGAGGCGGCGAAGCCGCTCCTCGATAAGGCTGGGGTGGAGCCGGATGACGGCGTGACCGGGCTAGGCAAGGACTTCGCCACGGCAGCGGCGAGGCGCTTTTACGACCGCGAGCCGGGCGTGCGGACGCTAGCCTGAGGCCTTTAGCGAGGCAGGGAATACCAAGCACCGAAGCGGCGGGGTTCTCACCCCGTCGCTTTGGCAGCTAAATCGCTGTTTTTATAAGATCGTAGCTCAATGGTGCGCGGCGCAGTCGCGTGCGAACCCGTCTCACCCCAAAATTCCCTGATATGGCGCAAAACAGGGCGGAGATTTTCGCTCGACAGTTCCTTCTTGCGTGTAAGATGCCGAATGCGCCGGGATAATGTCACCACCGGTGCCGGCAGCGACGAAATTGAGCAGGGAATTTCTCTAGAGCCGAACTGGGAACTGGCGAGGAACGAACACGCTAGTGCTGTCGAGCATCAGGGATAGCAGGCGCGATCTGAACTGGACCATGCCATTGCCGCCTCCGGCGACAATCATTGAGAGTAAGCAGTGATTTCGAGGGAAGCGCTTTATCGGTTGGTGTTGTCCGAACCCATGACGACGGTCGCAGATCAGTTCGAGGTTTCGGGCAGCTACATGGCGCGGGTATGCACCGTCCTCAATGTTCCCCTGCCTGAACGGCGGCTATTAGGCAAACTGGCCGTTGGAAAGGCGCCGCCCCAAGAAGCTCTTCCGGTAGCGCGACCTGGCGATCAGCAATATTGGTCCAAAGAAGGGAACTTGCCGCCACCTAGCTTCTCTTCAAGGTGCGACGGCAGCGCGCCATCGGCAAGCCGAGAGTTCATCGATTGAATCTGTTGGGGAATAAGAACAACCCCGAGACAGACGCGGATATCATCCTACCAATGGCATTTATCACGCCCGGGGGGCGCCTCACCGATCATGGTCGGCTGGTTGAAGCACGGCGACGCGCGACGCGCGGAAAGCTATGCTGCCGTCCTGAGGCGCCGGTGAAGATAATTGTCGTCGAACCCTGCGATCTGAACCAACTTGGACGGATCCGTGACGACCAGACTGCCGCGCTTCAGGGTCATCGCCCCCTTCAGCCGCAATTCCTTGAGGACTCGGTTGAGATGCACCGGCGTCATCCCCAGCGCATCGGCGAGCACCAGTTGCGACAGCGGCAGCGCCAGCTGCCGCTCGTCCGCCGCCCCGATGGCGCGGGCGCGGATGTAGAGCTCGCACATCAGATGAGCGACTCGTTCGATACTGGCGCGCCGCCCCATGCTGGTGATCCAGGCGCGCATCGTGCCCTCGTCGATGAGCTGGCCGACGTACATCGCCTTTGCGATGGCGCGATGACCATCCATGATCGCATCCATCTCGGCCCGCGGGATCGTCGCGACGACCGACGGCACCAGCGTCTGGATGCTGTGGTCCATCTCCGCCAGGAGCCCGATGTGGAGATCGCATGAGTCGCCGGGCATCAGGAAGGCCAGCACCTGGCGCGTGCCGTTCGGCAGGATTTTGTACCGGCATGCCCACCCCTCGAGCATCACGAATACCGGTCCCGGCCGATCCCCTTCGCGGATGAGGTCGAACTTGGCGGGATAGTCCCTGGGTTTGGCCGTGGCAGCCTCGAGCACCGCGATATCCGCTTTGCCCAGCGGCGCGTAGCCATTCAACTTACTGATGAATCGGTTCGCCACGGTCCTACCATCCCACGCGGGCGTGCATTTTAACATTGTTCAAAGTTATTATCGAAAGTTGATTTGAGTAATGGCTGCGGTTCGGCGATCGCGCTATTGGCAAGGGATCGTCGGTGACAGTTCGGCTTCCGGCGGCTGAGAGATGCCAAGCGCTCTTGCCGAAATGGAGACGCCATGTCCCGCCATATCAACGACAACGAATCGGCCGCCGCATCCGGAGTGAGCCCGCCTGACGCTCACGGCCAGGCCGCGCTGTTTCTCGTCGAAAGCCTCATCCACGGTTTGGTGGCGCGTTCGGTCCTCAGTGTCGCCGACGCCCTGGAAATCGTCGACATCGCATCGGAGGTGAAGGAGGAGATCGGTCCGGAGCTTGGCGACACGCCGGCCGAGCTCGCGAAGTCCCTTGCCCTCCTCGCGGCGATCGAACGAAGTCTGGCGATCGACCTGGAATGACCGGCGCGGCGTGCTGATCGTCTGCGCGCCTGAATCCCATCGGCAAATATGATCCATGTTGCGCACGGCAGTGAGCAGACTGGTTAGATGGTGCTTCCTCGGGTGGGAGCATTCGAATGATCGAATTTGGCTCGGTAGAATATTTCAGGGCGCGCGAGCAGGAGGAACTGGCGCGCGCCGCGACAGCCCTCAACCCGAAAGTGGCTGCAGTGCATCGCGATATGGCACGACGCTATTCCATCCTCGCCGGTGCTAGCGTGCCAAGCCCGGCTCCGCTCATGTCAGCCTAGCGGCGGCTCGCCGTCGCAGCGAACTCCACCGATCATTCCTCGCGCAGGCTCCGGCTCATGGCGTCGGTGAGCGGCGAGAACAGATAGTCGAAGAGCGTCCGTTCCTTCGTCTTGACGCTGATGCTGGCGGGGATGCCCGGCTGCAGCGTAACGCCTTCGCGACGGGCGCCCGCCGGATCATCCAGCGCGATCTGCGCGCGGAAGTGGGCCGTCGCATCGTCACCGACGCGGTCGGGGGACAGGCTGACGACACGGCCCTTGAACGCGGTCTGGCCGTGCGGATTGACGGTTGAGAAGCGCACGGTCGCTTCCTGGCCGACGCGGACGTCATCGATGTCGTTCGGGCTGATCCGCGCGTTCACGATGAGGTCGCGCCGATCCGGAACGATCTCCATCAGCGTGCTGCCGCTCGTCACCACCATGCCCGGGCCAAGGTCGACCACGCCTGAGACGCGGCCATTGGCCTGCGCGCGAAGGACATGCTGGTCCGAATCATATCGCGTTACCGCGAGATCGGGGCTGACCTGCGCGAGCTGCGAACGAACCTCGGCCAGCTGGCTGACGGTCTCGAGCATCTGCGCGTCGAGGATGCGCCGATGCTCGGCCTGCGCCTGGGCGATGGCGCCGGCGCCCGTCGCGCGTTCCGCTTCGAGCTGGGCTTGCGTTCGTTCGAGCGCTCGTACCGTGGTTTTTCGGGCGAACCCCTTGTCGTACAGCTCGCGGTATCCGGTAAGCTCGTCGTTGATCAGGCTCAGTTGCCGCTCGGTCGCACGCTGCTGCGCGCGCGACGACGCCAGGCGGATTTCGATCATTTGGCGATCGGCGCGCCTGATTTCGGACTCGCGGCGCCACGTCGCCCGTTCGGCGTCGAGGATGGCGCGGAGTTCCGGCCCCGCCTGTCGGGCGAGGAGGTCGGTGGGGAACGAGATGTTCGACGATCCGTCGCGCTGCGCCAGCAGCCGCGCTTCGGTCGCGGCAAGCGCATCGTAACGGGCCTCCGTCTGACGCAGTTTCGCCGACATGCGAACGCCATCCAGCCAGATCAGCGGTTGCCCGGCGCGAACCGTCTGTCCTTCACGGACGAAAACGCGGCTCACCACGCCCGACGTCTGCGGCTGCACCATCAGCTTGTCGCCGCGCTGCGAAACCTCGCCCGACGCGAGCGCGGCGCTCGAGATCGGCGCCACCAGCCCATAGACGACGAAGATCAGCACGAAGGAGAGCACGACGCCGATGCCGAGCCGGTTGATGCGCCGCGAATAGTCGAGCGGCTCGATCTCGAGCTGCCGCATCCGCCGATCAATGTAGCGGCGCGGGGCGGACTGCGTGCCGCCGCGGAACGGGGAGAAATCGATCTTCATGACGCGGGCACCGGTTCGCGCGCGATCGAGCGGACGAGTTCGGTCTTCACCTGGCGGAAGACCTTCTGGCGGGGGCCGTCGAGCTGCAGCTCGCCGGCGGACAGGACGACTACCCGGTCCACCTGCGCGATCGGGTTGAGACGGTGCGCGATCAGCACGATAGTCGTGCCTTCGCGCTTCAGCGTCGCGAGCGCTCCTGCCAGCGCTTCCTCGCCGTCGGCGTCGAGATGCGCGTTGGGCTCGTCGAGCACGAGCAGCCGCGGGTTGCCGAACATCGCGCGGGCGAGGCCGATGCGCTGCTTCTGGCCGCCGGAAAGCCCCTCGCCGCTCGCGTCGACCCGGGTCTCGTAACCATCCGGGAAGGTCATGATCATGTCGTGCACGTTGGCACGTCTCGCGGCTTCGACGACGGCGTCGTCGTTGCCGCTGGTGAAGCGGGCGATGTTCTCCCGGATCGTGCCCGGGAACAAGCCGACCGTTTGCGACAGATAGCCGATGCGCTCCGCTAGATTCGCGTCGGTCCAGTGGCGTCCCTCGACACCGCCGATGGTGAGGCGCCCCTGCGTCGGCATGGTGATGCCGACGAGCATTCGCGCCAGCGAGCTCTTGCCGGCGCCGCTGGGGCCGACGATGCCGATCGCTTCGCCGGCCGCGATCGTGAGATCGATGTCCTTCAACGCCGGCCGGTTCGCACCCGGCGGAACCAAGAACACGCCAGCGGCCTCGATCGCCACGTCGTCGTTCGGAAGGACGACCTGGCCGCGGCGCCGACCCGCCTCGATCAACGCTTTCTGCACGCGTCGCCCCGACGCGATCGCCTGCGCGTTGGCGCGCCAGCCCGTGACGGCGACTTCGAGCGGAGCGAGCGCGCGTCCCAGCAGAAGGTTCGCTGCGAAGATGCTGGCGGGAAGCATGCTGCCTTCGACAACCAGCCAGCCGCCGACGCCGATCATCGCACTTTGAAGCCCCAGCCGGATAAAGCGGACAGCGGCGGAGAAATTGGCCGCGCGGTCGCTGCCTTCGGCCTGGCGGCGCATCATCGTGTCACGATCGACATGCCAGTGCACCGACAGCGCGTCGGTCATTCCCATCGCCCGCACCGAACCGGCGTAGCGCGCCACGGCGTCGGTAAATCGATAGCTGCGGTTACCTGCCTGGGTCGCGATTTCGGCGCTCTCGCGCGTCGCCCTGTCACTCCAGAATGCGAGCGCCAGCAGCAGCAGAGCCCCGCCCAGGCCGACGGCGCCCAGGAGCGGGTGGATTAGGAAGAGCGTGAGCAAAAACAGCGGCATCCACGGCATGTCGAAGAAGAACTGCGCGCCGGGTCCGGCGAGCGCGCCCCGGAACTGGTCGAGATCGCGCAGCATCTGCCCGTTGCGCGCGATGGCGCCGTTGCGCGGCGCCAGATCGATGATTGCCTGGAAGACGCGATGGGCGAGGATGCGATCGAGCCGGGCCGCCGCGCGGATCAGCAAGCGCGCGCGAACCGAATCGAGAACCACCATCGTCAGCAGCGCCAGGCAAAGGCCGATGCTGAGAACGACGAGCGTTGGGATGCTGCCGCTGGGAATGACGCGGTTATAGACCTCGATGAGATAGATCGGCGAGGCGAGAAACAGCAGGTTGACGCCGCCGCTGTAGGCGGCGGCCGCCCAGATCAACCCTTTGCATTGGCGCAGTGCGGACGCGAACTCGTCGCCATGGCCCAGATCGGCCGCGCGGGCGGCGCTGTCGAGCGCGATGACCTCAGCCGAGGCGTCGGTCGCGTCCTGGTGTGTTTTTCGGACATCCGTCGGCGTCTTGTCCATGACAGGGGGGCTCAAATTCCGATGCCGACGGCATCGTCGTGCGCGTCGCTGGTTGCGAGGAGAGCGTCGTCCGAATCTTCGGTGCCAAGCAGAGGCGGTGCGACCGCATCGGCCATCAGGCTGTCCACCATTGACGGCGCCGGATCGGGAGCGGCCTCGACCCCGGCCTGGCGAAGGTCGAACAGATTGTCGACGGTGACCAGGTCGACGAGGGTCGCGATGCCGGCGGCCGGATCCGCGCCGGCGAGATCGGTTCCCACCGCCGCATCGACGGGCGCGGCCGCACTGGCGACCGAATCCACCACCGGCGTGATCACCGCGGTGACGGGCGCCACGACGTCGCCTACCAGCGAGGCGGCAGTGTCGGCGGCGAGAGACGTGGTGGTGCCCACCGCATCGACGACGGTCGGAGGAGCCTGCGCCGCCACGCCGAGCGCGTCGATCGCGAGCGCATCTACCGCAGCAGAGAGCGGCGCCGTAATGCCGATCATGTCGAGCATGGTCGAGGTGGTCAGGGCGTCGGTCGCGGCGCTCATGTCGCCGGAAGACGGCGCCACGCCCGACAGGGCGGCAGGCGCAGTCTCGGCGGCAGCATTTTCGGCTGAAAGCTGGCTCGTTGCCGGGAGGACGCTGAAGGCGACGGAGCTGAGCGAGCCGGCGCCGTCGGCGTTCGGCACCAGCGGCGCGGCCGCTTCGCCGGCGGCGACGCTGCTGGTGGCAGCGGGAGCTTCGACGTCGGCGGGAATCGGGTCGGCGATTTCGATCGTCGCCATATCCGCAGGAGGCGACGGCTCGCTCATGGGGGCCGGTGCTCCACCGGCGCCGTCGCCGGTGTCGACCGGCGGCGCAAGCCCCTCGGAAGCCGGCGCCGGTCGGACCGTGACCGTCGTCACGTCGGCGGGCTGCGCACCGTAGAAACTGAAGTCGTTGGTGGAGAACCCCAGGAGCCGGTTATCGGGATGAAGCAGAATCTCGGCGGCCATGAGGCGGTATCTCCGAAAAAGGAAGGAGCGGGCCCGAAGGCCCGCTCCCGTCGTGGATTACTCCGTGTCGGAGTCGCTCGACGAGCTGAAGCTGTCGCTCATCGAGTTCAGAAGGCCGTCGGTGCTGGTGTCGAGACCGATCGACTGATCGCTCGATTCCGAGCTCGAGTTGCCGTCCTCGTCCTGGCTCTGGCTTTCCTGGCTCGAGTTGGCGTTGAGACCCAGCGCCGAGCTCACGTCACCCGTGAGGCTGCCCTCGTTCGAGTTGGCGTTCGAGCTGTTGCTGTTCTCGCTGTCGTTGTTGCCTTCGCCGCCGAAAATATTGTTCAGACCACCCATGATCGATCTCCTCTATGTTGGTTGAGATTGCCTCTGACTTTCGATCGGACGGGAGGCACGCCGCCCGTTGGATCGCAGCAGAAGAACCAAGAGCGAGGGTGCCGCGTTCCTCCGGGCGCAGTTGTCCAAAACGTGCGAAATTGACCGGTTTCCGCCAAAACGATCTCTCACAAGTCACTGAATATAAATTGATTTTCTTGTTATCTTAGATTAACGTCGTTGGCCGGTCATGACCTTCAGGGATACCGCTTTGGGGGCGGGCGGCACCGTGGAAACCCGGCTTGAACCAGCTTCGACTAACCTGGGTTATTGGTGCCGGGCGACCACCGGGTTGGGCCGGGATCGAAAGCGCGTCGGATCCAGGCCGTGGAGACAGCGGAACGCGCGCGAGAAGTGGCTGCGGCTGGCGAATCCCGACGATGCCGCGATCTCCTTGATCGACATCGCAGTGCTGTCGAGCAGGGCGGCCGCATGGCGGAGCCTGACGCGTTGCACGAACTCCATCGGGCTGCTGCCCATCGCCTCGGCGAACTGCCTCGCGAACGTCGACCGGCTCATACCGGCTAATTTCGCGAGCGAGTCGATGCAGTGTGACTGCCTTGGCCGCGCCAGGATCGCCGCCGTCACCGTCGCCAGTTGCGGATTGAGCGGCGAAAGGAAGCTGACCCCCGATTTCGCGAGATGCGCCGCCATCTGGCGCATGCTGATCACCACACACGCCTTCAGGAGCGTCGTGACGAGGACGGCCGAACCGACCTGGGCCCGACCGATCTCCTTCAGGATCGCCGTCGTGGCGGCAGAGGCGACATGGTCGTCGCGAAGGTCGCTGAGCAGCGGCGCGGCGATGTCGCCAAGCACGATGGGAAGCTCGACGCTGTTGGACACCAGGCGGCCGACCAGCAGACGAAGATCGCCGGCCTGACCACCTGCCGCATCCAGGACGACAAGGCTTCCCAGACGGGTGGCTCCCCTTGTCGCCAGCACGTCCACCGCCGGCTCGGCACTGCCCGAGATACTGGGCCGGAGCCCCGCCGGCACCAGCACCAGCATCCCGGTCTCGGCGACCAGGTCGGGGTGATCGGCAAAGCTGACGTGCATGGTGCCGGCGAGCACGAGATAGCTGGTAAAGGCTTCGACCGGCGCCACGACGAGGCGCGCCCCGTTCTGGATCTCGCAAACCGCGACGTTCTGGATCGAGACGTCGAGCGCGTGATCGAGCGCGTTTATATGGGCCGCCCGGCTGCTCATGGCGCCGCGATCGGCGAGGGGACAGGGCCGAACGCAAGGGAGGCCGCCGCGATCATGCTATCGCCGCGGCGCTTGCGGCATTGCCGCGCTGCCGGGACCATCGCTGATCGGCGGCCGGGAGATCGTCTCCGATTCCGTCGCGGGCAGCCTGCCGGCATCGACTGCCATGACGGCAACCGCAGGGCGGTCGAGCGGGGTCGGGCCGACGGTGCGCGTCGCCGACGGCGCAGCCTTGCGGCTGTCCGCCCAATCCGAAAGCGAACGGCTCGCGCGCTCGTAATTCGGCAACGGATCATACAGCGCGCCACCGTCGAGGCCGAGCAGATCGGCGCCGGCGCGGCCCATGGCGTTGAGCAACGAGAAGCCGGCGACGTAGCGATCTCGTCCGGCGACGATGAGCGCCACCTGGCTCTCCAGCAGCTCCTGCTCGGCATTGAGCACGTCGAGCAGCGTCCGCGTCCCCGCCGCATTCTCCTCGCGCGCGCCGCGCAGCGCGAGCTGGTTGGCGGCGACGGCGACCTCGTTGGAGGTGATGTTGGCAGTTGCGACGCTGAAGTCGGAAAAGGCGGCCCGCACGTCGGCGATGATCGCGCGCTCGACGCCGACCCGCTGTTCTTCCAATTCGCTTTCGAACGCCTGCGCCTGCCGAACGCGCGCCGCCGGGCCGCCGCCCTGATAGAGCGGAATCCTCGCGGCGAGCCCGACGACCGCCGTGGTCTGGACCTGGTCGAGCCCGCGATCCGACGGGATCCCGGCCACCCTGTCGAGCGAGCCGAGATAGTTGACGTAGCTTGCGGTCGCGGAAGTCGACAGCACCGGCCGGCGCAACGCCCGCGCCACCTCCACGTCGAAGCCGGCCGCCCTGACGCTTGCCGACACCGATTCCAGATCGGGCGCGCCCGCGACTGCTATCTCGACGGCGATGTCGGCGGTCGATGGCAGCGTCGGCAACGGCGGCGGGGACTCTAGCTCTACCGGCCAGCTTCCGACGACGCGCCGATACTCCTCGCGGCTGGTCGTCAGGTCACCCTCGGCGGCGGTGAGCTGGCTCCTTGCGGCCGCCAGGCGTGCTTCCGACTGCGCCACGTCGGTACGGGTCAGGTCGCCTCCCCTGAAGCGGGCCTGGCTTGCGTCGAGATTGGCCCTCAGCAGCTCCACATAGCTGCGGCTGAGGTTGGCGAGATAGGCGTCGCGGATGACGTTGAGGTACGCCGCCACGACCTGCGTGAACACATCACCTTCGATCGTCCGCAAGTCGGCTCGGCTGCCGACGACGCGGCTGTCGGCCGCCCGTGTCAGGTTGCGGACGCGACCTCCGGAATAGAGGGGAACCGACAGGTCGGCCGACGCGTCGAGCACCCGGCCGCCGTCGCGAAATCGCCCGATGTCGTCGAAGGTCTGGCTTATCGTGGAGGTGGCGCCGAGCAAGGGGCGGCCGGACGCCTTGGCGATGCCGACATTCTCATCGACCCCGCGCAGCCGCGCCCGCGCGGCCGTGATGTCGGGGTTCGTGGCGTGCGCCGCAGCCAGCGCGTCGCGCAATTCCGCGCTTTCGATGCGAGCAGCGGGAGCACCTAGGATCATGAGAATCACCGCGACCTGTGACGCGCGCCACTGCGTGGCGGGCATTTAGTTCGCCGCCAACAAGGGTGACGGAAAACAGGTCTGCAAACGACGCTCCTTCGCGATGGCGTTGGGCGATAACTTTCCGGTGAAAAATCAGTTCCAGATATTTTATAATAAAACAAAATAATGTGTGGTGTTTCATAATTATATCTAGAAATAATGATTATTGATATGGATCAATTTCAAAATTGATTTTGGTTAACTATTGTCGCTTTTTACTGATTACTATGTCCAATAGCAGGAAATGGTGTCCATCTTCGGGCTCGCTGTTTCGGAGACTACGATGCGCGACAGGGATTTTCTCATGCACCGGGCGCAGCGCGAACTGGAGCTCGCACGGCGCGCGGCAGCATCGGCGGTGATCGCCGCGCACTATCGGAGGACCGCCATCTATCTCGAGCGGCTCTTGCGGCTGACGGAGCGATCATCGGGGCTGGGCGGCGAGCAGGCTGAATGAAGACCTACCGGCTGGTGTGTTTGCCCGCTCACGAAGCGGGGCACGTCCGTGAACTGGCATGTGTAGACGATGAGGAAGCTCTGCTGCGTTGCCGCGCCATGTTGGCGACCTTCGATCGCGTCGAAGCTTGGGACGGCGATCGTTTGATCTGTCGCATGTCGCGAACCGCCAACCGCTGAGCGCGGGATGCGCGCCGCTTGGGTGAACCTCCCCCGATCCGTTCTGTTGAGGTGTAAAGGAGGTCGCCATGCCACCGCTGCTTTCCAAGATATTCTCAGGTGAAGAGGCCGCCGGCTCGACCGGTCAACAGCTGGGCGGCGAAGCCGATCTCACGATCGACGCCGCCATCGGTGCCGGCGTGGAATATGACGACGGCACTGGCGAAACACATTCCTTCGGCTTGCAACAGGATGTGTCCGTCCAGGCATCGACCGTCGTCCTGCTGGACGGCGGCAATGGCGGTGAAATCTAGCGGGTGAACGCCGGCCGGCGGATTGCGGTGCTCTCGCGGGGCAAATAAGTGCCTGGAAATCGCTAATTGCGCAGCGCCATCTCGAAGCCGGAACCAACTTTCGCAAGCCGTCGTTCGCGAATTTCCATCATCGGGAGTCGCCGGCATGCGCAAGTCCTTTCTTTTTGCTCTCCTGCTCGCCACCGCGCTGACGGCTTGCAACGATGAGGACGACAAGGACGATGGCGGGTCGGGACAAGCCGCGCAGATGCAAGACGCTCCTGCGCCTGACAGCCTTCCCGACCAATTCAAACAGGTTTCGGGCAACGCTTCGGCGGGCCAGGACGCGTTCCGCTTTGAAACATTCGGCAACGAGCGGTTCTGGACCGACGCGCTGCGGCTGCCTCAAGGCATCGCCGCCTCCGGGCTGACGCCGCTTCAGGCGCTGCAGATCGGGCTTTCGGTCAATGTCGATGCGCTGAACGCGGCGACGCGCACCGCCATCACCAACGCCATCGCCCAGATCAATGACGGCACGCCGCCCGCGCAGACGGCGTTCGGTGACCCCGCCGTCACCCTGTCGCTGATCAACCAGAATGCGGTGATCGGCGTCGTCGCCTTCAATCCCGACGGCACGCGCAAGGCGCTGGCGAACACGGGCACGCTCAACATCGCCGGGGGCGACAAGGTCGGCCTGTCATGCGCCGGCTGCCATGCCATCACCGACAATAGCGTTCTGCCGCCGACCGTGGCGCTGAACACCACCGGATCGATCGGCCGCGCGGTCGACGGCCCGACGCCGCACCGTCTCGATGTCGGCCGCATTTTCGCGGCGGGACAGAATTCGCTGGCCTACTATCCCTTCCTGCAGGCCCGCTTCGAAACGCTGCCGGGCGGCACCATCGGCCGCGGCGGCTTCCCCGGGTTGGCAACGACCGTCAGCTCGCTGCCGACCGAGGCCGAGGCCGATACCTATCTGACCGGAAGCAATCCGACGACGGGCGAACGCTTCTATCCGGTCGGTCACTTCGACGACACCGGCGACGGCATCGGCAACCCGCTGCACATCGCGCCGCTGTTCCGGCAGGATCTCGCCGCGCCCTATGGCATCGAGGCCGGCTTCGACAAGCTCGATGACTTCAGCAACAACGTCTTCGTGAACGCGCTCGACCCGACCGCGCTGCTTACCCCGGCCGGCCGTGATTTCCTGCGCACCCGCGCCAACGCGACGGGCGACGAGCTCGCCGAAGACTATGAGCGCGTGCTGCGCGCCACCGGCGTTGCGATCGAGACCACACCCTATGTGCGGTCGCGTACCGGGCTGACGCCCGGCGTGCCGGCATCGCCCACCGGGCGTCGTGTCGACGAAACGCGTCTGCGCGACCTCAATGCCTATCTCATCAGCCTGCCGTCACCGCGCCGCCCCGCCGACGTCGACACCGCCGCCGCGGCCCGCGGGCGGATCGTCTTCCGGACATTGGCGGTAAGCGACGGCGGCAACTGCACCACGTGTCACCAGGTCGATCCCAACCGCTTCGTACCGCCCAACGTCATCCCGATGCCGACGATCTATCCGGCGTACACGCCGGCGGTCCTCGCCCAGCGCATGCCGCCCCAGACCCCGATCCAGAACTCTGATGGCCCCAACCCGTTCTTCGACGACAAGCATATCGTTTCCGACGGCAGCGCCAACGGCAAGGTGCGCGGCACGTCGCTGGTGCTGCTGCTCGATCTCACACGCAAGACCAAGCTGCTCCACGACGATTCGGTCGTTGGCACCGATTTCCGCAGCGCCGCCAACAGCCTGTTCGACCCGGCGCGCGGCGCCAACGCGGCGCATCCCTTTTACATCTCCGACTCGACCAAGCGATCCGACGTGATCGAGTTTCTGCGCAGCCTGGAAACCGAGCGCTGATATCCGTCTATCCCTCGGATCGGCTCAGGCGGAGATTCGGAAGTGAAGGACCGGCCCGTTCCAGTCCGGCGACCGCATCTCCACTTCCTCGACGTCTCGCGCTGCTCGGCAGCCGTGAACCGTTCGACGCCAGAATTCGACCGCCTGGGGGTTCTGAGTTTCCACCGCCACCTCCCAGATGCCGGGCTTTCGGGCGAATAGCGCATGGGCTGCCGTCATCCCGACGCCGTGCCCCCGATATTTCCGGAGAATGAAGAACTCGGCGACGTTCCGGTCGATTGCGCGTCCAATGTGGCTGTCGACATTTGTCAGGCAAAAGCCCGCCAGTTGGCCGTTTTGCCGGATGAGCCACGGTATGTGGTCGGCCCGGGACCAATAGGGGTCGAGCGGATATGCGGCAAAGCGGCCGCGATCGTCGACGTCGCCGTAGGAAGTTCCTGCCCAATTCGCCGAAAAATCGTGGACGTAGAGCTGCATCATGCTTTCGATAATGACGCGCTCGGTCGAGTTCGCCACGTCGACATGACCGCCACTACGCACGTGCCAGCGCCATGGTCGGCCCGACGCGGGGCCAAGGGTCTTCCGAACCCCCGGGGCCACGTCGCATTTTGGGAGGCTTGGTCACCCGCTGGTCGCGGTCGCTCAGACCCTCCTTGGCGATTACGTTGCGGATCATGGATGTCCCCGCTGCCGCGGCTCGCGGCTCCCACTCAACGGAGAACGAATGATCCGGTTCCGAAAGTGATGGGCAAGTAATAAGCACGCAACCTCGTCCCGACGCGTCGTGATCGCGGGAGAACGTACACTCGCAATCGAAATCTGGACGCCATGAATTACAATTTCCGCTGCCCCATTCAGATGGCCGTCCTCTCAATCGAAAAGGAGATGAGAAAGGTTAGGGCGTCTGTTTCGCGCAATCTATTTGGCTGAAGTTCTCTGGCCGCAGGTGCGTTGACCAATGGCGCATAAGCCACCGAAATGTCGGGGCTTTCGCCCCGCCATTTCTGGCAGCTAAGTAGTTGTTTTTGCAGAGAATAGCTCGGTGGTGCGGTCGAGAAGACTCGAACTTCCACGGCCTTTCGGCCACAGCGACCTCAACGCTGCGCGTCTACCAGTTCCGCCACGACCGCACGTGAAAGCGGGCTGAAAATCGACCCGCCGAGCTGGTAAGGCGCGCCGTGTAGCAGATGGGTTGGGGGGCTGCAACAGCCCCAACCCCGCTTTATTTCGCTGTGGCGACAATCAGTAGAGAAACATCGGCATGCCCTCGATCTTCGCGAGCTTCGCGCGATAGGCGTCGCGGTCGTAGAGGGCGTCGACATCGACGATCTTGGTGCCGTGCAGCAGCGTGTCGACGGGGACATGTGTGTAAGCGCCATTCTTCAACGCCAGCATGCGGCCGTGGCGTTTTTCCTCGATCAGCTGAACCGCCAAGCCGCCGAACGCGAAGCCGACCATGCGGTCGAGCGCGTCGGGCTCGCCGGCGCGCATGAGGTAGGCGAGTTCCTGCAATACGGTGCCATGGCCGGTGCGCGTCTCGATCTGGCGGGCAAGGCGAAAGCCGATGCCGACATCCTCGCGCGCCGTCGCCGATTTCGACAGCCCCTGCTCCTGCCGTTCCCCGGCAAGGCAGGCGCCTTCCGACACCACCAGCACGGCGTAGTTCGCCGGGTTGCTGCGCTTGTCCTCGTCGAGCAGCGGCAGCAGCTTGTCGAGATCGGCGGGCACCTCGGAGATCACCGTGCGGTCGACCTGTGCGAGGAAGCCGGCGAGCAGCGCCGTCTCGCCGCTGCGCCGACCGAACAGCTCGACGACCGCGATGCGCTCGTGGCTCTCGGTGGTGGTACGCAGCCGCGAGATCGCCTCTACGGAGCGGCTGACCGCGGTGGCGAAGCCGATGCAATAGTCGGTGCCGAACACGTCGTTATCCATCGTCTTCGGTACCGAGACGACGGGGTAGCCGAGGCTCGCGAGGTGCGCCGAGAAACGCAGCGTGCCGTCGCCGCCGAGCGTCACCATCGCATCGACGCCCATATGGTCGAGCACGTTCAGCACATGGTCGGTGCGGTCGCCGCCGTCGACGGTGCGAGGGTCGAGCCGCGAGGTGTGGAGGATGGTGCCGCCCTGCCGGTCGATGCCGCGCACATTCTCACGGCCAAGTCCGAAGCTGTTGGCGGCGATCGTCGCCGGATCGTCCAGATCGATGTCGAGCAGCCCCTGCCAGCCGCGACGGAAGCCGACGACGTCCCAGCCCCGGTCAAGCGCAGAGAGGGTAATCGAGCGGATGCAGGGGTTGAGCCCCGGCACGTCGCCGCCGCCGGTCAGGATTCCGATGCGCATGATGTCTCCTGCTTCGTGTCGCCGCCGGGTGCCGCATCACCCATGCCATCCACGTCATCCTGACGAAAGTCAGGATCTCCTGCGGCGTGAACGGTGGATACGCGCGGAGAGATCCTGACTTTCGTCAGGATGACGTTAAGCGGAGAGAGCGGAGCGCTAGACGAAGGTAGCGATGTTGGCCGGCGTTCCCGCCTCGACCGCGATGCGCCGGCCGATCACCGGCTGGTCGATCAGCTCGTCGAGCCGGTCATGCATCTGCGCGAGGAAGCGTTCGCCGCTGCTCAGCCGGCCGATGATCGTGCCCACGACGGGTCGGCCCTTGTCGAAGATCACGGTGAAGGTCTCGACCACGCCCTCGCCCGACGGCTGCTCGGCGAGGGGTGGCGACGGCATCGCGTCGATCTCGGCCTGATAGGTCGCCGGGTCGGTGCGGCTCCACGCACCTTGCGTTGGCTCGGTCGAATAGACGCCGAAGCCATGCTTGGTCAGGTAGCCGCCGTTGGCAAACACCAGTCCGAAGCTGCCGGGCGCGGCGCGGCACCGCTCCACGACTTCGGCGATGCCATGCGTCGAGTAGTTGTTGCCGGGGCCGCCGAAATAAGGGAGCCCGCCGGTCAAGGTCAGTCCGCGCGGATCATCATGGGCGATGCCGATCATGTCGGCGGCAATCTCCACCGCGACCGGGAAGCAGGAATAGATTTCGATATGCTGCAGGTCGGCGGGCGTCTTGCCCGCTTGGGCCAGCGCATGCGCCGCGCCCACCTTCACCGCCGGCGACGACCAATAGTCGACGCGGTCGGACACCAGCATCTTCTCATGCGTGTCGGCACAGCCGTGCAGATAGACGCGCTTGTCCTGCCGCACGCCGAGCCGGTCGGCCGCTGCCGTCGACATCATCAGCAGCGCCGCCGCCTGGTCGACGAACAGGAGCGAGTTGAGGAACTTGGTATAGGGATAGCCGATGTAGCGGTTGGCGTCGGTCGGCGTCACCAGCTCCTCGGGCGTGCGCTCGATCGGCAGGGTGGCATAGGGGTTGGCGGCCGCCACCTTGGTGAACGGTGCCATCAGCTCGCCGATCTTGGCGCGATGTTCCAGCGGCGTCCGGCCGTAATGATGGCCGACGGCATTCTCGAACAGCGGATAGACCGAAACGGGAAGGGCAATGCCGTGCGCCAGCTCGTGGCGCGAGATCATCGGCTTGTCCTTGTCGAGGGCATCGGGCGTGTCGCTGGTATCCTCGCCCCAGTTCAGCGCGATGCCGACCTTCTGCGCCTTCGCCTGCGTGCGCAGCGGCTCGCAGCCGGCGATCAGCGCCACCTCCGCCTCGCCGTTGGCGATCCGCTCGGCGAGCAGGTTCACCATCATCTGCGGGGTGTTGCCGCCGACCGGCGGATAGATCAGCTCGCGCGGGCTGGCACCGATCCGGTTGGCGAGCGAGCGCGGCAGGTTGGTGTAATGGCCGAACGGCGACGCGAACGCCGGCCCCGAATCGGCGAACAGCCGGATGACCGCCACCATGTCGAGCGCCGCCGCGATGCCGGCGCCACCGCTGTCAGCGATGGCGCCTTCCGCGACACGGGCCAGCATGTCGGCCGGCGACAGCGCGCTGACGGGCTCGCTGTCGCGGTCGACATATTGGGCGACGCCGACGAGGACGGGGGTACGCGGATCGACCATCATGAACCTCATTCCCTCTCCCGGGAGGGGAGAGGGTTAGGGAGAGGGTGGTCGGAGATTAGCGCGAACGTGGAAACCACCCTCTCCCCGCTCGCTGGCGCGAGTCGCCCTCTCCCCTCAGGGATAGGGGAACGTCACCGCGCGCCCGGAACCAGCGTGGCCTCGTCGCGCTCGTTGGCGGCGCGCATGCTGTTGCCCGCGTATTTCGCGTATTCGCCGCGGGCGACGGTGCGGTTGTGCACCTCGTCCGGGCCGTCGGCGAGGCGCAGGGTGCGGATGCCGGCATAGGCCTTGGCGAGGCCGTAGTCCTGGCTGACGCCACCGCCGCCGTGCGCCTGGATCGCGTCGTCGATGATGCGCAGCGCCATCTTCGGCGCGGCGACCTTGATCATCGCGATCTCGTTGCGCGCGACCTTATTGCCGACGGTGTCCATCATGTAGGACGCCTTCAGGCAGAGCAGGCGGGTCATCTCGATGTCGATGCGGGCGGCGGCGATGCGCTCCTCCCAAACCGAATGCTCGGAGATGCGCTTGCCGAACGCCTCGCGGCTGAGCAGGCGGCGCGCCATCTTCTCCAGCGCCACTTCCGCCGCGCCGATCGTGCGCATGCAGTGGTGGATACGGCCCGGCCCGAGGCGCCCCTGCGCGATCTCGAAGCCGCGGCCCTCGCCGAGCAGGATGTTCGTTGCCGGCACGCGGACGTCCTTCATCACCACCTCGGCATGGCCGTGCGGGGCGTCGTCGTAGCCGAAGACGTTGAGCATGCGGACGATCTCGATGCCCGGCGCATCGAGCGGCACGAGGATCTGCGACTGCTGCAGATGCTTGGGCGCATCCGTGTCGGTCTTGCCCATGACGATCGCCACCTTGCAGCGCGGATCGCCCACGCCCGACGACCACCATTTCCGGCCGTTGATCACGTACTCGTCGCCTTCGCGGCGGATCGAGGTTTCGATGTTGGTGGCGTCCGACGACGCGACGGCGGGCTCGGTCATCAGGAAGGCCGAACGGATCTCGCCGTTGGCCAGCGGCACCAGCCACTTGTCCTGCTGCTCCTTGGTGCCGTAGCGCGCGAACACTTCCATGTTGCCGGTGTCCGGCGCCGAGCAGTTGAACACTTCCGACGCCCAGCCGACGCGGCCCATCTCCTCGGCGAGGGGGGCGTATTCGAGGTTGGTGAGGGGCGTGCCCTCGAAATGATATTCGTGCACCGGAACGCCGCCGTGGCTCGGCGGCACGAACATGTTCCACAGGCCTTCCTTGCGGGCCAGCGGCTTCAGCTCCTCGATGACCGGAATGACCTTCCAGCGGTCGCCGCCTTCATTGAGCTCGCGGTCGAAGCGCTCCACGTTCGGATAGACATGCTTGTCCATGAATGCCCGCACGCGGGCGACCATATCCTTGGTCTTTGCCGAATATTCGAAGTCCATGCGCTTCCTCCCGCTGAGTCCCTGTTTGTCTGATCCCACTCTAGGCCGCCCGGGCGCCGCCGATCACTGTCAATCGCGCGGGGGTGCAAAGCCTATCGATACTGTGCTGGCGCCGTTGGGCACGTCGATCGCCGCGGTATCGAAACTGACCGCGCCGCCGGCCGGAAGTTCCGCCATCGGCGCCGGCGAGGTCCAGGTGGCGAGCAAGGTCCCGTCCGCATCGCGCAGCCGCGCCTGCAGCACCGGGACAAGCAGCTCGCGCTTCGCCGGATTCTCGATGCGGCCGTTGACGGTGAGCACGGTGCGCCCGTCGACGATGCGGCCCCAGATCGGCTCATAGGCCTCGATGCGTAGCGCGGTGCCCTGGAACACTGGCTCGAGCGGCCTGCCGAGATCGACGCCGCCGATGCCGCCGGGTTTCGTCAGCAGGATCAGCCCGACCAGCAGCAGCGCGAACACGACGGCAGCGGCCGTCCACAGCGGCTGCGGGTTGCGGCGCGGCCGGTCCTCGGCAGCGAAGCGCGAGGGGCGGCGATATTCTAGGTCCGGGTCGAGCTCGCGTGCCACCGGCCGCGGCTCGGCACGCGGCGGCGCGGTCCAGCTCGGCGGCGGGGGCGGCGGCGCAGGCGCTGGCGCCGGTTGCGGGGCCTGAACAGGCGGCGGCGCCACCAACGGCTCGGGCGACGCTGCAGCTTCCGCTGGACCCTGGTGCCAGCCATGGCCGCAGGCGGCGCAGCGGACGGTGCGGCCGGCCGGCCCGATGGCGGTATCGGCGATCTGGTAGCGCTTGGCGCAACTGGGGCAGGTAATGATCATGGGGCGTGAACCGATAAGCACTTCAACAGGGGCCGTGCAACGCTGGACGACCCCTTGAGGGCGTGCCACTAAGCCGAAGCGAGAGGAAGGGGTGGTGAGCAGCGTCGTCCGCTTTGAAAATGTCGGCCTGCGCTACGGCACGGGCGCCGAAGTGCTGCGTGATCTCAGCTTCGCGCTCGACCGCGGCTCGATGCAGGTGCTGCTCGGCTCATCGGGCGCCGGCAAGACCTCGCTGCTGAAGCTCATCTACCTCGCGCAACGTCCCACCCGCGGCTTCATCTCGACCTTCGACGAGGAGGTGACGAGCCTGCCGCGCGAGGCGCTGCCGGCGCTTCGCCGCCGCATCGGCGTGGTCTTCCAGGATTTCCGCCTCGTCCCGCACCTTTCCGCCTTCGACAATGTCGCGCTGCCGCTGCGCATCGCCGGCCGGCCGGAGGATGAGGTGCGCGAGCATGTCGAGGAGATGCTCGAATGGGTGAGCCTCACCGACCGCATGTCGGCACGGCCGGCGATCCTGTCGGGCGGCGAGCAGCAGCGCGTCGCCGTCGCGCGCGCCGTCATCGGCCGCCCCGATCTGCTGGTGGCCGATGAACCCACCGGCAATATCGATCCCGAGATGGCCGACCGGCTGCTCCACCTGTTCCAGGAGCTGAACAAGCTCGGCACCACCATCGTCATCGCAACGCATGACGCGCATCTCGTCTCGCAACTGCCGGGGGCGAAGATGCTGCGGCTGGCCGGTGGCACGCTCTCTGACCCGACCGGATCGGTGCGCGCGCCGCCCGCGCCGTTCCGCCCGCTGAGGCCGCGGTAATGCGGCTGCCGTTCGCGCCCATCGGTCATCGCCACGCCTTCCTGCCGCAAGGGCAGGGGTCGGGCGGGCTCGTGCCCTGGGTCATCGCGATCATGACCTTCCTGACCGCGCTGGCGCTCGCGGGGGCGATCGCGCTGGCCAGCGCGGCGGGCGGCGTCGCCGACGATCTCGGCCGCAGCGCCACCGTGCAGATCCTCCAGCCAAACCCCGATCGCGCCGCGCCGCAGCTCGATGCCGTCGTCGCCGCGCTCAAGCGGGAGCCCGGCGTCGTGTCGGCGCATCGCCTGTCCGATGCCGAAATGCGCCGCCTGCTCGAACCCTGGCTCGGCGCCGGCAACGTCACCGCCGACCTGCCGGTCCCCGCCGTTGTGGACGTGCGGCTGCGCGCCGGTGCCGACAGCGCTGCGATCGACCGTCGCCTGCATACGGTGGCACCCGATGCGCGGCTCGACGAACATGGCCGCTGGCTCGCGCCGCTGCTGGGGCTGGTGCACTCGCTGCAGGGCCTCGCGGTCGCCATTGTGCTGCTGGTCACCGCCGCCACCGTGGCGGTCGTCGTGCTCGGCGTGCGCTCGGGGCTCAACGTCCATCAACCGACGATCGAGCTTCTCCACTTGATGGGAACCGAAGACGCTGCCATCGCGCGGGTTTTCCAGCACCGCTACCTGGGCTACGGACTGGCGGGCGGATTGGCAGGGGTGGCATGCGCGTTCGGGGTTCTCGTGATGATCGGTTGGCTCGTCGGCCCGATGGGCGCGGGCGCGATCGGCGGCTTGTCCCTGCCATGGGCCGGGTGGGCGGCGCTCGCCGTCCTGCCGCTGGCCGTGGGCGCGCTGGCCATGGCGGCCGCGCGCGTCAGCGTGGCGCGGGCGCTAAGGTCGCAACTGTGATGGGCGTGCTCGGGCGGCTCGTCGCCTTCGGCATCGTCGCGGTGATCGGCTGGTTCGCCTGGTTCGTGCTGGCAATGCCGGCGCCGCTCGACGCCAGCGTGCGCACCGACGGCATCGTTGTGCTGACCGGCGGGCCGCGCCGTGTCGCGCGCGGCATCGAACTGGTGCAGGACAAGGCGGCGAAGCGCCTGCTGATCTCCGGCGTCGACAAGAAAGTTCGCCCCGTCGAGCTGGCCGTCGAATACAAGGTGCCGAAGGAGCTGTTCGACTGCTGCATCGATCTCGGACGCGAGGCGATCGACACGCGTTCCAACGGCGAAGAGACGGCGGCGTGGATCAAGCGCAACAAGTACCGCAGCATCCGCCTCGTTACCGCCGCCGACCATATGCGCCGCGCGCAGGTCGAACTGGAGGCGCAACTCGATGACGAACGCGTCGAGATCGTGCCCGACGGCGTGCCGGTCGAACGGCCGCTGCAGCCGATGATCCGCGAGTTCGCGAAATACGCCTTGCGCCGCGCCGCGACCGCCTTTGGAATCTGACGCCATGAACATGCTGCGCTCGATCCTGTTCGCGATCCTCTTTTACCTCGGCTCGGCGATCATCGTGCCGGTCGGCGCGGTCATCGGCGTGTTCTGGGCGCCCGCCATCCGCGCCACCGGCCGCTGGTGGTCGACCTGGTTCCGGATGCTGCTGCCGGTGCTCGGCATCCGCGTCGTCATCCGCGGCGAGATTCCGCAGCATTCGGTGATCATCGCCGCCAAGCACCAGTCGGCGTTCGAGACGATCGCCACGCTCTACCTCTGGGATTTCCCGGCGGTGGTGCTGAAGGCCGAACTGATGCGGATTCCGTTCTGGGGCTATGTCGCGCAACGTCACGGCTCGATCCCCGTCGAGCGCGACGCGTCGACCAAGGCGATGCGCACGATGATGCGCGCGGCGGAAGCCGCGATGGCACAGGGCCGGCCGATTATCATCTTCCCCGAAGGCTCGCGCATGCCGGTCGGCGAGGCGCCGCCGCTGAAGCCCGGCGTCTCGGGCCTCTATAAGATGCTGAAGCTGCCGGTGGTCCCCATCGCGCTCGACAGCGGCAAGGTCTGGCCGCGCAATGCTTTCGTGAAGCGGCCCGGCACCATCACCATCGACGTCGGCGAGACGATCCCGGCGGGCCTCGACCGCAAGGAGTTCGAAGCCCGGCTCCACGCCGCGATCAACAAGCCGCTGCCATGAGCCGCATTCCGCTATGGGCGACTCTGATCCCGCTCGCCGTCGGGCTCGGCGCCTATTGGTGGTATTGGGACGGCGAGCGCGCGATCTTCGAGCAGGCGCTGACCGGCGTGCTGGCCGAACCCGCGGCGGTCGGTGGCTTCCCCTATCGGCTCGAGGCCGGTCTGCCGTCGGTGCGCTTCCGCCATGACGGCCAATATCGCTTCAGCGTCGAGGCCGAGACGGGTCAGCTCAACCGCCAGCCGTGGAAGCAGGACCTCACCTCGATCGGCTTGCTGAAGCCGAAGGTGGTCTGGTCCGCACCGGGCCTCGACGGCGCCGTCTTCCAGGTCGAATCGGCGGAAGGCCATGCCAGTCTGCGCCTCGACGGCACCCGAATCGCGCGGCTGTCGGCGGTCCACAACGACGCGCGGGTAACGCTCCCGCTGCTCCGCGCCACCGCGACCGCGCCGTCGTTCGAATGGCATTTCCGCGAAACGCCCGCCACCGCCGACCCGGCGAGCCGCGCGCCGACCTTCCCCGAACAGGCGCAAGTCGTGCTGGTTGCCGACGCGATCCGCTTCGGCGGCGGCGATCCGCTCAACCTGTCGGCACAACTGGGCGTCACCTCCGCCGCGCCCGTGTGGGATTTCGCCGGCTGGCGGCAGGGCGGCACTGTCGAGCTGCGCAGCCTGACCTTGTCCGACGGCCACGGCGACATACTCAACGCCAGCGCCACCGGCGTCGCCGGCAGCGCCGATCCACTGCGCGTATCCGGCACCATCCGCACCGTCTGCCCGCTGACCGTGCAGGCCGCGCTCGCCGGCACGCCCGCGCCGGCAAGGGAGTATCGCACCCGCAAGGAAGTCAGCTTCGCCTTCGGCGGCATCGGCCGCGACGTGCAGGCGCTGCTGCCGCCCGAAGGCCTGCCCAAGCTGCCGCTGCGCCAGCAGGAACCGCCCTGTCCTAAGATCGTCGGCTAGCTTTCCCTCTCCCTTGAGGGGAGAGGGAAAGCTAGCCGCGCAGCGGTGGGAAGGTGAGGGTGATGCCGCGGCTTGCGGCTAACCTCTCATCGGCGGACTCGTCCGGAGATCACCCTCACCCTCCCAGCCTTCGGCTGGGCCCCTCCCTCTCCCCTCAAGGGAGCGGGACGTTACGGCCGGTAGCCCGGAATCTTCGCCTCATCGATCGCATCGATCTGCGCCGCCGGCAGGAAGCGCTCGGCATAGCGCGCGTAGACCTTGTCGCGGATGAAAACGTCGAACAGGTCGGGGTCGACGTGCCCGCCCTCCTTCATCTTGCCGAGGATGAAGAGCGATTCGGACAGCGGCTTGGCTGACTTGTAGGGCCGGTCGTCGGCGGTCAGCGCCTCGAAAATGTCGGCGATCGCCATGACGCGCGCCGGCACCGACATCTGGTCGCGGGTGAGGCCGCGCGGATAGCCCTTCCCGTCCATGCGCTCGTGATGGCCGCCGGCGAACTCGGGCACGCGCCGCAGATGCTTCGGCCACGGCAGCGCCTCGAGCATCCGGATCGTCGCCACGATGTGATGGTTGATGATGCCGCGCTCGGCACCGGTCAGCGTGCCGGCCACGATGGTGAGGTTCTCGAGTTCGTTGGTGTCGAGCAGCGGTCGCTCTACCCCTCCCGCATCGCGCCACATCCGCTCGGCGATGCGGCGGACGCGCGCGATGTCTTCGTCGCGCATCCGCTCGCCGCCGACATTGGCGACGCGCAGGAACGCCTGTTCGTCGGCCAAATCGGCCAGCAACGCATCGCGCGCAGCGTCGTCGATCTCCCCCCTCAACGCCGCGATCTCCGCGTCGCGGCGCAGCAGTTCGAAGCGTGCATCGACCAGCGCGATGCGGTCGAAGATCGTCTCCAGCTTCGTCGCCTTGTCGACGACATGCACCGGCGTCGTCACCTTGCCGCAGTCATGCAGCCGCGCCGCGATGCCGAGCTCGTAGCGGTCGGCGTCATCCATGGTGAACTCGGCGAGCGGGCCGTTGGCGGCCGAGGCCGCGTCGGCGAGCATCAAGGTCAGCTCGGGCACGCGCTTGCAGTGGTTGCCGGTGTAGGGCGACTTCTCGTCGACCGCGGTGTTAATGGTGTCGACGAAGGCCTCGAACAGGCTGCCGAGCTGGTCGATCAGCCGCCGGTTGTCGATCGACACCGCGCCCTGGCTGGCCAGCGACTGGGCGAGCAGCACCGCGTCGTCGGAGAAGGCGACGACCTCGCCGTTCTCGACCGCGTTGATGAGCTGGATGACCCCGACCGTCTCGCCGGCGACATTGCGCATCGGCGTGCACAGCAGTGATCGGGTGCGATAGCCGTTTTCGGCATCGAAGCGCTTCGACCCCACGAAGTCAAAGGCGCTCTCGGCATAGACGTCGGCAATCACGATCGTCGCGCCGTCGCGCGCGCAGGCTGCCGCCGCCAAACGGCTATCGGCGATGGGAAGCGGCGGGAAGCTCACCGGTGTGCCGGTGCTGCCGCCCATCGCATAGCCCAGCGAGCTGGTATGCAGCATCTTGGCTTCGAGGTGGCCGTTATCGGTGGCGAGGAACAAGGTGCCGCCGTCGGCGCCGGTCAGCTCCTTCGCCGACAGCAGGATCATTTCCAGCAGCCGGTCGAGATCGCGCTCCGCCGACATCGCCGCGCCGATCGCCAGCAGGCGCCTGACGCTTTCCACCCCGTGCATCCGATATCCCCCTCGGCAGGCATCATAAATGCCGCCGTGGCCGCGTCTATCAGATGATGGTTACCAAGCGCTATTCATGCTCGCGGCCGAAGTCGGCGGCGGCGGTGTCCTGGCCGGCGTCGATGATGGCGCGGCGCACCGCGCGCGACCGGGTGAACAGCGTATGCAGCGCATCGCCGTCGTTCCAGCGGATCGCCCGCTGCAGCGCCGACAGATCCTCGGAGAAGCGCTGCAAGGTTTCCAGCACCGCTTCCTTGTTCGACAGGAACACGTCGCGCCACATCGTCGGGTCGCTGGCGGCGATGCGGGTGAAGTCGCGGAAACCGCCCGCCGAATATTTGATGACCTCTGACCGGGTCACGTCCTCAAGGTCGGAAGCGGTCGACACGATCGTATAGGCGATGAGGTGGGGCAGGTGGCTGGTCACTGCCAGCACCAGGTCGTGGTGCCGCGCGTCCATCACCTCGACATTGCTGCCAATCGCCGTCCAGAAGCTCTTCACCCGTTCGACCGCCAGCGGGTCGGCGTCGTTGGCCGGCGTGATGATGCACCAGCGATTCCTGAACAGCGTTGCGAAGCCCGCATCCGGGCCACTGTTTTCGGTCCCCGCCACCGGGTGCGCCGGGATGATCGCCATGCCGGGCAGGGCGGCGGTCAGGTCGGCGAGCACCTGGCCCTTCACCGATCCCACATCGGAAATGACGGTCCCAGGCGACAGCTCGGGCGCGATCTCGGCGGCCACCGCCGCCATCGCACCCACCGGCACGCACAGAATGACGAGATCGGCATCGACCACCGCCGCGCCCGCGCCGTCGGCCACATCGTCGAGGATGTCGAGTTCGATCACCCGCGCCCGCACCGCCGGGTCGGCATCGCTGCCTGACAGGCGCACCGTCGGCATCGCGGCGCGGATGGCGCGCGCCACCGACGATCCGATCAGACCGAGGCCCAGGATCGCGACGCGCGAAAAGGGCAGCATCAGCCCGCCTGCTCGACGAAGCGACGCAGCGCGTCGGCGACGCCGCGCGTCTCCTCCTCGGTGCCGATCGAGATGCGCAGGCCATTGCCGAGGCCCTGCTTGGGCAGCCAGCGCGTGAGATAGCCCTCGTTCGTCAGGAAGGCGTTGGCCTTCTCTGCGGTCACCGCACCTTCGTCGGCGAAGGTGATGAGGATGAAGTTGGCTGCCGACGGCACCGCGCGCAGCCCGGCATTGCCTAGCTTGCCGATCTCGGTCGCCAGCCACGTCCGCCATTCGGCGTTGTGCGCACGGCACTTGTCGATCCACGCCTGGTCGCCGAGCGCGGCGAGCGCGCCCGCCTGGCCGGCGCTGGTCACGTTGAACGGCCCGCGGATTTTGTTGATCGCATCGATCACGCTCGGCGGCCCGTATGCCCAGCCCACCCGCTCGGCGGCGAGGCCGTAGATTTTCGAGAAGGTGCGTGTGGTGATGACGTTGGGCAGGTGCCGCGCCATCGCGATGCCGTCCTCATAGGAAGCGTCGTCGATATATTCGGCATAGGCCGCATCGAGCACCAGCAGCACGTCCGATGGCAGCCCGGCCTGCAGCCGCTCGACCGCGGCGCGGTCGATGATCGTGCCCGTCGGGTTGTTCGGGTTAGCGAGATACAGGATGCGGGTGCGCGGCGTCACATGCGCCAGCAGCTGGTCGACGTCGGCGGTATAGTCGACATCGGGCGCCGCCACCGGCGTCGCACCGGCGCGCATCGCCGCGATCGGGTAGACCATGAAACCATGGCGGACGTAGAGCACTTCGTCGCCCGCGCTCGCGTACGCCGTGGCGAGCAGCTGCAAAATCTCGTCGGAGCCGGTGCCGCAGACCACCCGGTCGAACTCGAGGCCGTGGTGCGCCGCGATGGCGTCGCGCAGCTCGTTCGAGGCGCCATCGGGATATCGGTGCGCCTGCCCCGAAATCTCGGCCATCGCCGCGATCGCCTTGGGGCTCGGCCCCAGCGGGTTCTCGTTCGACGAGAGTTTGACGACACGCGTGGCGCCATCGGCCTTGGCCCGTCCGGGCACATAGGCGTCGATCGCCGCGATCCAGGGTTTCATGACGGGTCCGCTCATGGCCGCGCTTCTGGCGCGTGCCGCCCACAATGACAACCCACTGCCGTCATACCGGCGAAAGCCGGTATCCAGTCCATCGGTTCGTCTGGATACCGGCTTTCGCCGGTATGACGGCTATTGGTACGAGGGCAGGGCATGCCCTATGCGGTTGCCATGCGCCTCACCGACATCGAAACCCCCGCCCTTGTCCTCGACGCCGCAAAGATGCGCGCCAACATCGATCGGATGAACGCTACCGCCCGCCGCCTCGGCGTCGCGCTGCGGCCCCATCTGAAGACGGGGAAGAGCGTCGAGGTGGCGCGCGCGATGACCGAGGGCTGGTCGGGCGCGGTCACCGTCTCCACCCTGAAGGAAGCCGACGAATTCTTCGCCGCCGGCTGCCGGGACATCCTCTATGCGGTCGGCATCGCGTCCAACAAGCTCGCCCACGCGGCACGGCTGACGCAGGCCGGCGCGCAGCTGACCCTGATCCTCGACAGCGTCGCCGCCGCCGAAGCGGTCGCCGCCTTCGGCCGCGAGACCGGCGTTCGGCTGCCGGTGCTGATCGAGATCGACAGCGACGGCCACCGTGCCGGCGTACAACCCGACGATGCCGCCACGCTCGACGCCATCGCCAGGGCGCTCGCAAACGGCGCCGAACTGGCCGGCGTGATGACCCATGGCGGGGGCTCCTACAATTCGACCTCGGCGGACGGCATCGCAGCCCATGCCGAGATGGAGCGTGCCGGCGCCGTCCGCGCCGCCGAGCATCTTCGCGCCGCCGGCCACGCCTGCCCGACGGTCAGCGTCGGGTCGACCCCGACCGCGCTGTTCGCCCGCGACCTCGCTGGCGTCACCGAGCTGCGCGTCGGCGTCTATGTGTTCTTCGACCTCGTCATGGCCGGCCTCGGCGTCTGCGCGCCCGAGGATATCGCGGTCGGGGTGCTCACCAGCGTCATCGGCCATCAGGCGGAGCGCGGGCAGTTGATCGTCGACGCCGGCTGGATGGCGCTGTCGCGCGACCGCGGCACGCAGGGGCAGGTGCTCGACCAGGGCTATGGCCTCGTCCGCGACGCCGAAGGCGGCTCGCTCGACGATCTCGTCGTCGTTGCCGCCAATCAGGAACATGGCATCGTCGCCCGCCGCGACGGCGGGCCGCTTGACGTGGCGCGCTTCCCGGTCGGCACCCTGCTGCGCGTGCTGCCCAACCACGCCTGCGCCACCGCAGCGCAGCATGGCGCCTACCGCGTCGTCGACGGCAGCGACGAAATCACCGGCACCTGGCCGCGCTTTGGAGGATGGTCATGACCGACCCGATCGACCGCATCTTCGTCGAGGGCGCCGCGCCGCCGGCCGGCCATTATTCGCCCGCCACCGCGTGGCGCGACCTCGTCTTCGTGTCCGGCCAGCTCCCCGTCCGTCCCGACGGCAGCCACAGCTTCGACCAGCCGTTCGAGGTGCAGGCGCGGCAGGTGCTCGACAATCTGTTGGCCGTCCTCGCCGCCGCCGGCTCGTCGCCCGAGAGGGTGCTGAAAGTCACCGTCTATGTCACCGGCATCCAGCATTGGCCGGCCTTCAACCGCCTCTATGCCGAGGCGTTCGGCGAGGCGAAGCCGGCACGCGCCGTCGTGCCGGTGCCCGAGCTTCACCACGGCTATCTGGTCGAGGTCGAGGCCATCGCCGCGCGATGACGCTTGCAGCGGCGGCGCATGGGCAATACCGCTCGGGCGCGATGACGGATGACCAGCGCTTCGGCCTCAATCGGCGGGTGCGGCTCGAAGGGCCGCTGCGGCTCGATTCGCGCGTCGATCTCGCGCCGGTCGAGATCGCCTATGAAACCTACGGCACGCTCAACGCCGACGCCTCGAACGCCATCCTGATCTGCCATGCGCTGACCGGCGATCAACATGTCGCCAGCCACCACCCGGTCACCGGCAAGGAAGGCTGGTGGACGCGGATGGTGGGCGAGGGGAAGCCGATCGATCCGGCGCGCCACTTCATCGTCTGCGCCAATGTGCTCGGCAGTTGCATGGGGTCGAGCGGCCCGGCGTCGATCGATCCGGCGACGGGCCTGCCGTTCGCGATGCGTTTCCCGGTCATCACCATCCGCGACATGGTGCGCGCGCAGGCGATGCTGCTCGATCATCTCGGCGTCGGCCGGCTGCTTGCCGCGGTCGGCGGCTCGATGGGCGGGATGCAGGTGCTGCAATGGGTGGCGACCTATCCCGAACGCGTCGGCTCGGCGGTGGTGATCGCCAGCGCCGCGCGGCACTCGGCGCAGAACATCGCCTTCCACGAGGTCGGGCGGCAGGCGATCATGGCCGACCCCAAATGGCGCGGCGGCGACTATTATGGCGCCGGCGATCCGCCGTCGGCTGGCCTGTCAGTGGCGCGCATGGCGGCGCACATCACCTATCTGTCGGAAGAGGGGCTGACGGAGAAGTTTGGGCGGCAGCTGCAGGCCCGCGACGCCAAGTCCTTCGGCTTCGACGCCGACTTCCAGGTGGAGAGCTATCTCCGCCACCAGGGCATCCGGTTCGTCGAGCGGTTCGACGCCAATTCCTACCTCTATATCACCCGCGCGATGGATTATTTCGACATCGCCGAGGAGCATGGCGGCACGCTCGCGACCGCGTTCAAGGGCACCGCGACGCGCTTCTGCCTCATCTCCTTCACCAGCGACTGGCTTTACCCGACCGCCGAATCGCGGCGCATCGTCCATGCGCTCAACGCGGCGAACGCGCATGTCAGCTTCGTCGAGATCGAATCGAGCTTCGGCCATGACGCCTTCCTGCTCGACGCGCCGGAAATGAACCGCGTGGTCGACGGCTTCCTGCGGGCGGCCTCATGAGCTTGCTCGCCGGCTACCGCCTGTCCGACGACAAGGCTGAGCTTCAGCTCGACGTCATCCACGGCTTTCTCGCGCAGACCTATTGGTCGCCGGGCATCCCGCGCGCCGTCGTCGAACGCGCCATCGCCAACAGCCGCTGCGTCGGCGCTTACGCCGTGGACGGTCGGCAGCTCGGCTTCGCGCGGCTGGTCACCGACGATGCGACCTTCGCCTATCTCTGCGACGTGTTCGTGCTGCCCGAGGTACGCGGGCAGGGCGTTTCGAAGGCGATGGTCGGCTTCTTCCTCGATCACCCCGAGCTTCAGAATCTGCGCCGCTGGATGCTGGCGACGAGTGACGCGCACGGTGTCTACGCCCGCTTCGGCTTCGCGCCGCCCGATGCCGAGCAGGCCGGCCGGCTGATGCAGCGGCTCGACCCCGACGTGTATCAGCGGATGGCGTCATGACCCTGCGTCCCGATCTCGCCGCCATCGCCGAGATCGTGCCGGCCGGCGCGCGCGTGCTCGATGTCGGCTGCGGCGACGGTGCGCTGATGGCGGCGCTGCGCGATGAAAAGGGCGTCGACGCGCGCGGCATCGAGATCTCGCGCGAAGGCGTGGCGGCGGCGGTGGGACGTGGCCTGTCGGTGGTGCAGGGCGATGCCGATACCGATCTCGTCGACTATCCGGCCGACGCCTTCGACTATGCCATCCTCAGCCAGACCCTGCAGGCGACCCGCGCGCCGCATCAGGTGCTCGACCAGCTGCTGCGCATCGGCCGGCACGCGATCGTGTCCTTCCCGAACTTCGCCTATTGGCGGGTGCGAATGGCGCTGATGTTCGGCGGGCGGATGCCGATGACGCGGGCGCTGCCGGTCACCTGGTACGAGACGCAGAACATCCACTTCTGCACCGTCGACGACTTCCGTGCGCTGATCGTCGAGAAGCGGCTGGTGACCGAGCGCGAACGCTTCCTGTCGCACGGCCGCCCGCGCGGCGCCGCCTTCGCCAATCTGATGGCGGAGCAGGCGATCTTCGTGCTGCGCCGTTAATCCCTCTCCCCTCAAGGGAGAGGGGCGGTAAGCCCTATCGCGGCTTCAACCCGTCGGAGATCATCTCGCTGGCGATCGCCGCGACCTTCGACGGCTCCTCGTCGGCCCAGACGACATAGCGCAAGCCGAGGAACACGTTCATCCCCATGATCGCCCAGGCGTGGATGTCGCTGACATCGGTGCGCACCTCGCCGCGCTCGGCGGCGGCCTGAAGGCGCTCGCGGATACGCTCGGCAGTGGTCTCATAGTGGAGGCGGTAGCTCTGCGGGTCGACGAACTCGGCCTCGTCGATGATCCGGTAGATTTCCTTGTGCTCGCGCGCGAAGGCGAGGAAGGCGGCAAGGCCCTGGCGCTCGGCGCCGAGCTGGTCGGGCGCGCCCGCCATCGCCGGCGCGACATGCTCCTTCACCCGCCGCGACATGTCGCGCACCAGCGCCCGGAAGATCGCGTCCTTGCTGTCGAAATAGGTGTAGAACGAACCCAGTGCCGCGCCGGCCCGCGTGGTGATCCCGCTGATCGACGCGTTGTGGAATCCCTTTTCGCCGAACTCGGCGGCGGCGGCATCGAGCAAGCTGCGCAACGTGCGCCGGCCGCGCTCCGTCCGCGGCATCTTCTGGATCGCTTCCCCCATGAGGTCGAGACTGACTTCTGACCCGACCAAGCGCAAGCTCCGGAACAAAGTTGAAAGGTGGTTCAACTTTCATTATAGGCTCGGAACGTTACGGGCAAGCAGCCCGGACCAATAAGTCAATCAACCAACTTGGGGGTTCCGACATGTCCCGAATCTTCCTTCCGACGCTTCTGCTCGGCGTCGCGACTGCTGCGCTCGCCATGCCCGCCGCCGCTCAGGAGGCCGCTGCACCGGCCGAGGCTGCTGCCGCCGATGATTTCTCGAACGAGATCGTCGTGACGGCGCGCCGGCGCGCTGAAAATCTTCAGGACGTGCCGATCGCGGTGACCGCCTATTCGGGCGAGGCGCTCGAGACGCAGGGCGCGCTCGACATTACCGACATCGGCGACACCACGCCGAACGTGACGCTCGAAGTGTCGCGCGGCACCAACTCGACGCTCAGCGCCTTCATTCGCGGCGTCGGCCAGCAGGACCCGGTCGCCGGCTTCGAGCAGGGCGTCGGCATCTATCTCGACGACGTGTATCTCAACCGCCCGCAGGCCGCCGTCCTCGACATCTATGATGTCGAGCGCATCGAGGTGCTGCGTGGTCCGCAGGGCACGCTCTACGGTCGCAACACCATCGGCGGCGCGGTGAAGTACGTCACCAAGCGCCTGTCGGATTCGCCCGAGCTGCGCCTGCGCGCCAACGCCGGCACCTACAAGCAGCTCGACGGCATCGTCAGCGCCTCGACCCCGCTCGGTGACGGCCTGGTCCGCGTCGGCGGTTCGCTGGCCCGCCTCACCCGCGACGGCTTCGGCGACAACCTCACCACCGGCCAGGAAAACTACAACCGCGACGTGTGGGCCGGCCGCTTCTCGGCGGAGATCAACAACGACGACAACGTCTTCGTCCGCCTTGCCGCCGACTATACGCACGACAAGAGCAACGCCCGCGGCGGGCACCGCCTGATCCCGAGCCTGTTCACCAACGCGCCGGTGCTGAGCGACGTGTTCGACACGCGCGGCGGCCTCAACACGCCGCAGCAGGACGTCGAGGGCTACGGTTTCTCGGCGAACGGCGAGTTCGAGATGACCGACGCGCTGACCTTCCGCACTATCACCGCATGGCGCAAGGACGACAGCTCGACCCCGATCGACTTCGACGCGCTGGCGACGCCGGACCTCGATGTCGCCGGCCTCTACAACAACCGCCAGTTCAGCCAGGAGCTTCAGCTCCTCGTCGACAGCGGCCCGTTCAACCTGCTGGTCGGCGGCTACTTCCTCGACGCGAAGGCGGAAACGCCGTTCGACGTTCGCCTGTTCTCGACCGTCGCGGGCCTGTCGGCGTTCACCAACGCCGTCGTCAACACCGAGACCTTCGCGGTATTCGCCGACGCGACCTTCGACGTGAACGAGCAGCTCAGCCTGTCGCTCGGTGGCCGCTACACTTGGGACGAGCGTGAGGCAAGCATCCTCCGCCAGAACTATCTTGGCGGCGGCTCGTCGCTGTTCGGCGGCGCCAACATCCCGTTCGGCGCGCCGAGCACCAACTTCCGCGGAAAGAACCAGTTCGACAAGTTCACCCCGCGCGCGTCGGTCACCTACAAGCCGAACGACGACAACACGGTCTATGCGAGCTACTCGAAGGGCTTCAAGGGCGGCGGCTTCGACCCGCGCGGCGTCGGCGCCAACGCACCCGATCTCAATGCGAACGGCGTTCGCGAGCAGTCGGAGATCGCCGACTTCCTCAGCTTCTCGCCGGAAACGGTCGACAGCTACGAGGTCGGCTACAAGGCCCGCCTGCTCGATCGGTTCAACGTGGCGATCGCCGCGTTCCGCGCCGACTATCAGGACGTCCAGATCCCGGGTTCGGCGGGTTGCACCGTCGGTGGCATCCAGACCTTCTGCGGTGTCGTCACCAACGCCGGCAAGGCGCGCTTCCAGGGCTTCGAGTTCGAGGCGAACACCCGCCTCGGCGAGGACATGATGGCCGAGGGCGACCAGCTCACCCTCGCCGCCAGCCTCGGCTACATCGACGCGAAGTTCCGCGAATACATCACCAACATCGCCGGCATCGGCCCGGTCGATGTGGCGGACTTCCGCGAGGTGCAGAACACCCCGAAGTGGACCGCCAGCGGCACGCTCGGCTACGAACGCCCGGTCGGCGACGGCACGCTCAACGCCAGCACGACGCTGTCGTACCGCAGCAAGACCTACCAGTTCGAAATCCCGAACCCGTTCATCGACCAGAAGAGCTACGCGCTCCTCGACGCGAGCCTCGTGTATCGCGCCGCGGGCAGCCGCTGGAGCGTCGGCGTCCACGGCAAGAACATTCTCGACAAGGAATACAAGACCTCGGGCTACACCTTCCTCGCGGCGAACCCGACGACGGGTGCGCTGTTGACCAACCCGGCCGGACAATTCATTCCGGCGCTGGGCCGCGAGGGCACGTTGACCGCATTCTACGGCAACCCGCGGCAGGTGTTCCTGAGCCTGGGGTATAATTTCTGATCGACACACCAAGTTCGACGACAGCCACGACGCCCGATGGGAAATCCTATCGGGCGTTCGTGCTGTTCATGCTGATCGTCGTCTACACCTTCAACTTCATCGACCGGCAGATCGTCGGCATCCTCGCCGGGCCGATCAAGGCGGAGCTGGCGCTGACCGACACGCAGCTCGGCCTGATGGGCGGCCTCGCCTTCGCGCTGTTCTACACCGCGCTCGGCGTGCCGATCGGCCTGCTGGCCGACCGCAAGAGCCGCGTCTGGATCATGACGGTGGCGCTGGCGCTGTGGAGCGGCTTCACCGCGCTCTGCGGGCTCGCGCAGAATTTCTGGCAACTGTTCCTCGCGCGGATGGGCGTCGGCGTCGGGGAGGCGGGCGGCGTCGCCCCGGCCTATTCGCTGATCGCCGACTATTTCCCGCCCGCCGAGCGCGCCCGCGCGCTCGCCGTCTATTCCTTCGGCATACCGATGGGGTCGGCCGCCGGCATCTTCCTCGGCGGCTGGATCGCCTCGACGATCGACTGGCGCACCGCCTTCATCGTCGTCGGCCTCGCCGGCGTCGCGCTGGCGCCGATCTTCCGCCTCGTCGTGCGCGACCCCGTGCGCGGCCGCTTCGATCCGGTGCGCCCGGTGGATGAGGCCGCGCCGGCCTTCGGCACGGTGATGCGCACGCTGTTCGCCAAGCCGAGCTTCTGGCTGCTCTCCTTCGGCGCCGGCTCCTGCTCGATCCTCGGCTATGGCCTCATCTTCTGGCTGCCGTCCTTCTTTGGCCGCACCTATGGCCTCGAGCTGATCGAGGTCTCGCAATTCTACGGCTCGATCATCCTCGTCGGCGGCATCATCGGTATCTGGGGTGGCGGCTGGCTCGGCGACCGGCTCGGCGCCGGCAGCCGCGGCGCCTATGCGCGTATCCCGGCCATCGCCTTTCTGATCGCCGCGCCCTGCTACGCGGCGGGCGTGATGTCGGATTCGCTTCCCGTAACCTATGTGCTGTTCCTGATCCCGCAGGCGCTCGGCCTGATGTGGCTCGGCCCGGTGATCACCGCCGTCCAGCACATCGCGCCCGCGAACATGCGCACCACGGCGTCGGCGAGCTTCCTGTTCATCAACAACCTCATCGGCATCGGCCTTGGCACAATGCTGTTCGGCCTGATCTCCGACAAGCTCGCGCCGAGCTTCGGCGACCAGTCGCTGCGCTATTCGATCCTGATCGGCCTCAGCTTCTATCTGCTGAGCGCAGCCCTATTCTTTCTGGCGTCGCGGCGTCTCGACCGCGATTGGGAGGCCTGAGGCCGCCGCCTGCACCGGCGCCGCTTCGACACGGCCGATCATCGTCGCGGCAAGGCCATCGGTCTTGCGGGCCAGCAGGAAGTGGATGCCGCCGAACCGCCGCGCCACCCGCATCAGCGGCCGATCGAGCCAGCGCAGCCCCCGAACCGGCGGCGCCACCAGCGCGGTGCGTGCCGACACCGGCTCGAACATCGAATCGCGCAGCAGCCGCGTCAGCTCGCCCTTGCCCCACGGCCGCCCCTGCCCGAACGGCGTCGCCTCGAAGTGGGTCCAGAGGCCGAGGCGATTGGGCACGATCAGCACAAGCTCGCCGCCGGGTGCCAGCACCCGCCACAGCTCGCGCAGCAGCTTGCGCGGCGGCTCGGCGAACTCCAGCGCATGGACCAGCAGCGCCTGGTCGAACATCGCTTCGGCAAAAGGCAGGTTGAACTCGTCGGCGCGCGTCGTGCAGCCGGGCCGGCCATAGGGCCAGCGGTGCGCGCCCATGTCGTGCGGCATCACCAGCGCCAGCCGCTCGAGCTTTGCCGGGTCGAGCCCGGTCAGCAACGGGGCGCAATACCCTAGTCCGAGCAGCCGCGCCGTCGTCCCCCGCCGGATCGCGGGCGCGATGGTGGCGGCGAGCTGCCGCGCCACGCGCTGTCCGTCGCGCGTGGCGTAATAGGCGCGAAGCTCCTCGACGGTCGGCCGCATGCGTCAAAGCTGGGGGACGGGAAGGCTGTTGTCGAGAGGGTGCTTCCCCTCGCCCGCTTGCGGGAGAGGGAGGGTGAGGGTGACCGGCGGCCGAAAAGCTCGCTGCCGCTCGCACACCCTCACCTAACCTCTCCCGCAAGCGGGAGAGGGACTAGATCAGCGCTCCACGCACATGGCGATGCCCATGCCGCCACCGATGCACAAAGTCGCGAGGCCCTTCTTCGCGTCGCGGCGACCCATCTCGTAGAGCAGGGTGGTCAGCACCCGCGCGCCCGACGCGCCGATCGGGTGGCCGATGGCGATGGCGCCGCCGTTGACGTTCACCTTGTCGGCATCCCAGCCGAGCTCCTGCCCGACCGACAGCGCCTGCGCGGCAAACGCCTCGTTCGCCTCGATCAGGTCGAGGTCCTCGATGGTCCAGCCGGCCTTCTCCAGCGCCTTCTTCGACGCCGGCACCGGGCCGATGCCCATGATCGACGGGTCGACGCCGGCGCTCGCCCACGACGCGATGCGCGCCAGCGGGGTCAGCCCACGCTTTTTTGCCTCGTCCGCGGACATCAGCACCAGCGCGGCGGCGCCGTCGTTGAGGCCGCTGGCGTTGGCGGCGGTGACGCTGCCGTCCTTCTTGAACGCCGGCTTCAGGCCTGCCATCGCCTCGACGGTCGCGCCCTCGCGGATATATTCGTCGGCCTCGACGACGGTGTCGCCCTTGCGGCCCTTGATGGTGACCGGCGCGATCTCATCCTTGAACCGGCCCTCGCGGCGCGCGGCTTCCGCCTTGTTCTGGCTGCCGACCGCGAAGGCGTCCTGCTTCTCGCGCGTCACCTGATATTTCTCGGCAAGGTTCTCGGCGGTGATACCCATGTGGTAGCCGTTGAAGGCATCCCACAGCCCGTCCTTGATCATCGTGTCGGTCAGCTCGACCGACCCCATCTTGGTGCCGCCGCGCAGCTGCTGCGCGTGCATGCTGAGGCTCATCGATTCCTGCCCGCCCGCGACGACGACGGTGGCGTCGCCATTGGCGATCGCCTGCGCGCCGAGCGCGACGGCGCGCAGGCCCGATCCGCACACCTGGTTGACGCCCCACGCCGGCGTCTCCTTCGCGACGCCCGCCGCGATCGACGCCTGCCGCGCCGGGTTCTGGCCTTGGCCGGCGGTCAGCACCTGACCGAGGATCACTTCCGACACCTCGGCCGGATCGACCTTCGCCTGCGCCAGCGCCGCCTCGATGGCGACGCGGCCCAGCTCATGCGCCGGGGTGGCCGCGAACGACCCGAGGAAGCTGCCGACCGGAGTCCGCTTGGCGGCGACGATGACGACGTTGGTCATGGGAGGGTTCTCCATTGCTCGTTTTATAGAGCAACCTAAGATTGTGCAGGTGCGAAGGGAAGTCTTTTAAGTCCGTAGCCAGTCGCGCAGCGGCTCCCACAGTAGCTTTCGCGCCTTCGCTCCAACCACCATGCCGACATGCCCGGCGTCGATATCGACCCGTGTGCCGACCGCCGGAGCGGCGCCGGCGGGGACGATGCGGTCGCGCGTCGAAACGAGGTTGAGCACGGGGCAGGGCAGCGATGCCGGATCGCCGCGCCACGCGCCGCGGCCCGGCGCATTGTCGCCGTAGAAGCCTTCGAAACATTGCCGCGCCACCGGCAGGCTGAGCGGCGGGCCGTCGTTCGCCCAATCCTCCAGCGCCACGAACGCGCGCGCCTCGTCGCTGTCCGGATCGAGCCTGCCCAAGCGCTCATATTTGGCGGCGGTGCCCGCCGGATCGAGCTGCCAGAACAACGGCTGGATCAGGTCCATCGGCACCGCGCCCAGCGGCTCGGCGGTTGCGGCCATGTCGCACCACGCCCCGGCCAATTCCTGCCGCTGCTCGCCATAACCCTCGAAATTCCAAGGCACTGCCATCAGCACCAGCCGCTCGGGCGGCTCGCGCAGTGCAGCCGCCAGCGCCATCGTGCCGCCGAGGCAGTAGCCGACCACAGCGGGCGATTCGACGGCGCGCAGCAGCGGTTGCAGCCGTTCGTCGATATAGCCGTCGATAGACAGGCCACGCTCCGCCTGGCCGGGATGACCCCAGTCGACCAAAAGCGGTCGCAACCCTTCGCCCGCCAGCCAGCGCAGCAGCGAATTGCCGGGCGCGAGGTCAAGCACACTCGGCGGGTTGACCAGCGACGGCACGAACACCACCGGGCGCCCGCTGCCGCCATAGTCGAGCAGCCGCACGCTGCCGACCTGCGCCACCGTCGGCGGCGCCGGCAGGTCGCGGCGATAGGGGTGCGCCTGATAGGCGCGGACGCCCGCCAGCACTGTGGCGATCCGGCCACGGTCGCCGCCAACCGCTTCGGCGACGATCTGCAGGAAGGCGGGCAGGGGGTGGGGACCACGGGGCCGTTGTTGCGGCGCAACATTGCCGCGTGCTAGGCTCGTCGCTTCCTCATCAGGTGGCGACATGGCCGAATCCGAACCCAAGCCCGAGCCGATCATCATCAAGAAGTACGCCAATCGGCGGCTCTATAATACCGACAGTTCGAGCTACATCACGCTCGACCACCTCGGCACGCTCACCCGTGAGGGCCGCGAGTTCAAGGTGCTCGACGCCAAGTCGGGCGAGGACATCACGCGCTCGGTGCTGACGCAGATCATCATGGAGGAGGAGACGCGCGGCCAGACGATGCTGCCGACCTCTTTCCTGCGCCAACTGATCTCGATGTACGGCGATTCGATGCAGTCGATGGTGCCGCCCTATCTCGAAGCGTCGATGAACGCCTTCCAGCGCAACCAGGAGCAGTTCCGCACCGCGGTGTCGGGCGCGTTCGGCGCCGGGGCGTTCAAGCCCTTCGAAACGCTCGCCAAGCAGAACATGGCGATGTTCCAGGCCGCCGCCGACATGATCACCGGCCGCAAGGGCGCCGCGCCCGCGCCGGACAGCAAGCCGGCCAACGACGAGCTCGACGCGCTGAAAGCGCAGATGGCCGCCCTTCAGGCGCAGCTCGAAAAGCTCAGCAACCGCTGACGAAAAGGGCCGCGCCTTCCGGCGCGTCCCTTTCCTTCTCGCGGATGGCGGCGTTTAGCGCGCCGGCTTCACGAATTTCAGCGTCATGCGATCCGATTCGCCGATCGCCGCGTATTTGGCGCGGTCGACGTCGCCGAGGCGGTAGTTCGGCGGCAGCGTCCAGACGCCGTCCGGATAGTCGGCGGTGTCCTTCGGGTTGGCGTTCACTTCCGATTCGCCGGCGAGCTTGAAGCCCGCGGCCTCGGCCAGCTTCACGACTTCGCTGCGCTTCATGTAGCCGCTGGTCTTCTGCTGCTCGTCAGGGCGGGCTTCCGGCAGGCGATGCTCGACGACGCCGAGCGTGCCGCCCGGCTTCAGCGCGGCGTAGAAGGCCTTGAACGCGTCGGGCGCGAAGCCGCCGCTGTACCAGTTGTGGACGTTGCGGAAGGTCAGCACCGCATCGGCCGAGCCGGCCGGAGCGAGGTTGGCGTAATGATCCTTCGCAAAGCTGGTCACCTGCACCTTGGCGGTGCCCGGCGTCGCGGCCAGCTTGGTCTTGAAGTCGGCGACCGACTTCGCCGCCCGTTCGCTCGCCGCCGGGTTGGCAGCGGCCGCGTAGAGCGTGCCGCCGTTGGCCAGATACGGCCCGAGAATCTCGGTGTACCAGCCGCCGCCCGGCGCGATCTCGACGACCGTCATGTTCGGCTTGATGCCGAAGAAGGCCAGCGTTTCCTTCGGATGACGATACGGGTCGCGGGCCTTGTTGGCCGCCGACCGGTGCGCGCCGGCGATGGCCTGGTCGAGCAGCATGGCGTTGTGATCGTGCTTCGCCGCAGCGGGCTTCGCCGTTTGAGCGACAGCACCGACGGACAGCGCAGCGGCTGCCGCGAGCAGAGTGACTCGAACCAAGGTCTTCATATTTTGCGAACCTCCCCAATATCAGGCGCTGTCATTTAGCAGCCAGCCGGTTACCAGCCTAGGACATGGATTTTCAGACCACCGTAACGCTTATGCTGTTCGCCGCAGCCCTCGTTGGTGGCTCGCTGTGGGGCACTCGTCGAAAAGTGAAGCGGCTCGGCGACGTGTCCTATGTGCCGTGGAACGGGCTGATGTTCCTCGGCATCCTCGTCTTCTGCGTGCTGGCCGCGCATCTGGTGACGCTGATGACCGGCGTGCCGCTGAAGGGCAATATCCGCTAGCCGAGGAAGGGCGCGGCGATTTCGGGCTGGATACGCATCGGCCGCATCGTCGCCAGCTCGACCAGCGCCCACACCGTCCGCGCCGACACGCGCACATTGCCGTCCTCACCGACGAACTCGACGAAGCGATCGAACCGCGCCCCCGCCGGTTCGCCGACCCAGGTGCGCGCGATCAGCCGCTCGCCGAGCTTGGTGGCGCGGCGATAGTCGATCTCGTGCCGCGTCACGACCCAGACATAGCGATCGACATCCTCGGCGCGCGCCACCGCGCGCCAATGCGCCACCGCGATGTCCTGAATCCAGCGCACGTAAACGGCATTGTTGACGTGCCCCAGCTCGTCGATGTCCTCGGGCTGCGGGTCGACGCCCAGCTCGAAGCGCGGGCGCTCAGCCATCGGCGCGGCCGGTCTGCTGGAGGACGAAGGCGAATTCCTCGGCGACCTCGACCAGCGAATCCCAGCGGCCCGACTTGCCGCCGTGGCCGGCGCCCATGTTGACCTTGAGGATCAGCGCATTGGCGTCGGTCTTGGTCGCGCGCAGCTTCGCCACCCACTTCGCCGGCTCCCAATAGGTGACGCGCGGGTCGTTCAATCCGGCGGTCACCATCAGCGGCGGGTAGGGCTTGGCCTCGACGTTATCGTAGGGGCTGTAGCTGCGGATCAGCTCGAAGGCCGCGGCGTCGGCGATCGGGTTGCCCCATTCGGGCCATTCCATCGGGGTCAGCGGCAGGCTGTCGTCGAGCATGGTGTTGAGCACGTCGACGAACGGCACATGCGCGACCACCGCGCTCCACAGCTCGGGGTTGCTATTGGCGACCACCCCCATCAGCTCGCCGCCCGCCGATCCGCCTGAGGTCGAGATGCCGCCTTCGCGCGCGAACCCTTCGGCGATCAGATGCTTCGCGCAGTCGACGAAGTCGTTGAAGGTGTTCCAGCGCTTGGTCAGCTTGCCGTCGAGGTACCAGCGGTAGCCGAGGTCGTCGCCGCCGCGGATATGCGCGATGGCATAGGCAAAGCCGCGGTCGAGCAGCGACAGCCGCGCCGCCGAGAAGCCTGGCGGCATCGACAGGCCGTAAGCGCCATAGCCATACAGATGCACCGGCCCGCTGCCGTCGCGCGGGAAGCCCTTCTTGTAGACGACCGAGATCGGCACCAGCGCCCCGTCGCGCGCCGGCGCCATCAGCCGCACCGTCTCATAGGCGTCGGCGTCATAGCCCGACGGGATCGTCTGCACCTTGCGCACCTCGAGCCGGTGGTCGGCGAGATGGTAGTCGTAGACAGTCGCCGGCGTGACCATCGACTCATAGGTCAGGCGCAGCGCGGCAGGGTCGAACTCGGGGTTGTTGGCGAGCGAGGCGGCATAGCTCGCCTCGGGGAAGGGGATGTAATGCTCCCCGCCCGCGACATCGCGCAGCCGAATCTGGTCGAGGCCGTCGATGCGCTCGCTGATCGCCAGCACCTGCGCGAAGGAGGTGAGGCCGCGGATATAGTGGCGATCCGACGCCGCGATCAGCTCGCGCCACTCGCCCGGTGCCGCCACCGACGCGGTGACCACGCGGAAATTGGGGTGGGTGTCGTTGCTGCGGATGAACAGTTCGCCGTTCCGAACATCGACTTCATATTCGCGCCCCGGCTGGCGCGGCGCCACCAGCAGCGGCGCGGCGGTCGGGTCACTCGACGGGATCAGCCGTACTTCGCTGGTCACATGGTCGGCGGCGTGGACGATCAGCCACTGGCGGTCCTGGCTGCGGCTCACTCCCACGAAGAAGCCGGCGTCGGCCTCCTCATACAGTATCGTGTCGTCGCCCGTCTCCCCCAGCCGATGCAGGCGGATGCGGAACGGCCGCCAGTTATCGTTGACCTCGGTCCAGGCCACCGCGCGGCCGTCGGCCGTCCACACCGCCTGGCCGATCGCGGCGTCGGTCACCGTCTCGATGTCGGCGGCGGCGTCGATGTCGCGGATGCGCAGCTTGAACCGCTCCGACCCGTCATCGTCGATCATATAGGCAAGGCGCGTACCGTCGGGACTGACGCCGAGGCTACCGAGCCGGAAATAATCCTTGCCCTCGGCGAGCGCGGGTTCATCGAGCAGCAACTGGTCGGCGCCGCCGGCAACAGGACGCCGCCACCATTTGCGGTACTGGCCGCCCTTTTCGAACGCCCACCAGTAGAGGAAGTCGCCGTCCTTCTGCGGGACGCTCGAATCATCCTCCTTCAGCCGGCCCTTCATCTCCTCGAACAAGGTGTCGATCAGCGGCTTCAGCGGCGCCATCGACTCCTCGAACCAGGCATTCTCCGCCTTCAGGTGGTTCAGCACGTCCGCGTCAGTCACCTGCGGATAGCCGGGGTCCTTCAGCCAGGCATAGCCATCCTCGAGCGTGGTGCCGTGATGGGTGAAGCTGTGCGGGCGGGTGGGGGCAATCGGCGCGTTCGACATGCTTGCTCCTAAGCCGCCGATCACGAAACGTCGATTCCGTATTCCCTCTCCCTTGAGGGGAGAGGGAGGGGCCCGCTTTGCGAAGCAAAGTGGGAAGGTGAGGGTGATGCCGGAGCGAGGTACGCCGCGCGCGAGCGGTCCCCAGGCTGAGAGATCACCCTCACCCTCCCAGCCTTCGGCTGGGCCCCTCCCTCTCCCCTCAAGGGAGAGGGGACTCCACACTGGCATCATGACGCGTCGAGGACTATTTCCGTCTCACGGAATTTTCGGAGGCGTCATGTCCACGCACAAGGATCGTATCGACGCGCTGCGCACGCAGCTCGGCAGCCAGAAGCTCAACGGCTTCGTCATCCCGCTCACCGACGAGCATATGAGCGAATATGTCGGCGCCTATGCGCAGCGGCTCGCCTGGCTCACCGGCTTCGAGGGCTCGGCCGGCTCGGCGGCGGTGCTCGCCGACAAGGCAGCGATCTTCGTCGACGGTCGCTACACCTTGCAGGTTCGCGACCAGGTCGACGGCAATCTGTTCAGCTACCAGAGCATCCCTGACACCAACGTAGCCGACTGGCTCGGCGGCCAGATGAAGGCCGGCGACCGCATCGGCTACGACCCGTGGCTTCACACCAAGGGCTGGGTCCAGTCGACGGCGAAGGCGCTCGCCGACAAGGGCGCCGAGCTGGTAGCGATCGAGGAGAACCCGATCGACCGCGTCTGGCGCGACCGCCCGGCGCCGTCGCCCGAGCGGTTGATCCCGCATCCCGATTCGCTCGCCGGCCAGCCGTCGGCGGACAAGCGCCGCGCCATCGCCAGCTTCCTCAAGGACCGCAAGGCCGACGCCACCGTCGTCGCCGCACTCGATTCGATCGCTTGGGCTTTCAACGTCCGCGGCAAGGACGTGTCGCGCACGCCCGTCGGCCTCGCCTTCGCCATCGTCCGCGCCGATGCGACCGCCGATCTGTTCGTCGATCCGGGCAAGGTCGATGGTGGCCTGCGCGACCATCTTGGCCCCGACGTCACGATCCGCCCGCGCGGTGACTTCGCCGACGCGCTCGAGGCGCTGGGCGGCACCGTCGTCGCCGACCCGGCGACCTGCGTCGCCGCGATCTTCGAATCGTTGAACGCCGGCGGCGCGAAGATCGTCGAGGCGCGCGATCCCTGCATCCTGCCGAAGGCCGCGAAAAATGCCGTCGAGATCGAAGGCTCGAAGGCGGCGCATGTCCGCGACGGCGCCGCGCTCACCCGCTTCCTCCACTGGTTCGACCAGGAGGCATCCAAGGGCGGCCTCGACGAGATGATCGCCGCCGACCGGCTCGAGGGTTTCCGGCGTGAGACCAACATGCTGCAGGATTTGAGCTTCGACACCATCTCGGGCGCGGGGCCGAACGGCGCGATCGTCCACTATCGCGTGTCGCCGGAGACCAACCGCAAGATCGAGCAGGACAGCATCTTCCTGATCGATTCCGGCGCGCAATATGTCGACGGCACCACCGACGTCACCCGAACGATGATCGTCGGCAAGCCGACCGCCGAAATGCGCGACCGCTTCACGCGCGTGCTGAAGGGCCATATCGCCGTCGCCACCGCGATCTTCCCCAAGGGCACCCGCGGCGTGCAGCTCGACACGCTGGCGCGCGCGTCACTGTGGGAAGTCGGCCTCGACTATGCTCATGGCACCGGCCACGGCGTCGGCAGCTTCCTTGCGGTGCATGAGGGGCCGCAGCGCATCGCGCTGCCCGGCAGCGGCCAGACCGGCGGCGACGAGCCGCTGGTCGAAGGCATGATCCTCTCGGACGAGCCGGGCTATTACAAGACCGGCGAATACGGCATGCGCGTCGAGAACCTCATTCTCGTCGTGAAGGCGGACATCCCCGGCGCCGAAAAGCAGATGTTCCGCTTCGAGACGCTGACCCTCGCGCCGATCGATCTCGCGCTCGTCGACGTCGACCTCCTCACGAAGAAGGAGCGCGACTGGCTCAACGCCTATCACGCCCGCGTCCGCGACGAGCTGTCGCCGCTGTTGCCCGACGATGTGCAGGCCTGGCTGGTCGAGGCGACGCGGCCGATCTGACCGCTTCCCACCCCTCACGACTGCGCCTAGACTTCGGCCTAACGTGAGGGGAGACACCATGTACAAGCATCTGACCATCGCCGCTGCCGCCGTGGCGGTGATCGCCGCCGCGCCGGCCAAGGCGCCGACCGAGATCGGCTCGGCCTACGACATCAGGATGACGTCGATCGACGGCAAGCCGCTGCCGCTGTCCAAGTACAAGGGGCAGGTGATGATGGTGGTGAACACCGCCTCCTTCTGCGGCTTCACCCCGCAATATGAGGCGCTGCAGAAGGTCCATGAGACCTACAAGGCGAAGGGCTTCACCGTGCTCGGCGTGCCGTCGGGCGACTTCAAGGGGCAGGAGTTCGGCTCGAACAAGGAGATCGCGGAATTCTGCGAATCGAAGTTCGGCATCCGCTTCCCGCTGACCGAAAAGGCGAAGGTCACCGGCCCGCAGGCGGCGCCCTTCTATACTTGGGCGGCCACCAAGCTCGGCGCCGACAACGTGCCGAAGTGGAATTTCCACAAATATCTCGTCGGCCGCGACGGCCAGCTGATCGCCGCGTTCGGAACCCGCATCAAGCCCGACGCGCCCGAAGTGATGGCCGCGATCGAAAAGGCGCTGGCCGCCAAGCGCGGCTAGCCGCCGCAGGCGAAAGCCAAGTATCGGCGGCGATCGTACCTATCTCCGTGTGGAGAGGGACAGATGATGATCAATTCGTTGGATCGCCGCCGCTTTTTCGTCGGACTTGCGGGCATGGCCAGCGCCATCGCGCTCGGTGGTGCTGGCAAGCCGGCGAAGCGCTTCGAGGTCGAACTGACCGAAGCTGAATGGCGCAAGCGCCTCACCGCCGACCAGTTCGCGGTACTGCGCAAGCACAAGACCGAATATCCGGGGTCGAGCCCGCTCAACCGCGAGAAGCGGGCGGGCATTTTCGCCTGCGCCGGCTGCGCGCTGCCGTTGTTCAGCGCGAAGACCAAGTTCGAAAGCGGCACCGGCTGGCCGAGCTTCTATCAGCCGCTGAAGAACGCGATCGGCACCACGGTCGACCGCAGCCTGATGATGGTGCGCACCGAGGTGCATTGCCGCCGCTGTGGTGGTCACCTGGGCCATGTGTTCGAGGATGGACCGCCGCCGACCGGGCTGCGGTATTGCATGAACGGCGATGCGATGAAATTCCTGCCGGCGGGGAGGGCGTGATGCGTAAAGGCTTGATCGCGATGGTGGCGCTGCTGACCGGCGGCGCCGCGCAGGCGGCAACCGCGGTGTTCGCCGGCGGCTGCTTCTGGAGCACCGAGGTCGCCTTCGACAAGGTGCCGGGCGTCATCTCGACCACCTCGGGCTTCAGCGGCGGCAAGGTCGCCAACCCCAGCTATGATCGGGTCGTCAGCGGCGGCACCGGCCATCTCGAGGCGGTGCGCGTCGTCTATGACCCGAAGCGCGTCAGATACGCGCAGCTGCTCGACCATTATTGGCGCTCGATCGACCCGACCGATCCCGACGGCCAGTTCTGCGATCAGGGCGCCAGCTATCGCACCGCGATCTTTGTCACAGCTGACCAGCGTGTCGCCGCCGAGGCGTCGAAGACAAAACTGGCGAAGAGCGGCGTGCTGCCGGGGCTGATCGCGACGAAGATCCTGCCCGCCGCGCCCTTCTACGCCGCCGATGCATCGCATCAGGATTTCCATGTGAAGAATCCGGGCCGCTACCGCATGTACCGGATCGGCTGCGGCCGCGACGCGGCGCTGGCGAAAGTCTGGAAAAAGGCGGGCTAGTCCTTCGCCGGATCGGCCTTGCTGGCCTCGTCTTCGGCGCGGTCGCGGGCCTTGCGACGCTGCAGATTCGCCCGCAGCGCCTTGGCCAGCCGCTCCTCGCGGGTCTCTTTCGTCGCATCCGCCATGTTTCGTCCTTAACGGCTGTCGCCTTCGCTTGACAACCAACGGCGGCATCCTCATACGCCCCCCTCACGCGAATGGCCTGCTGCCGTAGCTCAGTGGTAGAGCGCATCCTTGGTAAGGCTGAGGTCGCGAGTTCAATCCTCGCCGGCAGCACCATTCGCGGAACTTCCCGCTTTAACTGTCACTCCTCATCAACTTGTCGCGCGTAGGCGCTGACAGGCGGGTTGATATGGGTTAGGGCAGGCCGATGCTTATAAGGGGGAGCATGGCGAAAGTATCGCGGATCGCGGTCCTGCTGTCGGCGCTGGTGTCCGCGCCGCTCGCCGCCGTGCCTGCAACGCAGCCCACCGATACGCCCGCCGGCCCGGTTCCTGCCGCCGCCCCGCCCGTTTCCGCACCGACCGCCGGATCGCCCGCCGCCGCGGCTGCGGCGCCTGTCGCTGGCGAAGTGCGCGACGCCATCGCCAAGGAGCCCGGCCCGCCGGAATCGCAGGCGGTGGCGCTCGGCAAGCAGGCCTATATCGCGCTCAACGACGGCGGAAACGTCCGTGAGATCGCGGGGTTGCTGCGCGATTCGATCAACAGCCTCGGCGGCATCTGCCCCAACGTCACCCATTATCAGGTCTACCGGCAGACGGTGACGGTCACGACCCTGAAGGTCGCCTGCACCAACCGCCCGCTCTACCTCGTCAGCGTCGATCAGGACGGTGGGCTGCTCGCCGACGGCGGCGACGGGCAGGTCGAGCCGATGAACTCCGACGACGGTACGATCAGCGCCGCGCCGATCGCCGACGGCGGCCAGAAATCCTATGTCGACCCCAAGGTCGGGGTTCAGCTCGGCAATCCGAAGGCGGAAACAGGCGGCGGTCAGCTCAGCTCGGCGCCCGGTGCCGCGCAGGGCGGCGCGGTGGCGGGGGGCGACACACCGCTCGGCTGGATGCGCTGGATTTTCGTGCTGATGGCGCTGCTCGTCGCCTTCATCGCCTTCACCGTCTATCGCAGCTTCACACGGCCCGCGCTGGTAACGCCCGTCGGCCCCGCGACGATCGCCAAGCGCTACACGTCCGAGGACAAGGACCGGCTCGTCGAGGAATCGCAGGAGCTGTCACAGAATATGTGGGTGCACCCCTCGGGGCTCTACATCGTGCGCGGCCGGCACGGAAAACGCCGCATCTTCCCCGCTTGGGGCTTCGCCCAGATCTATCACGTCTGGGGCATCAAGATCCGTCAGATCCGCTAACGGCGGTCGCTCTTCGGAAGAGCAGCAGGCTTACCAGAGTCAGGACAGCCGCCAGCAGGAACGCCGCCCCCGGCAACGGGAAGGGCGCGGCGGCGCTGGTGAAATAGCCGAACAATTGCGTCATCAGCGGCGGGCCGATGATCGTCGACAGGCTGAGCAGCGACGCGACGGCGCCCTGCAGCTCGCCCTGCGCGTCGGGCTCGACCCGCTGCGACATCAGCGCGTTCATCGACGGATAGGCCAGGCCCGACAGCGCGCCGACGAGGATGCCGACATAGACCATCCAGCCCTCGGTCGCCGCCGCGTAGATCACGAAGGAGGCGAGGCCCGACATCAGGCCGTATTGCACCGCGCGATACTCGCCGATCTTGGGGATGATGATGCGCACCAGCCCGCCCTGCACGATGGCGGCGGTTACACCGACCGCGGCAAGGCTGGCGCCGATCATTCCCGGCGACCAGTCGAAGCGATAGATGGCGTAGAAATTCCAGGTGCCCTGCAGCGACTGGTGGCCGAGCTGCCAGGCGAACATCGCCGCGGCGAGGCCGAGCACCACCGGCTGGTAGCGCTTCAGCTGGATCAGCGTGCCGACCGGATTGGCGCGCTTGATATCGAACTTTCGCCGCCGCTCGGGCGGCAGGCTCTCGGGCAGCACCAGCCAGCCGTAGGCGGCGTTCAGGAGGGCGAGGCCACCGGCGATGAAGAACGGCGCGCGTGTCCCGAGATACTCGCCGGCGAGGCCGCCGATCGCCGGCCCGATGATGAAGCCGAAGCCGAACGCCATGCCCATCAGCCCGAAATTCTGCGCGCGTTTTTCGGGCGGGCTGATGTCGGCGATATAGGCATAGGCGGTGGTGTAGGACGCGCCGGTGATGCCGGCGATGATCCGCCCGACGAACAGCAGCGCCAAGGTCGGCGCAAAGCCCATCAGCGCATAGTCGACGGCAAAGGCGAGCAGCGAGGCGATCAGCACCGGACGCCGCCCGAACCGGTCGGACAAATTGCCCGCGAGCGGCCCGCAGCCGAACTGCGTGATCGCGTAGGCGAACGCCAGCCAGCCGCCGATCCGCGCCGCCTCGTTCACCGGCTTGCCCGTCAGCTCCATGATCAGCTCGGGCAGCACCGGGATGACGATGCCGAAGCCGATCGTATCGATCAGCACGGTGAAAAAGATGAAGCTGAGCGCGTGGCGCGAGGGCGGGGCCGAAGTCACCCGCGCCTCATGCCAGAGCCGCCCGCGCCGCGATAGTCGGTCAGGCGCTGCGCTTGGCGCGATCGGCGGCGCTGCTCGCCGCGATCGTCTCGCGGATCGCCGACCAGTCGCCGTCGTCGAGATTGGTGAGCGCGTGGAAATTGCCGCCGCTGGTCAGCCACTGGCCACCGTCGAGCGGGATCACCGCGCCCGTCAGATAGTCGCAGCCGTCCGACATCAGGAAGGAAGCGAGGTTGGTCAGCTCCCGATGCTCGCCCAGCCGGCGCAGCGGAATGCCGGTATCGCCAAGGCTGTTGGCGCCGCCGAGCTTCTTCATCGCCGGTTCGGGCATCAGCCGGTCCCACGCGCCCTTGGTCGGGAAGGGGCCCGGCGCGATGGCGTTGGCGCGGATGCCTTTCGGCCCCCATTCGACAGCAAGGCTCTGCGTCATCGCCGCGACGCCCGCCTTCGACATCGCCGACGGCACAGTAAACGGCCCGCCGACCCACACCCAGGTGGTGACGATCGACAGGATGCTGCCCTTGTGCCCGCCCTCGATCCAGCGCTTGCCGGTCGCCACCGTGGTGTTGAACGTGCCATGCGCGACGATCGAGGCGATGGCGTTGAACGCGTTCGCCGACAGATCCTCGGTGCGGCTGATGAAATTGCCCGCGGCGTTGTTGACGAGGCCGGTGAGCGCGCCGCCCTCGAACGCCGCGTCCATCGCCTCGTCGATCGCGCCGGCGTTGCGGATGTCGACGGCGACCGCATCGCAGGTGCCGCCGGTCGCCTCGCGCATTTCGGCGGCGGTCTCGTCGAGCACGCTGCCGCGCCGGCCCCAGATGATGACATGCGCGCCGAGCCGCATGAATGCCTCGGACATCGACTTGCCGAGCCCGGTGCCGCCGCCGGTCACCAGAATCTTCTGGCCCTTCAGCAGATCGTCCCTGAACATCGCTAACCCTCCCCTTGGTCGTTGCGGCCATGCTAAGCGCGGGGGGTGGAAAGCCAACCTGTCATTCACGTCGATGCGCGCGGCCTGCGCTGCCCGCTGCCGGTGCTCCGGCTGCGCAAGGCGGCCGAAGGGATGACCGGCCGTGTCGAGCTGCTAAGCGAAGACCCGGCGGCGCACGCGGACGTGCCGGCGTTCGTTCGCGAGCGCGGCTGGACGCTGGTCAGCCGCAGCGATGAAGGCGAAGTCACCCGCTGGCTGATCGATCTCGGTTAGACCGGTGCCGGGCCGATCTGCTCCCACAGTTCGATCTTCACCCCGTCCGGATCGACGATCCACGCGAACTTGCCATAGTCCTCGTTCTGCGTGCCGATCGCCTCGACGCCCTTCCCCTTCAGCTCGATAAGGAAGGCATCGAGATCGTCGACGCGCAGGTTGATCATGAACGGCAGGATGCTCGGCGCGAAATAGTCGGTCTCGGCCTTGAAGGGGCTCAGCAGGCTGTAGCCCTCCGCCCCGCCGTCCGACAGGCGGAACATCGTCCCCCATTCGCCGCCGATGCCGAGTTTTTCCGCATACCAGGCCTTCGTCGCCGCGGTGTCCTTCACCTTGTAGAAGACGCCGCCCAACCCTGTGATCTTCGCCATATTGCCGGTCCTCGCTGATCGGCGCAGCATGCCGCAAACAACAGGGGAGGGCGAGATGCGGGGGCTGATCGCGATATCGGCGATTCTGCTGGGGGGAACGGCGCAGGCAGCGGAGCCGACGGCGGGCACCAAGGCGGCGAACGCGGCGGTGCTGAAGGCGCTGCCGTTCAAGGACACCAGCGACTTCGACCGCGCGAAGAAGGGCTTCATCGGCACCTTGCCCGACGGGCTGATCCGCGACGCCAAGGGCGCGGTGGTGCGCGATCTCAACCAGGTCGAGTTCCTGAAGGGCCCTGCGCCCGACAGCGTCAACCCGAGCCTCTGGCGCAACGCCCAGCTCACCGCGATGCACGGCCTCTACGAGGTGACGCCCGGCGTCTGGCAGGTGCGCGGCTTCGACCTCTCCAACATGAGCATCATCCGCGGCGCCACCGGCTATGTCGTCATCGACCCGCTGACCACCGCCGAGGCCGCGCGCGCCGCCATCGGCCTCGTCAAAAAGCATCTCGGCGACAAGCCGGTCACCGCCGTCATCTACACGCACAGCCACGTCGACCATTTCGGCGGGGTGCGCGGCGTCGTTGATGAAGCCGACGTCAAGGCCGGTAAGGTCGCGATCTACGCGCCCGCCGGCTTCATGGAGCATGCGGTCAGCGAGAATGTCATCGCCGGCAACGCGATGGGCCGCCGCGCCAGCTATATGTTCGGCTCGCGGCTCCCGGCGGGGCCGCAGGGACATGTCGGCACCGGCATCGGCCCGCGCGCCTCGGGCGGCAGCATCACCTTGATCGCGCCCACGCACGAGGTGAAGGCGACCGGCGAGACCGCGACCATCGACGGCGTCGCGGTCGAGTTCCAGCTGACGCCCAATAGCGAGGCGCCGGCGGAGATGAACCTCTATCTCCCCGCGCTGAAGGCGCTCTGCCTTGCCGAGAATTTCGGCGGGTCGATGCACAATATCCTGACGCCGCGCGGTGCGCTGATCCGCGATTCGAAGGCGTGGGCGGATTATCTCACCCAGTCGCTGCGCCGCTACGGCGACCGCACCGAGGCGCTGTTCACCTCGCATTTCTGGCCGCGCTGGGGGCAGAAGGACATCGCCGAGTCGGTGGCACTGCAGCGCGACGCGTATAAATATCTCCACGACCAGAGCGTGCGGCTGATGAACCGCGGCTACACCGGCATCGAGATCGGCAACATGATCGAGTTGCCGCCGGTGCTGGCCAGCGCCTGGTTCAACCGCGGCAACTACGGCAGCCCCAGCTTCAACGCCCGCGCCGTCTATCAGCGCTACATGGGCCATTATGACGGCAACCCGTCCAACCTGAATCCGCTACCGCCCGAGGATGTGGCGAAGCGCTACGTCGCGGCGCTCGGCGGCTCGGCGAAGCTGCTTTCGCTCGCCGCCGACGCCCGCAAGGCCGGCGACGAGCGCTGGGCGGTCGAGTTGCTGAAACAGCTGGTGTTCGCCGAACCGCAGAACACCGCCGCCAAGGCCGCGCTCGCCGACGCGCTCGAACAGCTCGGCTACCGCGCCGAGTCGGCGCCGTGGCGAAATATCTACCTGTCGGGCGCGCAGGAGCTGCGCGGCGCGGCGGCGACCCCGGCCTCGGAGACGGCGGCCTTCGACGTGGCCCGCGCCATGCCGATGTCGTCGCTGCTCGACCTGCTCGCCGTCCGTCTCGATCCCGAAAAGGCGGGCAACAAGAAACTCAAGATCGCCTTTGTTGCCGGCGGCGAGCGCCACCTCGTCAGCATCGCCAACGGCGTGCTGATTCACGAGGCGGGCGCCCCCGAGAAGGTCGAAGCCACCATCACCGCGCCGACCGCCGCCATCCTCGCCATGCTCGGCGGGCAGACGACGGCGCGCGAGCTGATGGGCCAAGGCGTGATGAAGATCGACGGCAACCCGCTGGCGCTGCTCGGCTTCGGCGAGCTGTTCGACCGTCCGCCCACCGACTTCCCGCTGGTCACGCCGTAACAAATACCCCTCGCCCGCTTGCGGGAGAGGGAGGGGCCCGCCGCGAAGCGGTGGGAGGGTGAGGGTGTGCCGCGCGAGCGGCTCGCTGACGCTCGCACACCCTCACCTAACCTCTCCCGCAAGCGGGAGAGGGACTTGAACGGATCACGCTAAGGCGTTTGTGCGCATCCGCTTCAGCCCGAGATACTCAAGCTCGGCAAACGTCGCGACGGCGAGCGCCTGCGCGACCACCACCACGATGCCGAGCGTCGTCGGCGCCGCGCCCATGCCGGCGGCGATCAGGAAGCTGTCGATCACCCAGATCGCGTTGATGATGATGGCGATCCACACGCCGGCGACGGGCGGCTGCTCGCGGCTGGCCAGCCAGCCGACGAAGGCGGCGAAGGGCAGCAGCGACAGGCCGGCGGTCTGCAGCAGGTCGACCGGCAGGCCGAGCAGCGGTGATGCGAAAGATGCCCCGGCCGCAAAAGCGACGCCCGTGACGGCGCAGGTGATCGCGTCGAGGGCAAGCACGCGGCGCAGGAAGGTGGCGGAAGCAGTCATGGCGAACCTCCTTTATCTGGCGGGCGCCGATCGCCCGTCCTGCCGCCATGATTGCCATCGCGGTGCAGCGCGTCGATTACCCGGGAGGTAATGGAAGCCGCGCACCGGCGGCGTTAGCGTGACCTATCCCTTGGCGAGGATTTGGATGACCGATCACCCGTTCGACACTGCGATGACGCTCGAGCCCGCCGGCGAGGGTGCGTGGCGCGGCCAGACCAGCGACGACTATTGGAACATGGTCGGGCCGTTCGGCGGCGTCGTCGCCGCTTCGCTGTTCCGCGCTGCGCTTGACGATGCGCGGCGACAGGGCGACCCGGTCGCGCTCACCATCAACTTCTGCGCCGCGCTGGCGAAAGGCGAGTTCGACGTGACCGCCCGCCCGGCGCGTACCAACCGCTCGACGCAGCACTGGACGATGGAGATGACGCAAGGCGGCGGCGGCGCGGTCGCCACGGCCACCGCGATGTTCGGTGCGCGCCCCGATACCTATGCCCATCGCACCATATCGCCGCCCGCCGTCGCCGGCTTCGACGCGCTCACCCGCTTCACGCCCAACGGCCTTGGCTGGACGCAGCGCTACGACTTCCGCTTCGCCGAGGGGGCGCCCGAATGGAACGGCGACCCGGAAACGCCCGGCGCCACCCGATCGGCGCTGTGGATCAGGAACGACCCGCCGCGCCCGCTCGACTTCGTCGGGCTGGTGGCGCTCTGCGACATCTTCTTCGGGCGGATCATCCATCTGCGGAAGAAGATGGTGCCGTTCGGCACCGTGTCGATGACCGCCTATTTCCACGCGACGCCCGACGATCTCGCCGCCGTCGGCGACGCCCCGATTCTCGGCCTTGCCGACAGCCGCATCTTCGATCGCGGCTTCCACGATCAGTCGGCGGAAATCTGGTCGGCCGACGGCCGGCTGCTCGCGACCAGCCATCAGGTCGTCTATTATAGGGACTAGCGCGATGAACCAGCTCCGCCCCGTGGGCGACCAATTGCGCGACTGGCGGCAGCGCCGCCGTCTCAGCCAGATGGACTTGGCGCTCGATGCCGACATCTCGACCCGCCACCTGAGCTTCGTCGAAACCGGCCGCTCGACCCCGAGCCGCGATCTGCTGCTCCACCTCGCCGACCAGCTCGGCGTGCCCTTGCGCGAACGCAACGCGCTGCTGCTTTCCGCCGGCTACGCCCCCGCCTATGCCGAACGCCCGCTCGACGATCCCGCGCTCGCCGCCGCGCGCGCCGCGGTCGACCTCTTGCTCAAGGCGCACGAGCCGTTTCCGGCGCTCGCCGTCGACCGCCACTGGAACCTCGTCGCCGCCAATGGCGCGGTCGGGCCGTTCCTCGACGGCGTTTCGCCCGACCTGCTCGGCCCGCCGCTGAACGTGCTGCGGCTCAGCCTGCACCCGCAGGGCCTCGCCCCGCGCATTGCCAATTTCGGCGAGTGGCGCACGCACATCCTCGACCGCCTGCGCCAGCAGATTGCCACCACCGCCGACGACCGGCTGATTGATCTCCACGCCGAACTTTCCGGCTACCCCGGTGGCGAAGAGGGCGGCGGCCACACCGATTACGGCGGCGTCGTCGTCCCGATGCGGCTGCGCACCCCGGCCGGCGAGCTGAACTTCTTCAGCACGATCACCGTCTTCGGCACGCCCGTCGACGTGACGCTCGCCGAACTGGCGATCGAAGCCTTTTTCCCCGCGGATGAGGCGACGGCGAGCGCGCTGCGCGCCGTCTAGTCCCCTCTACCTGGAGGGGAGTGGGCGACTCGCGGTAGCGAGCGGGGAGAGGGTGGTATCCGAGAAAGACGCGCCATATCCGGCGACCACCCTCTCCCTAGCCCTCTCCCCTCCAGGGAGAGGGGATCTTAAGCCGGCTCTTTCGCCTTCGCCCAGTAACGGTCCTTCAGCAGCCGCTTGTAGAGCTTGCCCGTGTCGTGCCGCGGCAGCTCGCGCTCGAAGTCGATCGACTTGGGGCATTTCACATGGCTCAGCCGCTCGCGGGTAAACGCAATCAGCTCGGCCTCAAGCGCCGGGCCGGCATCCGCCCAGTCGCGTGGCTGGACGACCGCCTTTACCGCCTCGCCCATGATCTCGTCGGGCACGCCGATCACCGCCACGTCGAACACCTTGGGGTGCATGACCAGCACGTCCTCGGTCTCCTGCGGATAGACGTTCACGCCGCCGGTGATGATCATGTAGGCGGCGCGGTCGGTGAGGAAGAGGTAGCCGTCCTCGTCGACATAGCCGATGTCGCCGAAGGTGGCGCCATGCTCGGTCATCACGCTCGCGGTCTTCTCCGCGTCGCGGTGATATTCGAACTCGCCGCCGCCGTGGAAATAGATGCGCCCCTCGCGGCCCGGCGGCAGCCGGTTGCCCTCGTCGTCGAGCACGCGAATCTCGCCGAGCAGCGACTTGCCCACCGATCCCGGCTTCGCCAGCCATTCCTGCGGGCTGATCGCGGTGAACCCAGCGCCTTCGGTCGCCGAATAATATTCGAAGATCACCGGTCCCCACCAGTCGATCATCTGCCGCTTCACGTCGACCGGGCAGGGAGCGGCGGCGTGGACGGCGGCCTTCAGGCTCGACACGTCATACTTGCGGCGCACCTCGTCGGGCAGCTTCAGCATGCGCACGAACATCGTCGGCACCAGCTGCGTGTGGGTGATGCGGTGCTTCTCGACCAGTGCCAGATATTGCTCGGGGTCGAACTTCTCCATGACGATGATGGTGCCGCCCGCCTGCTGCACCGCCATGCAGTAGCGCAGGGGCGCGGCGTGATAGAGCGGCGCCGGCGACAGATAGACGGTGTCGCCGTTGAACCCGTAGAGCATCGTCACCAGCATCAGCAGCGCGTTGGGCGCATCGATGGCGCCCTCGGGCAGCTTCCCCGAAATGCCCTTCGGCCGCCCGGTGGTGCCCGACGAATAGAGCATATCGCGGCCCGGCGATTCGTCGCCGATGCGCTCGGCCGGCTGCTTCGCGATCGCCGCGGCGAAATCCGCGTAACCCGGGATACTGCCGCCGACCGAATAGCGCGCCACCGGCGCCGAAAGCTGCTCGGCCACCGGCGCCAGCCCCGGCGAGGCGAAGATGATCTTCGACCCCGAATCCTCGACGATGTAGCGCGCCTCCTCGAGGCCGAGCTTCGTCGAAATACAGGTGAAGATCAGCCCGGCGCGCTGGGCGCCCCAGCAGATCGGCAAATAATGCGGCCCATTCTCCATCAGCACCGCGATGGCATCGCCGCGCTTCAGCCCGTGCGCGCGGAACAATTGCGCGATGCGGTTCGATTCGGCTTCCAGCTCGCCATAGGTGATCGTCTCGCCCGACCCCGCCATGATGATGGCGGGCTTGTCCGGGTTGTTCGCGGCGTGAATATACGGATGCAAGAAGGGCCTCCCCAGGTCCAGATGCGCCAAGGCTAACACGCGCCCCCGAACCCGGACAGGCTGCCGCAATCGCGAGGGGTGGCGCGCTACCACCCCGCGCGCCCCATCCCCGTCATCCTGACGAAAGTCAGGATCTCCTCACGAGTAGCCGCAGATCCCGTGAGATCCTGACTTTCGTCAGGATGACGGCCTTGGGGGGAGGGACGCCCCGAACGCTCGGGGCTTTTGCGGCTCGCCTTTTGCGCTAAGCTCACCCCCATGAAACGCCTCCTGCTCCTCGCTGCGCTGCTCGCCGCGCCCGTCCTCGCCCAGACCACCGAACCGGCCCCCGCGGCGGCGCCCGCCCCCGGCGCGGCCGTCGCCCCGATCGAAGCGCCCAAGCCGGCGACCGTCCGCGTCACGCTCACCACCCCCGACGGCCCGATCGTGCTGGAGCTGGAGAAGGAGCGCGCGCCGGTCACCACCGCCAACTTCCTGCGCTACGTCGACCAGAAGCGCTTCGACGGGGCCGTCTTTTACCGCGCGATGAAGCTGACCCCCGACGGCAGCTACGGCCTCATCCAGGGCGGCACGCGCGGCAATCCGAAGACCACGCTCCCCGCCATCGCGCACGAGCCGACCAGCAAGACCGGGCTCAGCCACGTCGACGGCACCATCTCGATGGCGCGCGGCGCGCCGGGTTCGGCGACCGGCGACTTCTTCATCACCATCGGCGCGCTGACCTCGCTCGACGCCGACCTGACCAAGCCGGGCGACAACCTCGGCTTCGCCGCCTTCGGCCGCGTGGTCGAAGGGATGGAGACGGTGAAGAAAATCATGGTCGCCCCGACCTCGCCGACCGAGGGCGTCGGTGTGATGAAGGGTCAGATGATCGCCGCGCCGATCAAGATTACGACCGCACGGCGGACTCCGCTTTAGCCGCCACTTTGCTTGCCCGCACGCGCGCGGGCCGCTAGGACGCAGCCACATTTGTGCACTGCGAAAGAGCTTGCGTGGCCGCGCCGTCGTTTCAGGAACTGATCCTCAGGCTCCAGCGCTACTGGGCGGAGCAGGGCTGCGTCGTGCTGCAGCCCTATGACGTCGAGATGGGCGCCGGCACCTTCCACCCCGCGACGACCCTGCGCGCGCTTGGGCCCAAGCCGTGGCGCGCCGCCTATGTCCAGCCCTCGCGCCGCCCGAGCGACGGCCGCTACGGCGAAAACCCGAACCGGCTGCAGCATTATTACCAGTTCCAGGTCATCCTGAAGCCGTCGCCCGACGACATCCTCGACCTGTATCTCGGCTCGCTGCGCGAGATCGGCATCGATACCGACAAGCACGACATCCGCTTCGTCGAGGACGATTGGGAAAGCCCGACGCTCGGCGCGTGGGGCCTTGGCTGGGAAGTCTGGTGCGACGGCATGGAGGTGACGCAGTTCACCTATTTCCAGCAGGTCGGCGGCATCGAATGCGCGCCGGTGTCCGGCGAGATCACCTACGGGCTGGAGCGCCTCGCGACCTATATCCAGGGCAAGGACAGCGTCTACGAGCTCGCCTACAACGACCGTCCTCCCGGAGACGGGGGCGTGACCTACGGCGACGTGTTCCTCGAAAACGAGAAGCAGTTCTCGGCCTATAATTTCGAACTCGCCGACACCGATCTGCTGTTCGAGCAATTCAAGCAGGCTCAGCAGGAGTGCCGCAAACTCCTCGACGCGGAGAAGCCGCTGCCCGCCTATGACCAGGCGATCAAGGCCAGCCACTTCTTCAACTTGCTCAATGCCCGCGGCGTCATCTCGGTCGCCGAGCGGCAAGCCTACATCGCCCGCGTGCGCGAACTGACGAAGGGCTGCTGCGACGGATGGATTCGTCACAACGGCTGGGCGGCGGGAGGAGCGGCGTGATGCTGAACTATCCCCACCGTCATCCCCGCGAAGGCGGGGACCCAGTCCATCAAATCACGTGCCAGCTCCCGCTGGCGCTATCTCCTTCGTGCTGGATCCCCGCCTTCGCGGGGATGACGATCAGCGCCGGGGAGACCGCCCGTGGCTGATTTCCTGCTGGAACTGTTCTCCGAAGAAATCCCGGCGCGCATGCAGCCGAAGGCCGCCGACGACCTGAAACGGCTGTTCGGCGAGGCGCTCGCTGCCGCCGGCCTCAAGGCGTCGGCCATCGAAACCCACGCCACGCCGCGCCGCCTCGCGCTGATCGCGACCGGCCTGCCGCTGGCGACCGCCGATCAGCAGGAAGAGCGCCGCGGCCCCAAAGCCGACGCACCGGCACAGGCGATCGACGGCTTTCTCAAGTCGACCGGCCTGTCGCGCGACCAGCTCGAGGAGCGGGACGACCCCAAGGGCCGCTTCCTCTACGCGATGATCTCGAAGGCCGGCCGCCCGACCCGCGACGTGCTCGCCGAGGCGGTGCCGTCGATCGTCCGCGCCTTTCCGTGGCCGAAGTCTATGCGCTGGGGTTCGGGCACCCTGCGCTGGGTCCGCCCGCTGCACTCGATCATCGCGCTGCTCGACGGCGACCTGGTCGACCTCGACATCGACGGCATCCGCAGCGGGCGCACGACGACGGGCCACCGCTTCCTCAGCCGCGGCACGATCGAGATCGCGTCGGCCGCCGACTATGCCGCCACGCTGCGCGCCGCCCACGTCATCCTCTCCGCCGACGAGCGCGCGAAGCTCATCGGCGACGGCGCCCGCGCGCAGGCGACCGCCAAGGGCCTCGAACTGATCGAGGACGCCGGGCTGCTGGCGGAGAACGCCGGCCTCACCGAATGGCCGGTACCGCTGATCGGCGACTTCGACCCGTCGTTTCTCGACGTGCCGCCCGAGGTGATCCAGCTCACCATGCGGGTGAACCAGAAATACTTCGCCTGCCGCGACCCGAAGACCGGCGCGCTCGCCCCGGCCTTCGTGTGCGTCGCCAATATCGAGGCGTCGGACGGTGGCGCGGCGATCGTCGCCGGCAACCGCAAGGTGCTCGCCGCGCGGCTGTCGGACGCGAAATTCTTCTGGGAGCAGGACAAGAAGCAGGCGCTCGAAACCTACCTCGCCAAGCTCGACGGCATGCTCTTCTACGAAGGCATGGGCTCGCTGCGCGAGAAGACGGAGCGGCTGTCGCGCCTGTCGAGCGAGATCGCCCGTCGCTATTTCCCTGAGCGTGACCCGGCCACCGCCGAGCGCGCGGGCCTGCTCGCCAAGGCCGATCTCGGCACCGGCATGGTCGGCGAGTTCCCCGAGCTTCAGGGCATCATGGGCGGCTATTATGCCGAGCAGGGCGGCGAGAAGCCGGGCGTCGTCGCGGCGCTGAAGCAGCAATATTTGCCCGTCGCCGAAGGCTGCATCCCGGCGTGCGTCGCCATCGCCGACCGCGTCGACACGCTTGCCGCTTTCTTCGCGCGCGGCATCAAGCCGACCGGCTCGAAGGACCCCTTCGCGCTGCGCCGCGCCGCGTTGGGGATCATTCAAACAATCACACACAACCAAATCAGAATGCCGTTGCTACCCGTTCTGATGTTTGCAGATCGGTTGATCTCACGAGGCGGCGATAAGTCGTTGATCGAGGACATGGCGCAGGAAGCATTTTACAAACGACAAGGAACGGACTCGACCGCGTTCCTCAATGGGCACGGGTTTGCGCTGCTCGATTTCTTCGCCGACCGCCTCAAGGTTCAGCAGCGCGAGGCGGGCGTCCGCCACGATCTGATCGACGCGGTGTTCGCGCTCGGCGGCGAGGATGATCTCGTCCGGCTGCTCGCCCGCGTGAAGGCGCTGCAGGCGTTCGTCGCCACCGAGGACGGCACCAACCTCCTCGCCGGCTACAAGCGCGCCGCGAACATCCTGCGCATCGAGGAAAAGAAGGACGGCGCCAGCTTCGATGGCGATGTCGAGGCAAAGCTGCTGACCGCCGCCGAGGAGCAGCGCCTCGCCGCCGAGCTCGACGCGGTCATCCCCGATGCCCGCGCGGCGGTCGAGCGGGAGGACTTCACCGCGGCGATGGCGAGCCTTGCGCGGCTCCGCGCGCCGATCGATGCGTTCTTTACCGACGTGACCGTCAACGACAGCAACGCCGACGTGCGCGCCAACCGGCTGCGGCTGCTGGGGCGGATTCGCGCGGCGGTGCATACCGTGGCGGATTTCTCGCGGATCGAGAGTTAAGAGGGAGAGCCTGCTTGCCATTGCCGCCCCGCTGGCCTCGTGGGGAGCGATATCGAGCAGGCGAGGGAAGGGGCAAAGATGGCGACCAAGGCGGCCGGAGCGGATGCGATGAACAGCCAGTGGGTCTATCGCTTCGGCGGCGACGCGTCGGACGGCGGCAAGGGCATGAAGGAGCTCTTGGGCGGCAAGGGCGCTAACCTCGCCGAAATGGGCTCGATCGGCCTACCGGTGCCCCCGGGCTTCACCATCACCACCGCGCTCTGCGCCGCCTACTACGACCGCGGCGAGGTCTATCCGTCCGAACTCGCCGCGCAGGTGACAGAGGGCCTCGCGCATATCGAGGGCGTGGTCGGCAAGACGTTCGGCGATGCTGCCGATCCGCTGCTCGTCTCGGTGCGCTCGGGCGCGCGCGTGTCGATGCCGGGCATGATGGACACCGTCCTCAACCTCGGCCTCAACGACGAAACCGTCCTCGGCCTCGCCAAGACCAGCGGCGACGAGCGTTTCGCCTGGGACAGCTATCGTCGCTTCATCCAGATGTATTCTGACGTGGTCCTCGGCCTCGACCATTATCTGTTCGAAGAAGCGCTGGAGATCGCCAAGGAGGACCGCGGCGTCGCGCTCGATACCGAGCTGTCCGCCGACGACTGGAAGGCGCTGGTCGCCGACTACAAGGCGAAGGTCGAGGCGGAACTGGGCCGGCCCTTCCCGCAGGACGCCGGTGAGCAGCTCTGGGGCGCGATCGGCGCCGTCTTCGGCTCGTGGAAGTCGGAGCGCGCCAAGGTCTACCGGAAATTGAACGACATTCCCGAAAGCTGGGGCACCGCCGTCAACGTGCAGGCGATGGTGTTCGGCAACATGGGCGAGACCTCGGCCACCGGCGTTGCGTTCACCCGCGACCCGTCGACCGGCGAGCACGCCTATTACGGCGAATATCTCATCAATGCGCAGGGTGAGGACGTCGTCGCCGGCATCCGCACGCCGCAATATCTGACGAAGGCCGCGCGCGAGCGTGCCGGCGCCAAAGCCGCCTCGATGGAAGAGGCGATGCCCGAGACCTATGTCGAGCTTGCCGAGGTGTTCGACCTGCTGGAGCGGCACTACCGCGACATGCAGGACATCGAATTCACCGTGCAGCAGGGCAAGCTCTGGATGCTGCAGACCCGCTCGGGCAAGCGCACCGCCAAGGCCGCGCTGAAGATCTCGGTCGACATGGCGAACGAAGGCCTGATCACGCCCGAGGAAGCGATCCTCCGCGTCGATCCGGCCGCGCTCGACCAGCTCCTCCACCCGACGCTCGATCCGGATGCGCCGCGTGACGTCATCACCAAGGGCCTGCCCGCCTCGCCCGGCGCCGCGTCGGGTGCTGCCGTGTTCGATTCGGACACCGCCGAGCGCCGCTCGGGCCTCGGCGAGGATGTCATCCTCATCCGTGTCGAAACCTCCCCCGAAGACATCCACGGCATGCACGCGGCGCGCGGCATCCTGACCGCGCGCGGCGGCATGACCAGCCACGCCGCCGTCGTGGCGCGCGGCATGGGCCGCCCCTGCGTGTCGGGCGCCGGCTCGATCGCCATCGACATGAAGACGCGGACGATGCGCGTGACGGGGCGCGAGGTGCAGGAAGGCGACATCGTCACCATCGACGGCTCGACCGGCGAGGTGATGATCGGCCGCGTGCCCACCGTGCAGCCCGAACTCGCCGGCGACTTCGGCCGCCTGATGGAATGGGCGGACACCAAGCGCCGCCTCAAGGTCCGCACCAACGCCGAGACGCCCAACGACTGCCGCACCGCGCGCCAGTTCGGCGCCGAGGGCATCGGTCTCTGCCGCACCGAGCATATGTTCTTCGACGCGGCGCGCATCACGGCGGTGCGCGAGATGATCCTCGCCGAGGACGAGAAGGGCCGCCGCGTCGCGCTGGCGAAGCTGCTGCCCGAACAGCGCCGCGACTTCACCGAGATTTTCGAGATCATGGCCGGCCTGCCGGTGACGATCCGCCTGCTCGATCCGCCGCTGCACGAATTCCTGCCGCACCGGGAGGAGGAGTTCGAGGAAGTGGCGAAGTCGTCGGGCGTCGGCGTCGAAACGCTGCGTCGCCGCACTGCCGAGCTGCATGAGTTCAACCCGATGCTCGGCCATCGCGGCTGCCGCCTCGGCGTCACCTATCCCGAAATCTACGAGATGCAGGCCCGCGCCATCTTCGAGGCGGCGGTCGACGTCGCCGAGAAGTCGGGCGCGGCGGTCGTCCCCGAGGTGATGGTGCCGCTCGTCGCCACCGCGCGCGAGCTGGAGCTGATGAAGGCGGTCATCGACCGCACCGCGCAGGCGGTGTTCACGGAGCGCGGCCGCACGCTCGACTATCTGGTCGGCACGATGATCGAGCTGCCGCGCGCCGCGCTGCGCGCCAAGGAGATCGCCGGCGAGGCCGAATTCTTCTCCTTCGGCACCAACGATCTGACGCAGACCGCGCTCGGCATCAGCCGCGACGACGCCGGCCGCTTCCTCGGCGACTATGTCGACAAGGGCATCTACGCCAAGGACCCGTTCGTCAGCATCGACGTCGAAGGCGTCGGCGAGCTGATCGAGATCGCCGCCGAGCGTGGCCGCGCCGCGCGCCCGACGCTCAAGCTCGGCATCTGCGGCGAGCATGGCGGCGATCCCGCCTCGATCGACTTCTGCGAAGGCCAGCGCCTCGATTACGTCAGCTGCTCGCCCTATCGCGTGCCGATCGCCCGCCTCGCCGCCGCGCAGTCGGCGCTGAAGCGCAGCGAGGCAAAGGGGTGATCCGCGGCGTCGCCCTCGTCGGGCTGCTCCTCGCCGTCGCTGCCTGCGACCGCGAGGAAAAGCCGCTGCCGCCCGAGCGGCCCAACGCGCAGGCGACGACCATCAAGCCGCAGCACCATGTCCTGCCCGAGGAAGTCGATTTCGCCGGGCGCTGGGCAACCAGCCTCGATCAGTGCGAAACCGGCTGGTGGGACTTCGGCGGCGACGAGATCCGCAATGCGGAAGGGTTCGGCTGCTCGGTCATGCAGGACGAGCGCACAGCGGACACCGCCACCCTGCAGATGACCTGCGTGGGTGACGGCATGCCGTCGATGGAAAGCTGGATCATCCGCTTGGGTGAAGACAGCCTAACCGTCTCGCGCCCGACCGCGCCGACCGAAACGCTGGTGCGCTGCCCGGCTTACTGACGGGCAGCCGGCACCTCATCACAAACGTCCGTCATACCGGCGAAAGCCCGTATCCAGTCCAACGCCGGTCTGGACACCGGCTTTCGCCGGTATGACGGAGTCGGGAGCGCTCAGCTCAGCGGCGCGTCCCCACCGATCTTCCCGAACCGCGCCTCATATTCCGTCGTCCGCCCTTCCGCGAGCAGCTTGGCCTGCTCGACCAGCTGATCGCGCTCGATCCGCCCGCTGAACTTGTCGAGCCTGGCATCGGCCGCCGCCACATCGGCGGGGGACCATTCGGCGATCTGGCGATAGTGGAACACCCCGATCTCATTGAGCTTCGCGGCGAACCGGTCGCCGACGCCTTTCATCAAGGTCAGATTGTCCGGCGCTCCGCTCGGCGCGGCCGTCGGCGCGATCACCTCGCTGGCCACACCGCTGCCGATTGGCGGCGCGACCACCGCCGCCGGGGCCGCGCTGCGCTTGGCGCTCTCGCGGCGCAGCCGGTCGACCTCGTCGGACAGCGGGCGCACCTGGTCGCGCGAGGCGGCCACGTCGCGCTCGAGCTGGGTGATCCGCGCGTCGCGCGCGTCGATCTCGGCCTTCAGCCGCGCGACATCCGCCTGCGACAGCGCCAGCCGGCGGCGCGACGGTCCCATCCGTGACAGCAGCAAGCCGACGAGCAGGCCGACGAGGGCCCAGATGATGATGGCCACCTGATCGGGGGCGAGCGACAGGTTCACGGCGATTCTCCAGTAAAGGTTGTTACGGCTTCCAATACAGCCACGCGCGCGGGGTTCCATAGCGTCGCGGATCGGCTATGACCCGCGCCACGGTTTGGGGAGGGAATCATGGCGGGTCCGTTGCACGGGCTGAAGGTGCTCGATCTGTCGCGCGTGCTCGCCGGGCCGTGGGCCGCGCAGATCCTCGCCGACCTCGGCGCCGACGTGATCAAGGTCGAGCGGCCGGGCGCGGGCGATGATACCCGCCTCTGGGGCCCGCCCTTCGTCACCGACGCTGACGGCACCCCCGGCGACGCCGCCTATTTCCTCGCTGCCAACCGCAACAAGCGCAGCCTCGCCGTCGATCTGGCGAGCGCCGATGGCCAAGCGGTCATCCGCCGCCTCGCCGCCCAGGCCGATGTGGTGCTGGAGAACTTCAAGCAGGGCGACCTCGCCCGCTACGGCCTCGACTATGCGACGCTCAGCGCGGAGCACCCCAAACTCATCTACTGCTCGATCACCGGCTTCGGACAGGACGGGCCGCACAAGCACCGCCCCGGCTATGACTTCATGATTCAGGGCATGGCGGGCTTCATGAGCCTGACCGGCGAGGCGGGCGGCGAGCCGTTGCGCGCCGGGGTCGCCGTCGCCGACCTCACAACCGGCATGTATTCGGCGATCGCCATCCTCGCCGCGCTCCGCCACCGCGACGCGAGCGGAGAGGGGCAGCATGTCGACATGGCGCTGTTCGACGTCACCTTCGGCTGGCTCGCCAATCAGGCGCAGAATTATCTCGTCGGCGGCAAGGCCCCCGGCCGGGTCGGCAACACGCACCCCAATCTCGTGCCGTATCAGGTCTTCCCGACCGCGACGAAGCCGGTCATCGTCGCCGTCGGCAACGACCGGCAGTTTGCCGCTTTCGCCGCCGTCCTCGGCCATCCGGAATGGGCGGCGGATTCGCGCTTCAAGCTCAACCGCGACCGCATCGCCAACCGTGACATGCTGGTGGCGCTCATCATCGAGGCACTCGCCACCCAGTCTGCCGATCACTGGCTCGCCGCGATCGAGGCGGTCGGCGTGCCGGTCGGCCCGGTCAACGATCTGGCGCAGGCGTTCGCCGATCCGCAGGTGGCGGCGCGGGGGCTTCTGGTGGAGGTCGCTCATCCCGTCGCCGGCCGTATCCCGACGGTCGCGCAGCCGATGAAATTCTCGAAGACCGCGCCCGAATATCGCTCCGCGCCGCCGCTGATCGGGCAGCACAGCCGCGCCGTTCTCGCCGACGCCGGCTTCACCGAGGACGAGATCGTTGCACTCGAGTCCTCGGGCGTCGTGTCGCAACACCCATGACTCGCCTTGGCGGCGGTTCCGCGCCCCGCTAAAGGAGTCGCAGCGCTGTCATAGATCCGTCGTAACCGGCCGAGAGGGGCCGCGCCTGTAGGGGGAAGTCGGTGGCGCAGGCCATCCAGGTATCACAGCTTTCGAAGACCTTCGGCACGCGCAAGGCGCTGAAGTCGGTCGACCTTTCCATCCAGCCTGGCGAGATGGTGGCATTGATCGGGCCTTCGGGTTCGGGCAAGTCCACGCTGCTGCGCAGCCTCGGCGGCATGAACGTTGGCGACACCGGCACCGTCACCATCGGTAACCGCAAGGTGCAGTCGAACGGGAAGATCTCGTCGGAAATCCGCAGCGTCCGCCGCGGGCTTGGTGTCATCTTCCAGCAGTTCAACCTCGTCGGCCGTCTGAGCCTGATGACCAACGTGCTGATGGGCTGCCTGGGGCGTATTCCGGGCTGGCGCGGCACGCTCGGTTTCTTCCCGGTAGACGAAAAGGAAAAGGCGGTCGCCGCGCTCGATCGCGTCGGCCTCTCCGAATATGGCGAGCGCCGCGCCTCGACGCTGTCGGGTGGCCAGCAGCAGCGCGGTGCCATTGCCCGCGCCTTGCTGCAGGGCGCCAACACCCTGCTCGCCGACGAGCCCATCGCTTCGCTCGACCCCGTGTCGGCGCGCCGCGTGATGGAATTGCTCGCCCGCCTCAATGTGGAAGAGGGGCTGACCGTCGTCGTGTCGCTCCATCAGGTCGATGCGGCGGTAACCTTCTGCAAGCGGGTGATCGCGATGCGCGACGGCGCGATGGTCTACGACGGCGCGCCCGCCGGCCTCACCCAGGATATCCTGCGCAACATCTACGGGCCGGAGTATGAAGACTTCGCCCAGGTTGGAGTTTCCCCGGCATGATGATGAAGCCGATCCGCCGCGCCGGTGCGGCGCTGGCCCTCGCGCTCGCCGTCGCTTCGTGCGGCGCGCCCGAGAAGCAGGACCCGAACACGGTCAACTTCTCGATCCTGTCGACCGAATCCTCGGAGAATCTGCTGCCCAAGTGGCAGCCCTTCCTCGACGACATGGCGAAGGAGACCGGCCTCACCATCAAGCCGTTCCTCGCCGACGACTATGCCGCGCTGATCGAGGCGACGCGCTTCGGCCAGGTGCAAGCTGGCTGGTACTCGACCAAGGGAGGCTATGAGGCGGTCAACCGCGCCGAGTCCGAAGTGTTCGCGCAGGCAACCTATTCGGACGGCGTTGCCGGCTATTATTCGGTGGTCATGGTCCGCAAGGACAGCCCGCTGAAAAAGGTCGACGACCTGCTGAAGTGCGACAAGACGCTCGACTTCGGCATGGGCGATCCCAATTCGGGCTCGGGCACCTTGGTGCCGCTCGTCTTCCTGTTCGCGCCGCGCAACATCGACCCTTCCGCCTGCTTCAAGACGGTGGTCAACGCCAATCACGAGGCGAACGCGCTGTCGGTGGTCAACAAGCTGATCGACGCCGGCACCAACAACACCACGAGCCTGATGGCGATCCAGCGCTCGCGTCCCGAAATCGCGGGGCAGATGCGCGAGCTGTGGCGCTCGCCGCTGCTCGGTTCGGACGTGCTGACCTACCGCAAGGACCTCGATCCGTCGGTGAAGGCCAAGCTGCAGAATTTCTTCGTCAATTATGGCCGCAAGGGCTCGCCCGAGCAGCAGAAGCGCGAGCAGGCGATCCTTGAGCAGCTTGAATGGGATAATTTCTACAAGGCCGACAACAGCGTCCTCGACCAGAACCGCTACATCGAGCTGAAGCGCGAGGAGTTCGAGCTGCGCGGCAAGACCGACGCCGCCTCGGCCACCCGCCGTCAGGAGCTGGCCGCCGAGATCGTCAAGCTCGGCTACGATGCCTCCAAGGTCGGCCAATGACCGCGCCGGAACCACTCGACATGACCTCGGCGGGCGCTGGTGCGACCGGCCTCGCCATCGACCCCAGCAAGGCGAAGGCGCCGCTCACCGGCGGCTTCAACTTCATCCTGCTGATCATCGTCGCGATCGCGTTGGCGATCTCGTTCGGCCCGGCCGAGATGTACAAATCGTCGCTGCTGGTCACCGACGCCGACAAGATGGGCACCTATCTGTCCGGCTTCCTGCGGCCCGATTTCGGCCAGTGGGAACTGTACATGACCGAGATCATCATCACGGTGCAGATCGCGCTTTGGGGCACCTTCCTCGCGGTGGTCGCGGCGATCCCGTTCGGCCTGCTCGCCTCGCGCAACGTCGCGCCGGTGTGGATCGTCCAGCCGGTTCGCCGCCTGATGGACCTGTTCCGCTCGATCAACGAGCTGGTGATCGCCACCATCTTCATCGTCGCCGTCGGTCTCGGGCCGTTCGCCGGCGTGATGGCGCTCGCGGTTCACACCACCGGCGTGCTGGCGAAGCTGTTCTCGGAAGCGGTCGAAGCCATCGAGCCGGGGCCGGTCGAGGGCGTTCGCGCCACCGGCGCCAGCCGTGTGCAGGAAGTGGTGTGGGGCGTGATCCCGCAGGTGCTGCCGCTGTGGACCAGCTTCGCGCTCTACCGGTTCGAGAGCAACGCGCGCTCGTCGACGGTGCTCGGCATCATCGGCGCCGGCGGCATCGGCGCGCTGCTGATGCAGAACATCCGCAGCTTCAACTATGAACGCACCGCCGCCATCGTCATCCTGATGGTCATCGCGGTCATCATCATCGACAATCTTAGCCAGGCGATCCGCAAGCGTCTGGTGTGACGCGCCGCTGATGCCAAAAGAAAAGGGCCCGCGCTCCATCCGGAACGCGGGCCCTTTTCTTTTCGAACCGCCAGGCTAGGCCGCGCGTCGGATCAGCTTGACCACCGCCAGCAGGATGATCGCACCCAGCAGCGAGAACAAGATCGACGTCAGGTTGAGCGGGGCGTTCAGGATCGAGGCGCCGCCGCCGAACAGGAAGCTGGCGATCAGCGCGCCGACGATGCCGACCGCGATGTCGATGATGAGACCGCCGCCGGTCTTCATGATGATGCCGGCCAGCCAGCCGACGAGTGCACCGATCAGCAGAATGATGATGAGATTCATGGTCGTGTTCCTCCTCCAAGATCCGCCGTCGCGGAACCCTGAGGGGTAGACGCCTTTCCGGCTTTGTTGGTTCCGGCAGCGTTCCGTCTGTCGGCGGCGGACCTGGGCCGTGCCGTATGTGGCCCGCTTGCCCCGGTAGGGCCGAACCGCCCATAACGGCGAGGTGACTGCGACCCCGATCATCTTCGACTGCGACCCCGGCGTTGACGACGCCGTAGCGCTGCTGCTCGCCTTCGCGTCGCCCGAACTCGAACTGCTGGCGATCACAACCACCGCCGGCAATGTCTCGGGCACGCTGACCGCCCGCAACGCGCGGCTGATCCGCCAACTCGCCGGCCGCGAGGACGTGCCCGTCCATATCGGCGCCGAACGGCCGCTGGTGCGCGAACCCGTCGAGGCCGGCGCCTTCCACGGCGAAAGCGGCCTTGGCGCACTGCCGATCGCCGAGCCAGCGTTGCCCGTCACCAGCGGCGACGCTGTGCAGGCGATCATCGACATCGTCCGCGCCCGGCCGGAAGGGAGCGTCACGCTGGTCGTCACCGGCCCGATGACCAATGCCGCGCTCGCCTTGCAGCGCGCGCCCGATCTCGCCGCGCGCCTGAAGGCGATCGTCGCGATGGGCGGCGCGCGCAGCGAGGGTGGCAACATCACCGCTTCCGCCGAATTCAACATCTTCGCCGATCCACATGCCGCCGATGTGGTCTGCCGCTCGGGCGTGACGATCGTCGCCTTCGGCCTCGACGCCACCCATCAGGTGCGTGCAACCGAGGCGCGCATCGCCGCCATTGAAGCGCTCGGCAACCCGCTCGCCGACGCTGCCGCCTCGCTCCTCCGCTTCTCGCGCGAGGTGGAGCGGCAGGTGGTGCACGGTCTCGACGCGCCGCTGCACGATCCCTGTCCGATCGCCTGGCTGATCCGCCCCTCGCTGTTTGAGCTGCGCCCGTGTCGCCTGGATGTCGAAACCGGCTCGCCGCTGACGATGGGCCATACCGCCGTCGAGTTCCGCGCGCCCGAGCCCAACGCGCAATGGGCGGTGAAGGCCGACGCCGACGGCCTGTTCGCGCTGCTGACCGAGCGGCTGGCATGAGCGTCGCCGTCACCATCGTCGGGTCGGTCAACCTCGACCTCGTCGCCAGCGGCGCGTCGCTGCCCGCGCCCGGCGAGACGGTCACCGGCGCCACGCTCGCCCGCCATCCCGGCGGCAAGGGCGCCAACCAGGCGCTCGCCGCGCGCCGCCTCGGCGCTGCCGTGTCGCTCGTCGGCCGCGTCGGTGCCGATGCCATGGCGGACGAGGCGCTGGCGCTGCTCCGGCAGGACGGCGTCGACCTCAGCGGCTGCACCGCCGATCCCGCTGCCCCGACCGGCGTCGCGCTGATCGCGGTCGCGCCCGATGGCGAGAATCTGATCGTCGTCGCCCCCGGCGCCAACGCCGGTTTCGCGGCGGACGCGCTCCCCGCCATCAGCGGCGCGCTCATCGCCCAGCTCGAATTGCCGATCGACACCGTCGCAAAGGCGGTGGCGACGGCGGACGGCTTCGTCGCCCTCAACCTCGCCCCCGCCGCCGAGGTGCCGCCCGCGATGCTGGCGCGCGCCGATCTGGTGGTGGTCAACGAAGGCGAAGCGGCCTTCTACGGCGCCGCGCTCGACGTGGTGCCGGGTCTCGTCGCCATCACCCTCGGCGCGCGGGGCGCCCGGCTAATGCGGCGCGGCGAGTTGGTCGCCGAAGCGACACCGCCCAAGGTGACGGCGATCGACGCCACCGGCGCCGGCGACGCCTTCGTCGCCGCGCTCACTGTGGCGCTGCTTGAAGGGCAGGCGGAAGCCGCGGCGCTTACCTTCGCCTGCACGGTCGGTGCGCTGGCGGCGACGAAACCGGGCGCGCAGCCGTCGCTGCCGTGGCGAGCTGAGGTCGATACAATGCTGGGAAAGGCGTGACGATGGCGAAGCGCGTACCCGAACTGAGCCTCAGCGACTTCACCGCCGGCGATGCCGCCGCCTTCTCCGATGCGCTGATGCGCGGGCTTCAGGATTATGGCTTCATCATCCTGAAGGACCATGGCGTACCGGTCGACCTGCTCGGCAAGGCCTATGGTCTCGCCGAAGCAGTGTTCGCACTGCCCGAAGAGGTCAAGCGCCGCTGCGCCGCCGGCCTGCGCGGCTACACGCCGTTCGGCACCGAGCACGCCAAGGACAGCCGCCACCCCGACCTCAAGGAATTCTGGCAGATCGGTCGCGAGGCGCCCGCCGGCGTCGAGATCGACGAGGATCTGCCGCCCAACGTCTGGCCCGCGGAGCTGCCAGACTTCCGCCCGACGTTCGAGCGCCTCTTCGGCGCCCTCGACGAAACCGGCCGCACCCTGCTGCGCGCGCTGGCGCCGAAGCTTGGCCTGCCCGCGGGCCACTTCGACCCGCTGGTCCGCCACGGCACCTCGATCCTGCGCGTCCTCCACTATCCGCCGGTCGATGACGGCATCGCCGCCGGCTGCGTCCGCTCGGCGGCGCATGAGGACATCAACTTCCTCACCATCATGGTGGCGGCCAAGGGGGCAGGGCTCGAACTGCTCGACCGCGACGGAACCTGGCTGCCGGTCGAAACCGATCCGACCAACCTCATCGTCGATTCAGGCGACATGCTGCAGCGGCTGACCAACGGAATCATCCCGGCGACGACGCATCGCGTCGTCAACCCGGCCGGCCCAAACGTCAGCCGCTATTCGATGCCCTTCTTCATGCACCCGAGTTCCGCGGTGCCGCTCGACGTGCTGCCCTCCTGTGTCGGCGACGGCGCCAAATACCCGCCGATCACCGCCGGCGATTTCCTCGCCGAACGGCTGCGCGAAATCGGCCTGACGAAATGAAAAAAGGCCCGGCGGTCATCCCACCGGGCCTTCGATTTCAAGCCGAAGCGTCGTCGCGGTTATTCCGCGGCGAGCTTCTGGCCCTCGATCACCGGGTGCGCGGCAAGGCCCTGGCCGATCTCGACCTTGCGGGGCTTCTTGTGCTCGGGCACCTCGCGGACCAGCTCGATGTTGAGCAGGCCGTGCTCATAGCTGGCGCCGGTCACCTTGATGGTATCGGCGAGCTGGAAGCGGCGCTCGAAGGCGCGCTTGGCGATGCCGCGGTGCAGGAACTCGCGCTTCTCGGCATCGGTCTCGGCGCCACGGCCGGTGATGATCAGGGTGTTCTCCTGGACGGTGAGGTCGAGCTCCTCGCGGCTGAAGCCGGCGACCGCCATCGAGATGCGGTACGCGTCCTGCGTCAGCTTCTCGATATTGTAGGGCGGGAACGCTTCGGCCGACGCGTCGCGGGTGGCGAGGTCGACGAGGCGGTTCAAGTTCTCGAAGCCGACCGATGAACGGAGCAGCGGGGCGAAATCGAAAGCACGCATGAGCTTCATCCTTTTCAAGCGATAAAGTCTGGATGGGGCCCGCCGGATGGCCGGGCCGTCCGTCCCGCCGGCCCCTCAGGCACCGGTGGTCGAACGGCTGCGAACTGGGTATTAACCTTTTTCAGTTCAAGAGGCGCGTGAACGAGGACCGGAACTGTGTCACACTCCGCCGGCATGACGCCCGTCGCCCATACGCCGATCACGCCCAAGCTGGTCGACACACTGTATCTCGAGGCGATGACGCTCGCCGACGAGGCGCGGAGCTATTTCGACCGCGAAGGCGCCGCTGATCGCGGCAAGCTCGATCCGGTGGCGCGCGTCGCCTTCTCCTGCGAATCGCTGAAGGTGACGACGCGGCTGATGCATGTCGTGTCGTGGTTGCTGGTGCAGAAGGCAGTGCAGGCTGGCGAACTGTCCGAACTCGACGCGCAGGCGCCCGAGCGGCGGCTGGGCCGCGCCAGCGACAGCGACGATCCCGTGCGCCTCGCCTTCCTGCCGTCGCGCTCGCGCGAGATCATCGATCGCAGCCGCGACCTCTATGACCGTGTCGCGCGCCTCGACAACCAGATCATCACCGAGCCCGCCGCCGACGCCGAACCCGCCGGCGCCCGCGCCCTGCTGGACCGCCTGCGCTCGTCGCTCTAACAGGCGACATGGCTACAGCGCTCTTCCACCTCGCTATTCCCGTCGACGATCTCGAAGCCGCGCGCGGCTTCTACGGCGGCACGCTCGGCTGTCCCGAGGGGCGCTCCGATCCGCACTGGATCGACTTCGATTTCTACGGCCACCAGCTCGTCGTCCACCTCGCGCCCGGCGCCGGTGTCGCGCACCGCAACGAGGTCGACGGCGACCATGTGCCGGTGCCGCACTTCGGCTTGGTGCTCGACTGGCCGGAGTGGGAAGCGCTGGCCGAGAAATTGAAAGCCGCCGGCACGAAGTTCGTCATCGAACCGCACGTCCGCTTCCCCGGCCGCCCCGGCGAGCAGGCGACGCTGTTCTTCTACGACCCGGCGGGCAACGCGCTCGAGTTCAAGGCCTTCCGCCGCCCCGAGGAACTGTTCGCGCGCTGGTAGCGGTCGCGTTAGATCGTGCGCGACACGACCTCCTTCATGATCTCGCTCGTGCCGCCGTAAATCCGCTGCACGCGCGCATCGCGCCACAGGCGGGCGATCGGATATTCGTTCATATAACCGGCGCCGCCATGCAGCTGCAGCGCCGCGTCGCAGCATTCCCACTGCAGCTCGGTGTGCCACAGCTTGGCCGCCGAGGCCTCGGCCGCGGTCAGCTTGCCCGCGACATGGCGGTTGATCGCCCAGTCGAGGTGAGCCCAGCCAACCTGCAGCTTGGCCTTCAGCCCGGCGAGCACGAACTTGGTATTCTGGAAGTCGAACACCGTCTTGCCGAACGCCTTCCTGTCCTTGGTGAACTTCACTGCCTCGTCGAACGCCCGCTGCGCACCCGCCTGGCCGGCGACGGCGATCTGGAGACGTTCCTGCGGCAGCTGCTGCATCAAATAGATGAAGCCCTTGTTCTCGTCGCCGAGGCAGTTGGTGATCGGCACGCGCACGTCGTTGAAGAACAGCTCGGACGTGTCCGCCGAATGCTGGCCGATCTTGTCGAGGTTGCGCCCGCGCGCGAAACCCTCGCGGTCGGCCTCGACAAGGATCAGCGAAGTGCCCTTGGCGCCCAACGGCGGGTCGGTCTTGGCGACGACGATGATGACGTCGGCGTGCTGACCGTTGGTGATGTAGGTCTTCGAGCCGTTGATTACATAGTGATTGCCGTCGCGCTTCGCCGTGGTGCGCACGCCCTGCAGGTCGGAGCCGGCGCCCGGCTCGGTCATCGCGATGGCGCTGATCACCTCGCCCGACACCATGCCGGGCAGCCAGCGGCGCTTCTGCTCGTGGGAGCCATAGTTGTTGATATAGTCGACGGTGATGTCCGACTGCAGCGTCAGGCCGGCGCTCGACCCGGCATAGCTCAGCTCCTCGCCGACCACGGCGTTATAGCCATAGTCGAGGCCGAGGCCGCCATATTCCTCGGGCACCTGCGGGCAGAGGATGCCCGCCTCGCCGCACGCCTTCCAGAAGTCGCGGTCGACGATGCCGTCCTTTTCCCATCGGTCGAGATTGGGGACCAGCGCGCGGTCGAAGAACTTCCGCACGGAATCGCGGAACATCGCATGGTCCTCGTTGAAGGCGCTGCGGTCGGCGGTCTCGATCATTCCCTCGCTCCGGCAAAAATGTGGTCGGGGGCAGTTGGGGCCGGAGGGCAGGGGGCGTCAACCCGAGCAGATTTGACGGGCCGGCGCCGCCAAGCGCATCATGGCTCCATGATCAGATTGATGCTGCTGACGATCCTTCCGGCTACCGCCGCGCTCGCGCAGGCGGTGCCGCCGCCGGTGCCGAACATCGATGCGGCCCGTGCCGCCGCCCGCGCGGTCGACCAGTCGATCCAGCCCGAACGCACCGGGCAGGAATCGCTCGATCGCACCGCGCCGCTGCTCAAGGTCGAGCCGCACAAGGATCCGGCGAAGGCGAGCGAGGCCGAGTGGCGCAAGGCCAAGGAGGCCGAAGCGAAGCAGGCGCTCGAAACGCCGCCCGAGAAGCCGAAGGACTAACCCTTCGCGAGGCCGTGGCCGCCGAGCGGCACGGTGGTGATGTGCTCGCCGAACGCCGCGATCAGCGGCCGCCCCTTGGTAATCGCCGCGCGAACTTGCGGCAGCTTGAGGCTGGCGGCATGTGCGGCCGCATCGGTCCACACCTCGGTCACCCAGATCGCATTGGCGTCCTTCGGATCGATTGCCACGATATAGCTCAAGCAGCCCGGCATGCCGGCAACGCCGTCGAGCAGGATTTTCGCCAGCTCGTCGCGCTTGCCCGGATGCGCGATCATCTTGCCGATCAGCCCGTGCAGCCCCGCCGTTTGCGCCTGCGCCGCGCCGCCGGCCATCGCTGCTACCGCGAGGCCGCCCGCCACGAAGTCCCGTCGCTCGATCATCACAAATCCCTCACCAGCAGCCGCACCACGGCGATCCACGCCGCGTCGGGGATGATCTGCTGCCGCGCGCCGGGCGTCAGCGGCAGCAGCTGCACCCGCGCGCCATTCTTGTCGGGCGCGGTCGCCGCCAACCGCCCGAACGCGAAGCGACCCGCCGACCGCGGCACCAGCACGTCGCGGTTAAGCGCCTGCACGAAAGCATCGGGGGACAGCCGCTCAAGCCACACCTGGTCGCCGGCGCGATAGTCGCCCTGCGCGACCTCGACCTTCAGCCCGACCATCGCGGCGTTCGGTGCCGGCGGCAGCAACACCGAAGCACGCGGCGGGGCGGCGACGCCGTCGGCGCGCAGAACCGCTTCCACCGGCACATCGGCGCGGTCTGGCCGGCTCACCAAATCCGAGGGGTCGACATCGAGCGCGCAGGCGATACGGTTGAGCCAGCCGACGCTGACGGTGCGCGTGCCGGTTTCAAGCCGCCCGATCGTCTGGGCGGTGGTGGCGGGCTGGCAGCGGTCGGCGACCTGTTGCAGGGTGAGCCGCCGCGCCGTGCGAACCTCACGAATGCGCGTGATCATAGCGTATCTCGAAACCTATAAGGTTCGCGATACTCTCAAAAAAGAACCGATCTGGCAAGTAACTGCCAGTCACGGAAATTCAGGCGGTTCGGCGAGCCGCCGACGGATCGCGCGACAGCCCGGCATGCATCGCCAGGACACCATAAGGCGTCAGGCGCCGCACGCTCAAGTCGAGGCAGCCGCCCTGCACTCGGCAGTCCGCCGCGATCTCGCCGCCATAGAACAGCCGCTCGATATGTATGCGCAGCCGCTCGCGGCCGACATCGGCCAGCCGCCCGAACTGGGGGTTGCCGTCCGGCTGCGACGCAATCGCCACGCGCACCCGCTGAAGAAGCTCGGGATCGATGCTCAGATACGCCACGCTACACCTCTGGCCGCTACATCCGGCCGCTTGGGAATTCCTCCCGTCAACGTGCGGTAAGCGCCAATGGTTGCGCGGCGGCAAAGCCGCTCAGCGGCAGGGGCGGGTGATGCGTTTCCGCCACACTGCCGGGCTGCCTTGCTGCAAGTGCGAGTTTCCAGCCTAGCATTCGGAACTTGCGGCGGTATCGCGGTTTAGACACCGCAACCGGGGCGATCCAGATCCGGTAGCCGGGCTGGTGCCACATCATCACCATCGGCTGCCGATCCGGGGAAGGCCGGCGAACAATGGGCAGGAGCGAAGTGTCGGTTGCGTTGCCGTGACCGGCTGATAAGTTGCGGATGCATCAAACGGACATCGGAACCCTCTGAAGCGACGCAGGACTTTGGCGTTACTTCATGAGCAAGTGCGTTGTTTCTGCAACAGAACAGGGTATTTCGCCGCTTGCGCGCCTATGACCGCTGGGTTAGAGCGGTTTCTGGATGCCTCGTTATAGGCACGAACTGAAGAAAGGGGAATCAGATGCGGAAATTTGCCGTGGCGCTTGCGCTGGCGACGACCGCGCTCGCTGGGCCGGCCCTGGCTCGCGATGGCGCATGGTACGTTGGCGTCGAAGGCGGCGGGATGATCGTGGAGAACATCCAGTACGATATCTTCCCGACGACCGGTGGCGTCCTTCCGAATGCCGCTGAAGTGAACCACAAGGTCGGCTTCGATGGCGACCTCATCGTCGGTTACGATCTCGGCCCGACGCGCATCGAGTTCGAACTCGGCTACAAGAAGGCCGATGTCAGCACGATCACGACTTCGGGTCTGAACGCGACCAACGCCCTTCCGGGCGGCGTTACCGGTCGCTTCACGGGTGCGACGGGCGACACCAGCGCGCTGAGCTTCATGCTCAACAGCATGTTCGACTTCGGCGGCGTTGACTCGCCGTGGGCGGGCTCGATCGGCGCCGGTATCGGTGTCGCTCGCGTCAAGGCCTCGGGCAACGCGCTGACCGGCACCGCCGCTTCGTTCGCTGACGACAGCGACACGGGCGTTGCCTATCAGGTCGTCGCCGGCGTTCGTCGCGCGGTCAGCGACAACGTGGAGCTGGGCCTGAAGTACCGCTTCTTCAACGTCGAGCAGGTCGATCTCGTCCTGAACGACGGTCGTGAAGCGACGGGCCGTTTCCGCAGCCACAGCCTGCTCGCCAGCCTGATCTACAACTTCGGCGCGCCGGAAGAGCCGGTTGCTGCTCCGCCGCCGCCGCCGCCGGCACCGGCTGAGCCGCCTGCTCCGCCGCCCCCGCCGCCCCCGCCGCCGGCTCCGGGTCCGTTCATCGTGTTCTTCGACTGGGATAAGTCGGATATCACGACCGAAGCGGCCTCGATCCTCGACAATGTCGCGGCGCAGTATGCGTCGACCGGTCAGGCCAGCGTCACGCTTGCCGGCCACGCCGACAAGTCGGGTTCGGACAGCTACAACCAGGGTCTCTCGGAGCGCCGCGCTGCCGGTGTCCGCGACTACCTGGTCGGCAAGGGCATCCCGGGTGGCGTGATCACCAGCGAAGCGTTCGGTGAGAGCCGTCCGCTCGTCGAGACCGCCGACGGTGTGCGCGAGCCGCAGAACCGCCGCGTGGAGATCAACTTCGCGGGTGGCGCTGCTCCGGCCCAGTAAGCCGGGCGCAAGCCTACAAGATTGGGGTCGCTCCTTTCCGGAGCGGCCCTTTTCTTTTGTGCTGCGTGTTTCGATAGCCGCATGTCGCGATGACGCACCATCAAGGGGGCGAAATCATCCGGCGCAGGGATCCCAACGAAAAACGCCCGCTCGATTGAGCGGGCGTTTTCTTGCTTTAGCGGTGACGGCCGTGCGTCAGCTGCACTTCTTCGACCCCAGCGGGATCGCCCTGCCCTTGCGGTCGACGCAGGGGTCGACAAGGCGCGGGGCGTCCATCCAGCCAAGGCGGACGAGCAGCAGCGGGTTGGTGGTCGGGATCAGCGCGTGGCGGATCTCCGGCAGCCGCGTCGCGGCGATGTCGGCGTAGGCGCCTTTCTTCGCGGCCAGCATCTCCCAGCCGATCTCCGACGCCTTCTGGCAGAAGGTGAGCTGCGCCTCGAGCGTCGAGAAGCTGTTGTAGGTCTTCGTCGTATACTGATCGAAGGTCTGGCGGCCCTTCTTGGCGCCGTCGAGCCGGACGAAATGCCCGTTCATCGTCTTCAGCGCCGAGGCGAGTTCGGTCGCGTGATGCGGCAGCATCTGGTTGTAGTTCTTCACGGTGCGCAGGAACGGCGAGAACTGGCATTGCAGCGCCGCGACGTTAAGCGCGGCGCGCATGCTCCAGATGTGATGGGCGCGCTGCTCCGCGGGCGTCAGGTCGCGCATCGCCACGGGTCGCATGACGCCGCGCGGCCAGTCCGCATCCGATACCGGGGCGGTGCCCTGGGCCTGTACGGAGATCGCCGATACGGTGCCGATCAGCACCATCGAAGCTCGCAGCATAGAACGCATCTGTTACCCCCAATCGCTCCGCGTCTCGCCGTCGGCGGCGCGGTATTGCCTCCCGTGGTTCACTATCCTTAATGCGAGCGCGATTCCACCGCCAGAGGGCTGGTGCCCTGAGTCAAACCGCCGCGCCGCAACCGCCCTGACGAGCGGCCACGACGCGGCGGCGGAAATCCCGGGAAAAAGTGGATCAGCCGAGGATTTTGCCGAGCTGCATCGCGACCGACATGTCGCCTTCGACCTTCAGCTTGCCCATCATGAAGGCCATCTGCGGGTTCTGCTTGCCCGAGGCGATGTCGGCGAAGTCGGCCAGCGAAACCTTCACGGTGCAGTCGACCGGCAGGTCCTGGTTGTCGACGACGGCGGGCTTCGCCGTATCGTCGACGCGCACGACGCCGTCGCTGCCGAAGTCGAACTTCACCGACTTGTTGAGCGTGCCGCCGGCGCCGACCTTGGTGCGCATCTGTTCGGTGATCTGGTCAAGGCTCATTGGTGCGAACTCCCCTTTGATGATGTCGTTGCGCGGACGATGCCGGAGGGGAGGCGGCGGCCTCAAGCGAAAAATCGAGCCCCACGCAAATTTAAGGGGGAGGCGGCCGATGTAAGGGGCGAACTGCCCCAAAAAGAAGAAGGGCCGCCCCGAGGGGCGGCCCTTCCCGATTCGTCCGAAAAGAACGCGTCGTCGGCTTACTGAGCCGGCGGCGGGGTCGTCTCGGTGGTCGCAGCGGCGTCGGTCGTCGCAGCGTCGGCCGGCGCCATCGTGGCGTCGGTCGTCGCGGCAGCAGCGTCAGCAGCAGCGGCGTCGGCGCCGGCAGCGGCGTCCATCGCGGTCGCGTCGGCAGCGGCGGCGTCGGCCGTCGCAGCGTCGGCAACAGCGGCGTCGGCAGCGGCATCAGCCGTCGCGGCGTCCGTGGCAGCCTCTTCCGAACCGCCGCAAGCGACGACGAGGAGAGCCGCGCCAGCAACCAGCGACGCCGACTTCAGCTTCGTGAGAAGATCACCCATTTCCTGACTCCTTGTTAAATCTCAGTTGGATTTGGTTAGCCCTTGGTTCCCAAACCGGGCTGGACATTAGCCAAGAACCGCGCGCCCCTCAAGCGCGATTACATAGGGCTTCGTCATAGCGGGCGAACATGCTCTTGCGGCGTCTTGCGCCCCCCAAGATTAACGCATGGCCCGGTCAAGCAACGCGACCGACACACATATAAGGAATAGCCCGAAGATACGCCGTAAGTTACTGGGCGGCAACGATTTTGCGATGCGTGCTCCCAGCGGCGCGAGCAAGACCATCGGCAGCAGCATGGCCGCGAGCGGCAGCAACTGAATATAGCCGACCGCAGGTCCTGCGACCGCGGGAGCGTGTCGCGCGCTGGCAAGCCAGCCGATAAGTGCCGGCGCGGACACGAAAACGCCGAGCAATGCCGCCGTGCCCACCGCCCGGTGAATCGGCGCGCCGACCGCCACCAGCGTCGGCACACCGAGTGTGCCTGCGCCGATACCCATCCATGACGACAGCCAGCCGACCAGCGCCGCCAGCAGCCGCTGCACGCCCGCTCCCGGCAAGGTTTCGCGCCAGCGCCAGTCGGCGCTCGCCGCCATGCGCAGGCCGACGATCGCGGCGAAGACGGCGAACACCAGGGTCAGCCCGACCGTTGATATATATGGCGCGACCGTCGCCGCCGCGATCGCCGCCAGTGCCATCGGCGGCGCCCAGCGGCGCACGATATCCATGTCGACATTGCCGTGGCGGTAATGCGCGCGCGCCGAAGAGATGGCGGTAGGCAGCACCGCCGCGGTCGAGGTGGCGACGGCGAAGTGCATCGCCTGGTCGGGCGGCCAGCCGAGCGCGTCGGCGAGGAAGCGCAACACCGGCACCATCACGACGCCGCCGCCGACCCCGAACAGCCCGGCGACGAATCCCGCGACGATCCCTGCCGCGATCAACGCCGCCAGCGCCTCTAGCGGCATGTGGCGGCCTGGCGGGCGGCGAGACGCGCGAGGAAGGCGGGGAAGGTGGCGGCGAGCGCCGCGTCGGCATCGGCAAGGCTCGCCTCGATGCCGAGCGCGGCGAGGCTGGTCACCGGATAGTCGGGCAGGCCGCAGGGCACGATGCCGCCGAAATGCGAGAGGTCGGGCGATACGTTGAGCGCGAACCCGTGGAAGGTCACCCAGCGCCGCACGCGGACGCCGATCGCGCCGATCTTCGCCTCGCCCGCCGGCGTCGCCGTCCACACACCAACACGCCCGTCGGCCTTGAACGCCGTCACGCCGAAGCGGGCGAGCGCGGCGATCATCCAGTCCTCCAGCGCATCGACGAAGCAGCGCACGTCCCGCCCGCGGGCATTGAGGTCGAGCATGACATAGCCAACCCGTTGGCCGGGGCCATGATAGGTGTACTGCCCGCCGCGCCCGGTCTGGAACACCGGGAAGCGCTCGGGCTCGACGAGGTCGGTGTCGATGGCGCTGGTGCCCGCCGTGTAGACCGGCGGATGCTCGACCAGCCAGATGCGCTCAGGCGCGCTGCCGTCACGGATCGCCTCGACGCGCGCCTCCATCGCGGCGAGTGCCGCCGCATAGTCGGTGAGCCCCGGCTCGACGCGCCATTCGGGATCGGTCATCCCGCGCTCTTAGCGGGCGTTCAGCCGCGCGGCAAAGCGGCGGCGAATTTGCGCACGTCGGCGAGGAACAGCTCGGGCTCCTCGAGGCTGGCGAAATGGCCGCCGCGCGGCATGTCGGTCCAGTGGACGACATTGTAGCCGCGCTCGACCATCGCGCGCGGCGGGAAGGCGAGCAGATCCTTGGGGAACGCCGCGACGCCGGTCGGCACCTCGATGCGGCGATCGGGCGGAATGTTGAACCCGCCCTCGCGGAACATGCCGGCGTAGATCCACGTCGCGGTGTGGAACGACCGCGAGGTCAGGTAGATCATGATGTTGGTGAGCATCCGGTCCATGTCGAACGGATAATCCTCGACCGCCGGGCCTTTGCCGTCCGACCAGCCGGCGAACTTCTCGACCAGCCAGGCGGCGACGCCCATCGGCGAATCCATCATCGCATAGGCAAGGCTCTGCGGCTTGGTGCCCTGCAACTGGAGATAGGCGGTTTCGGTGGCGCGGATGTTGATCGCCCAGGCCAGCCACTTTTCTTCCTGGGGCGTGCGCGGCCGCATATCGGCGGGGCGCAGGCCGAAGCCGTTCAAATGGATCGCCGCGACGCGGGCGCTGTCGAGCCCGATCCAGCCGCCGATCACGCAGCCCCAGTCGCCGCCCTGATAGACATAGCGGTCATAGCCGAGCGCCGGCATCAGCCTGTCGTAGAGCCCGGCGACGGTGCGCGGCCCGATCGGCCTTTCCGGCTTGTCGGACCAGGCATAGCCCGGCAGCGACGGCGCCACGACATGGAAGGCAGGGGTGTCTAGCGATTCGGGCTCGGCCAGCCGTTCGACGATCGCATCGAACTCGAGGATCGACCCCGGCCAACCGTGCGCGATCAGCAGCGGGCGCGCATCCGCTCGCGACGAGCGGCGGTGAATAGCGTGCAGCCGGAACCCCGGCTCGACCTCGATGCGAACCTGCGGATGGCGGTTCAGCCGCTCGACCCACGCCGGCCAGTCGTACTGCGTCAGCCAATAGTCGCGCAGCGCCTCCAGATAGGCGCGGTTGGCGCCATAGCTCCAGCCGGCGTCGGCCGGCTCCTCGAAGAAGCGGAATTCCTCGACGCGGCGACGAATCCAGTCGGCTTCCTCCGCCGCGACCGGGATGGTGAAGGGTTCGACGGACATCAGTTTCTCCCCATTCTGTCATCCCCGCGAAGGCGGGGACCCACCCAGTGACAGTTGCACCGTTGGTAAGTGGGTCCCCGCCTTCGCGGGGATGACAATGAATTGGTCAGGCGGCAGCGGCCAGCTTGCCTTCGCCCAGAATCAGGTCGCTCGCCTTCTCGGCGATCATCATCGTCGGCGCGTTGGTATTGCCGCTGACCAGCGTCGGCATCACCGAGGCATCGACGACGCGAAGCCCCTCGACCCCGCGCACCCGCAACTGCGGATCGAGCACCGAGGCCGGGTCGGCACCCATCCGGCAGGTGCCGACCGGGTGATAGATCGTCTCCGCCCAGTCGCGCGCCGCGGCGAGCACCTGCTCGCGCGACTGCACCGCGTCGCCCGGCCAATATTCCTTGCCCCGGAACGCATCGAACGCCGGCGAGGCGGCAATGCGCCGGGTGATGTCGATGCCGGCGAGCAGAGTTTCGACGTCGGCGGGCGCCGACAGATAGTCGGGGTCGATCAGCGGATGCTCGCTCGGGTCCGCCGACTTCAGCGCGATATGGCCGCGCGATTCGGGGCGGACCTGGCAGACATGCATCTGGAAGCCATGCTCGGCGCTCATCTCGCCGCGCCCGTGCGGCTCGACCTTGGCGGCGACGAAATGGATCTGCACATCGGGGGCGGCAAGGCCGGGGCGCGTCGAGAAGAAGGCGCCGGCGGGCGTCGGGATATAGCTGCCCGGCCCGTCCTTCTGGAACAGCCACGAGAACAGCGCGCCGACCTTCCTGTGGAAGGCGGCGTTGCCGTTGAGCGTGATCGGCTGCTTGCACGCCCATTGCAGGATGACGTCGAGATGGTCCTGCAAATTGTGGCCCACCTCGGGCGCGGCGTGAACGACCTCGATACCGAGGCTCTTCAACTGCGCGGCCGGGCCGATGCCCGACAGCATGAGCAGCTGCGGGCTGTTGATCGCGCCGCCCGACAGAATGACCTCGCGGCCCTTCACCTCCTCGCGGCGACCGCTGCGGCGCAGCGCGACGCCGGTGGCGCGCTTGCCGTCGAAGGTGACGCGCTCGACCAGCACGTCGGTGCGAACCTCGAGGTTGGGCCGCTGTAGCGCCGGCTCCAGATAGGCCTTCGCCGCCGACCAGCGGCAGCCGGCCTTGGTCGTCGAATCATAGATGCCGGCGCCTTCCATCTGCGCGCCGTTGAAGTCGGCGGTGCGGCCGATGCCCGCCTGCTCCGACGCGTCGAGGAACGCCTCGGTCAGCGGGTGGGGCAGGTGGCGCGTCGAGGTGTTGAGCGGGCCCTCGTTGCCGTGAAAGTCGCAGCCGCCGCGCTCGGAACTCTCCGACCGGCGGAAAAAGGGGAGGACATCGCCCCAGCCCCAGCCGGTGCACCCGAGCTGCGCCCAATGGTCATAGTCGCTCGAATGGCCGCGGATATAGACCATGCCGTTGATCGACGACGACCCGCCGAGCGTCTTGCCGCGCGGCCAGTAGAGCTTGCGGTTGTTGAGGTGGCGCTGCGGCTCGGTCCAGTAGGACCAGTTCGCCTTGCTGTTCTTTTCCGGCGGGATGATCTGCGCGAGGCCGGCGGGCATGTGGAACATCATGCCCTTGTCCTTGCTGCCCGCCTCCAGCAGCAGCACCCGCTTCGACGGGTCGGCCGACAGCCGGTTGGCGAGCACGCAGCCCGCCGACCCGGCCCCGACGATGATATGGTCGTAGATCTCCGCCATGACCGGCCACTCCCCGCTATCTTGATTTGAGCGGAGCTTAAGGCGCGGTCCCGCGGGCGGGCAACCTATCTAGCGTGTAGGCTTACGCCGCCTCGGCGACCGGCGCTTCCAGCCGCAGCTCCGCCTCGACCTTCTCGATCAGATGCCGGTCGTCATGATCCCACGGATGGAAGCCCGGGCGGAAATAGCTCAGCCACATCGGGAACACCTTGCGCAGCGCGCCGGGGCGAACGAGCAGATAGTTCAAAAGGCCCTTCCACGCCGCCCAGCCGGTGATGCCGTCCTGGCGCAGCAGTTCGAGCGCGTCACGGCTGCGGCCGCGCACGAAATTCTTGGACACCCGCCAGAACACCAGACTGCGGATCGCCCAGCGCTTCGCCGGCTTCAGCTCGCGGGTGATGTGCATATAGGTGTCGAAGGCCACCGCCTTGTGCTCGACCTCCTCGATCGCATGCCAGGTCCACATGCGCCGCGCTTCCTCCGATGCGCCGTCGAACATCTCGGGGTTAGTCAGCATGTGGTGCGCGAAGATCGCGGTGAAATGCTCGAGCGCGACCGTGACGCAGAGCTGCGCCACCGGGTGCTGCGCGCGCGATTCGGTCAGCCGCTCGCGCACCCACTCCTCCATCGCCTTCACCTCATAGCCGGCGTCGGCGACCTGGCGGTTGAAGGCGACATGCTCGCGGGTGTGGTGAATTTCCTGCTTCACGAACAGGTCGATCTGCGCGCCCAGCTCGGCGGGTACCGCGTCGCGGAAGCGGCGGACGGTCTCGATGAAGAAGGCCTCGCCCTGCGGGAAGGTGATCGACATCGCATTGTTGTAGGCGGTGCCGAACGGGTCGCCGCCGAGCCACCAGCGCTCGCGGCGCTCGTTGCGGCCGAAGCGCAGGTTGCGCGGGACGATGGCGAGGTCGGCGGGGGTGGCGAGCGAGGCCATGGCAAGGAAGTCCAATGCGGCTATGGTCGGTTGAGCTTGTAACTAAGAGATACTGACAAACGTGTCAATAGAAGCGCCAAAACGTATCCGCCGCACCTCCGAAGCCGCGCGCGAGGCCGCCGTCGAGGCGGCGCGTGCGCTGCTCATCGAATCGGGGCCGGCGGCGGTGACCCTGAAGGGCGTGGCGGGGCGCATCGGCACCGGCCACGCCAATCTCCTCCACCATTTCGGCAGCGCGGCGGGGCTTCAGGCGGCACTGATGGACCGGATGATCCGCGACACCGTCGATCGCGCGCAGCAGGCAGTCGACCGCCTGCGCAGCGGGGAGGGGTCGCCGCGCGACATCGTCGACCTGGTGTTCGACGCGCACGGCCGCGACGGCATCGGCCGGCTGGCCGCCTGGCTGGCCTCGACCGGGGAGGCGGCGCGGCTGCGCCCGCTGTTCGACGTGCTCGGCGACCTGATCCGCGCCATCGAGGCCGGCGCGTCGATGCCCGCCGACCAAGCGCACCGTCGCATCGTCGACATCACCCTGCTGCTGGTGCTGACCAGCCTGGGTGATTCACTGATCGGCCCGATGCTGCACGACACCCTCGGCGACGCGCCGGGCCGCGCGCGCGACATCGTGACCGAGCATCTGCTGGCCAGCCTCACCCACCTCGCTACGTAGTTTCCACAGGCGGGAATTAACCGCCTCTTTACCCTGTCCGCCCAGATTCCGGGTCGTGTTCAGGGAGTGAATGTATGTTGCGTATAAGTCTGCTGGCAGGGGTCGCTCTGTGCCTCGCCGCCGCCCCTCAGGCGAACGCGGCGACCGTCAATCTTTCTGGCCTCGTCCTCAATAGCTGCATCCTCACGCTCGGCACCGCCGGTGCGCTGCGCGTGTCGTCGGCCGGTACGACCCTGAGCTCGGAAGAGGTCGGCGGCCTGGCCGCGACCCTGACCATCGTCGCCACCGGTGTGGCGCCGCAGATCAACGTCTCGGCGCCGACGCTCGCCGCCTCGCCGGTGTCCTACGGGCGCTCGCCGACGCTCGGGTTGCGCTACACGTCGCTCGCCGGCGGCAACCAGGCCTATACCGACAGCTCGAGCAGCTACACCGCCAACGGCCTGCTCGACGTGCTGACGTTCAACGCGCGCGCGCTGGACAGCGCCGGCTTTACCTCCGGCACCTACACCATCGCGACGACCGTCACATGCCAGCAGTAGCGCGCGCCCTCGCTGCGGCTACGCTGTTGCTCGCCGTGCCCGCCGCCGCCATCGGCCTCGGCCCGCTCACCAAGTCGGGGATCACCGACAGCGACAGCAAGGGTTTCTACCTGACGCTGATCAACCCCTACGACCATGCGGAGCGCTTCGCGCTGCACAGCATCGACTGGGAGAGCGAAGCGACCGCCGGCCGCGTCCGCATCGTGCCGGGGCAGGCACAGCTCGCCGGCGGCGGCCAGCGTCAGCTGCTCGTCATCGTCAAGGACCTCGCCCCCGGCGAGACCTATCGTTTCCGTGTTTGCGGCGAGCTTGCCGCTCCGCCGCAGGGAGTAACTGTAAATGCGCGCGTCTGTTCGAAACTGGTGGCTCGCCGCCTGTCTGATCCTGCCGCCGCTATCGCCAGCCTCAGCGATTGAGGGCGCCTACCTGCCGCAGGCGCCGGGCGGCGCGGGCGGCGAGGACACCATCGAGACGGCGAGCGGCACGCGTTGCCGCCAGAGCATGAACTCGAACGGCGCCTATGTGGACTTCGGCGTGGTCGGCAACGCCTCGTCACCGGTCGACCCCGCCTCGCGCGGCTTCGTCAGCGGAGACACCCGCGACCGCGAGGCGCTGGCCTATGCGCGCATCACCATGCCGCTCGGCAAGAAGCCGAACCGCATCGACTGCTCGCGTATCTACGAGCTCGAACTGTCGCGGCTGAAGCGCGAGATCGAGCTCCTGAAGATGAACACCGAATAGGCTTTGACGCACGCGGCGGCGCGTCTAGCCTCTCGCGATGACAGCCGACACCGCCGCGCCGACGCTCGTCCGCGCGCTCACCCGCCGCGATCTCGCCGGCATCCTTCTGAACGCCATGGTCGGCGCCGGCATGCTTGCCGCGCCGGCCAAGGTCTATGCGGTGACGGGTGGATGGAGCTTCACCGTGCTGCTGCTCAGCGCGATGGCACTGCTGCCGCTCATCCTCTGCTTCGCCGATCTCGGCAGCCGCTTCTCCGGCACCGGCGGCCCCTATCTCTATGTGCGCGACGGATTGGGGCGCATCCCCGCCTTCGCCGCCGGCTGGCTGCTGTGGATCGCGCAGGTGATGTCGACGGCGACGCTCGCCAATCTGTTCGTTTCCTATCTCGCCGGCTTCGCCCCCATCCTCGAAAGCGGCGTGCCGCGCCTTGCCACCATCGGCCTGCTCGGCGCGGTGATGATCGGCGTGGTGATCGTCGGCATCTCGCCCTCGGCGCGGGTCAGCAACGCGCTGATCGTCATCAAGGTGGCGTTCGTGGCGCTGTTCCTGATTGCCGGCCTGCCGTTCGTGGACCTCGGCCGCGTCGAGACCGGCGCGACGCCGGCTATCGACGATTTCGCCACCGCGATGCTCGTCTATCTGTTCGCCTACACCGGTTTCGAACGCGGCGCGGTGCTGGCCGGCGAGGCGCGCGATCCGAAGCGCGACATGCCGGCGGCGCTCGGCATCAGCATGATCGTCGCGACGCTCGCCTATGCGGCGGTGCTGCTGGTCTGCATCGGCACGCTCGCCGACCCCTCGACCACCGATCGCCCGCTCGCCGAAGCCGGCCGGCTGCTCTACGGCAGCATCGGCGCCGTCGCGGTGTCGGCCGGGGCGATCACCGTCATCCTGGGCACGCTGTTCGTCATCGGCATCGGCATGCCGCGCGTGCTGCTGGCGCTCGCCGACGACGGGCAGGTGCCGACGCGCTTCGCCGCCATCCACCCGCGCTGGCGCACGCCGTGGATCGCCATCCTGCTTTCGGGGGTGCTTTCCTACGTCGCGGCAATGGCGAGCGACCTCCTCACCGCGCTCACCATCTCGACGGGCTCGCGGCTGATCTCCTACATCCTCAGCTGCATCGCGCTCTGGCGCCTGCGCAACCGCGCCGACGCGCCGCCGGCAATGTTCAAGCTGCCGGCAGGCGGCATCATCGCGCTGTTCACTGCCGCGCTGTTCACCGGCGTGCTGCTGCTCGGGGCGACCAACGAACTGCCGGCGCTGGCCGTCGTGACCGCCGGCGGCTTCGTCCTGCTGCTGTTCGGGAAAAGGCGCGCCGCCTAAGCCGTCGTCGCGTACCCGCCGTCGACCGGAATCACCGATCCGCAGACGAAGCTGCTCGCCTTCGACGCGAGGTAGATGGCGATGCCTGCCATGTCGTGCGGCTGGCCGCGACGCTTCATCGGCGTCGCCTCCATCGTCGCCTTGGCGTCGTCCTCGGCGATGCCGGCGGTCATCTTCGACGGGAAATAGCCCGGCGCGATGCCGTTCACCGCGATGTGCCGCTCGGCGAGGAACTTCGCCATCATCCGGGTCATGTGGTTCACGCCGGCCTTCGATGCGGCGTAGCTGTAGGTCTCGATCGGCGAGACATGGATGCCGTCGATCGACCCGATGTTGATGACCCGCGCGAAGTCATCGGGCGTGGCGGCGGCCTCCAGCAGCTTCACCAGCCGCTGCGTCAGGAAGAACACCGACTTGACGTTCAGGTCCATGACCTTGTCCCAGCCGCTTTCCGGGAACTCGTCGAACGGCGCGCCCCAGCTGGCGCCGGCGTTGTTGATCAGGATGTCGAGCTTGCCTTCGCGCTTCTCCAGCTCGGCGCCCAGCCGCTCGATCTCGTCCATCCGCCCCAGGTCGGCGGGCAGGGGAATACACTCGCCGAACTGCGACAGTTCCTCGGCGAGCGTCGCGCAGTCGCTGCCTTTCCGCGAGCTGATGTAGACCTTGGCGCCGTTCGCCACATAGCCGCGCGCGATCATCTCGCCGATGCCGCGGCTGCCGCCGGTGATCAGCGCGACTTTGCCGCGGATGGAGAAGAGGTCGTCGATCTTCATGCTCAGGCTCCCGGTGTCTCGCCGCTGCGCTCGAAGCGCGTCGCTTCCGCCTCTGGCAGCCAGCGATAGACCAGCACAAGGCTAATGAGGGTGATCGGCATCACCGCGATGACGCTCATGCAGGCAACGCCAAGGTCGCCGGTGATCAGGCTGACCTTGCCGACCGCATAGGGCCCCATGCCGAGGCCGATCAGCGTGGTGCCGAGGAAATAGGTGGCGGTGGCAGCACCTCGCATGCGCGGCAGCACCAGGTCCTGCGTGGTGGCGGCGGCAACGCCGACCCACAGCGAGGCGAAGATGCCGTTCACGAAGGCGAGGATGTAGAACAAGGTCTCGCTGGTCGTCGTGAAGCTCCAGACCAGCAGCGGCGCCGACCCGAAGATCGACAGGAAGCCGATGAGGATGCGGCCCGACGGATTGGTGCGGCGGAACCGGTCGGACAGGCGGCCGCCGAGGATGACGCCGATGAAGCCCGAGGCCGCGGCGCCGCCGCCGAGCAGGAAGCCGGCGGTCGCCTTGTCGACGCCCCATTCGCGGATCGCGTAGGGCACCGCCCAGAAGCCGACCGCATAGGTGCCGAAGGCGATCAGGCCGAAGCCGAGCACCGTCAGCATGAACGCCGGCGTGCCCCAGATCAGCTTGTAGGTCGCCGGGTCGCGCCGCTTCAGCGACTGCGACCAGGAGAAGACGGCGTAAACGCCGAGGCCGACGGCCGCCCACTGCGGGATATCGCCGGTCAGCATCACCATGCCCCACGCCCCCGCGACGATGATCGCGAGACCGATGACATTGGTGACCAGCGCCGCCACGCCGTTCAACGCCGCATGCACCAGCGTCAACGGCGGCACGATGCTCGACAGCTCGGTGAAGAACTTGCCCCAGGGATTGGGCTCGGCCGGGGTGATGTGGCCGTCGGCGAGGCCGCGCACCGGCTCACGCAAGGTCGCGACCCAGATCGCGAGCAGCAGCCCCGGAAGACCGACGGCGAGGAAGGCTGCCTGCCAGCCCATCAGGCCCATCGGCCCGCCGCTCGGATAGGCGGCGTTCCACGACTGGACGACAAGGCCGCCGATGAACAGCGAGGTGCCGGCGCCGAGGTAGAGGCCGGAGGAATAGATGCCGAGCGCGGTGGCGCGCTGCTCCTTGGGGAAATAGTCGGAGATCATCGAGAAGGCGCAGGGGGAGGCGGTCGCCTCGCCGATGCCGACACCGATGCGCGCCGCAGCCAGCTGCGTGAAATTCTGCGCGAAGCCCGACACCGCGGTCATCAACGACCAGACCGACAGGCCGATCGTCATCAGCCGGCCGCGGTACCACATGTCGGCGAGCCGCCCGAGCGGGATGCCGAACAGCGAATAGAAGACGCCGAAGGCGGTGCCGTAGAGGAAGCCCAGATCGGCGTCGGTGACGCCGAGATCGGCTTTGATATCTTCCGCGAGGATCGAGATGATCTGCCGGTCGATGAAGTTGATCATATAGACCAGCACCAGCACGCCCAGCACATACCAGGCGTAGGGGCCGCCGATGTCGCTCTTGCGAATCTCCGCTTCGTCCGCCGTCGTCGCTGCCTGCTGCTCCACGATGATCTCCCCGGGGTGCGGCGCGTTGTTTTATGGGCGGCGCCGTCTATCTGAAGGCAGGATGCATCGCCGTTGAGAGAAAGAGAAGCATGACCCCGTCGGTCCTGTTCGTTTGCCTAGGCAACATCTGCCGCTCGCCGCTGGCCGAAGGCGTGTTCCGCGATCTCGCGGCGCGCGAAGGCGTCGCGGTGCGCATCGATTCCGCCGGCACCGGCGACTGGCACCTCGGCCATGCGCCCGACAAGCGCGCGCAGGCGGTCGCCGCGAAGAACCGCCTCGATATCTCAGGGCTTCGCGCAAGGCTGGTGACGGAAGACGATTTCCGCAGCTTCGATCACATCATCGCGATGGATTCGTCGAACCTCGCCAACCTGCAGGCGATGCGCCCGGCCGATGCGACGGCGGCGGTGGCAAAACTGCTCGACTATGCGCCGGAGACGGGCATCCCCGACGTGCCCGACCCCTATTACGGCGGCCCGGAAGGGTTCGATGAGACCTATGCGTTGGTGGAAGCGGGGGCGAAGGGCCTGTTGGACGCGGTGCGGAAGTAAGCTCCACCCACCTCAGATCGTCCTCCCCGCGAAGGCGGGGACCCAGCCTGACAAAAAAAGCGCCCGCGGTAGCGGGCAGAGCGTTCGCAAGTGGACTGGATCCCCGCCTTTGCGGGGACGACGAAGAAGGGGAAGCGGGCGGCCCTAATCCAGCCGATACCGCTCGACGATCGTGTATACGCTCCCCGCGTTCGTCAGCTCGCTCTCGTACAAACAGAAATCATCCACCGCGAACGGCGCGCTCGCCAGCCCGCCATGCTGCGCGACAAACCCGTCCAGCCCCGCCGTATCCCGCCCGAACCGCGCCAGGGTGATGTGCGGCTGATACGCCCGATGCTCGGGCTCCAGCCCGACACGCACCATCGCCTGATCGATCTTCTTGTGCAGCGCATGCACCGCCATGTGCGGCGTCACGCCCGCCCACAGCGCATTGACCTGCCCGCGCTTGTCGAACGTCCCGACCCCGGCCAGCGACAATTCGAACCGCGGCGCATGCAACGATGCCAGCGCCGCGACGACATCGTTCGCCTGATGCCGGTCGACCTCGCCGATGAACCGCAATGTCAGGTGCAGCTGCTCGTCGGACTGCCAGCGCGCCCCGGCGACGCCGCCCATCAGGTCGATGAGCTGGTCCTTGATCGCCTCGGGCGGATCAATCCCGACGAACAGCCGGTGCACTGGCGGCCTTGGCGGGAACGACGCTCGGCACCGGCTTGGGCGCCGGCAGCTTCAGCAGCTCGGCCTTCACCGTCGGCAGCATGTTCTTGGCGATCAGCGCGACGCCCTGCCGGTTGGGGTGGATGCCGTCGTCGAGCAGCAGCGTCTTGTTGAACACCACGCCCTTCATGAAGAAGGGATAGAGCGTCGCGCCGTGCTTCTTCGCGAGGCGCGGGAAGATGCCGTTGAACTCGTCGAAATAGCGGACGCCCAAATTCTGCGAGGCGAACATTCCGGCCAGCACCACCGGGATGCCGCGCTTCCTGAACTCGACCAGCATGGCATCGAGGTTCGCCTCGGTCAGCTTCGGATTCTGACCGCGCAGCATGTCGTTGGCGCCGAGCTCGAGGATCGCGAGGTCGGGCTTCTGCTTGAGGCCGTTCAGCACCCACGCCAGCCGCGCCTTGCCGCCCGAGGTGGTGTCACCCGACACGCCGGCATTGTGCACACGCACCTTCAGCCCGTCGGCGCGCAACTGCGCCTCGAGCTGCGCGGGGAAGCTCTCGGTCGGCTTCAGCCGGTAACCGGCGGTGAGGGAATCACCGAAGGCCAGCACCAGCCGCTCAGACGGAGCGGCAGCAGCGGGACTGACCAGCATCGATCCTAGCACAACGAACAGGGTGAGGTGGACAAGGCGCCGCAGCGCCTCATATGCGGAAATCACGTTATACGGATGTGTAACGATCCTCATTGCCCCCTCATCGCCTAAGGCTCCAGCTAACCGCATGAACATTCCCGATATGGTGATCGACGCCCGCGATGTCACCCTCGCGCTCGCCAGCGGCGCCGGCCGCGTCGAAATCCTCCGCGGCGTCTCGCTGGGCGTGGGCGCTGGCGAGAGTGTCGCAATCCTCGGGCCTTCGGGCTCGGGCAAATCGTCGCTGATGGCGATCCTCTCAGGATTGGAGCAGGCGACGGGTGGCCAGATCCGCGTCGCGGGCCAAGATTTCGTAGGGCTCGGCGAGGATGCGCTGGCCGAGGCGCGGCGCGCCCGCATCGGCATCGTGCTGCAGGCTTTCCACCTGATCCCCACGATGACCGCGCTCGAAAATGTCGCGGTGCCCCTCGAACTCGCCGGCCACGCCGACGCCTTCGAGCGCGCCGAGCGTGAACTGGTCGCGGTCGGCCTCGGCCACCGCATCGGCCACTATCCCGCGCAGCTCTCGGGCGGCGAGCAGCAGCGCGTCGCCATCGCCCGCGCCATGGCGCCGGGGCCGGCGATCCTGTTCGCCGACGAGCCGACCGGCAACCTCGACGCCGCCACCGGCCATTCGATCGTCGAGCTGATGTTCGACCGCCAGCGCGAAACCGGCGCGACACTCGTCCTCATCACCCACGACACCGAACTCGCCGGCCGCTGCGGCCGCATCATCGAAATGCGCGACGGCCAGATCGCCAGCGACCGGGTGGCAGCTTGAAACGCGTCGGCGCTGCACCCTCACCCTCCCAGCCTGCGGCTGGGCCCCTCCCTCTCCCGCAAGCGGGCGAGGGGTTTGAACGGCGTCCCTCTCCCGCCTGCGGGAGCGGACAGGTGAGGGTGTAACGGCGATGGCACTCGCACTCCGCTTCGCGCTTCGCGAACTCCGCGGTGGCCTCACCGGGCTGCGCCTCCTCGCCATCTGCCTGTTCCTCGGTGTGGCCGGGCTGGCGGGCGTCGGCAGCCTCGGCGCGTCGATCGTCGAGGGGCTGTCCTTGCGCGGCCAGGAAATCCTCGGCGGCGACGTCGCCATCGAGCTGGGCGTCCGCCGCGCCACCGACGCCGAGCGCGCCGCCTTCGCCGAGTTTGGCGACGTCTCCGAAGGCGTTCGGATGCGCGCGATGGTCGGCGAGGTTGGCGGCGACACCCGCGTTCTCGGCGAGCTGAAGGCGGTCGACGGCGTTTATCCGCTCTACGGCGACTTCCGCCTCGCCGGTGGTACGCCGCTGCAAACTGCGCTCAGCGGCCCCAACGCCGTCATCGCTCAAGCGCTGGCCGATCAGCTTGACCTCGCCGTCGGCGACCGCATCGAGCTGGGCAACACCACGCTCACCGTGTCGGGCGTCATCGAGAACGAGCCCGACCGCGCCAGCGAGGGCTTCACCCTCGGGCCGAGCGTGATGATCTCGATGGAGACGCTGCCCGCCACCGGCCTCGTCCAGCCGGGCAGCCTGTTCCAGTATCATTATCGCCTGCGCATGCCGCCGACCGCCGATATCGAGGCGGTCGAGCCGGCGCTGAAGGAGCGTTTCCCCGATGCCGGCTGGGACATCGACGACCGCACCAACGGCGCGCCGGGCGTGCGCCGTTTCGTCGAGCGGATCAGCCAGTTTCTGACGCTCGTCGGCCTCACCGCGCTCGTCGTCGCGGGCGTCGGCGTCGGCAACGGAGTCGCCTCCTACCTCGACGCCAAGAGCGGCACCATCGCGACGCTCAAGAGCCTCGGCGCCACCTCGCGGCTGATCTTCCAGAGCTATCTGCTGCAGATCGGCCTCGTCGCCCTCGTCGCCGTCGCCGTTGGTGCGCTGGTCGGCGCGGCTGTGCCCTGGGCGGTGGTGCTGGTCGCCGGCAGCGCCTTGCCTGCGCCGCCCGAACTCGGGCTCTATCCGGTCCCGCTGCTCACCGGCGCCGCCTACGGCGTGCTCATTGCCGTGGTGTTCGCGCTGTGGCCGCTCGCCCGCGCCTGCAGCGTCCCCGCCGCGCGGCTGTTCCGCGCCGGTGTCGAGCCGGTGCGCTGGCCCGGCTGGCCGACGCTGCTCGCGGTGGTCGGCTCGGCGCTCGCCATCGCCGCCATCGCCATCGCGCAGGCCCGCGAGCCGCTGTTCGCCGCCGGCTTCATCGCTGCGGCGCTGGCGTTGCTGCTCATCCTGACCGGCCTCGCCGCCGGCGTCCGCGCCGTCGCCGCGCGCCTGCCGCGCCCGAAGGGCACCTTGCTCCGCCTCGCGCTCGCCAACCTGCACCGCCCCGGCGCGCTCACCCGCCAGCTCGTCGTCGCGCTCGGCCTCGGCCTCACCCTGTTCGCGACGCTCGCGGTGATCGAGACCAACCTCTCGGGCCAGATCAACCGCAGCATCCCCGATCGCGCCCCGAGCTTCTTCTTCCTCGATATCCCCTCACCGGAAGTGCAGACCTTCGAAGGCCTCGTCCGCCGCCACGCGCCCGCAGCCGAGCTCCGCCTCGTCCCCTCGCTGCGCGGCCCCGTCGTCGCTGTCGACGGCCAGCGGGTCAGCGAGATGAAGGACATTCCCGACGGCGCCTGGATCCTGCGGGGCGACCGCGGCCTCACCTATGCGAACGAGATTCCGCAGGGCAACCGCCTCGTCGGCGGCGAGTGGTGGCCGGAAGGCTATGACGGCCCGCCGCTGGTGTCGCTCGATGTCGAGGCGGCGCAGGCGCTCGGCGTCGGCGTCGGCGACACGCTGACCATCTCGGTGCTCGGCGTCGAGATCACCGCCGAGATCGCCTCGCTGCGCGAGATCGACTGGGATTCGCTCGGCTTCAACTTCGTCATGATATTCTCGCCGAACACCCTGCAGGGCGCGCCGCACAGCTTCATGGCCACCGCCGCCGTCTCGCCCAGCGAGGAACGCGCCCTCTATCGCGACGCCACCCGCAGCTTCCCGACCGTGTCGGTGATCCGCGTGAAGGACGTGATCGAGACCGCCGCCGGCATGCTGACGCAGCTCTCCGCCGCCGTCCGCTCCGCCGCCAGCGTCGCCGTCGCCGCCGGCATCGCGGTGCTGGTCGGCGCGCTCGCTGCTGGCCGCCGGGCGCGGACCTATGATGCTGTACTACTGAAGGTACTCGGTGCGACGCGCTGGCAGGTGCTGCGCGCGCTGCTCATCGAATATGGTGTGCTGGCGGCGATCGTCAGCGGGCTGGCGTTCGGGCTCGGCACGCTCGCCGGCTGGTATGTGGTGACGCAGACGTTCGATCTCGAATGGCTGCCGAGCTGGCCGCCGGTGGTCGCAACGGTGCTGATCGGCGCCGCTGTGACGATCGGTCTCGGGCTCGTCGGCTCGTGGAGCGCGTTGTCCGCAAGGCCGAACCGGGTGCTGCGTACGCTGTGACGTGTTCGGTTTTGCTTGAAAGCGTAAGCGTTCGACACGATATTTCGATTAACCGGCATTGCGCCGGCCTTTTGGGAGAGACCTGAAATGGCTGATTTCGACCCTCGCACCAGTTATGGAGCGACCGCCTCGGTTCCCCGCTCGGGCGCCGTTGCGCGCGACGAGGGCCTGCGGACCTACATGCTGTCGGTCTACAATTACATGGCCTCGGGCGTGCTGCTTACCGGCCTCGTGGCGTTCGGCTTTGCCGCCAGCGGCCTTGCCGCCCAGGTGTTCATGAGCCCCGGCGTGCTGAAATATGTCGTCATGTTCGCGCCGCTCGGCCTCGTGCTGTGGCTGAGTTTCGGCATCAACAAGATCTCGGAGACCACCGCCCAGGCGCTGTTCTGGGGTTACGCGGTGCTGATGGGTCTGTCGCTGTCGACGATCTTCCTCGCCTACACCGGCGCCTCGATCGCCAGCACGTTCTTCGCGACGGCCGCCTCCTTCGGCGCGCTGAGCCTCTACGGCTACACGACGAAGAAGGACCTGTCGGGCATGGGCACCTTCCTGCTCATGGGCCTCGTCGGCCTGATCGTCGCGAGCCTGATCAACCTGTTCCTGCAGTCGAGCGGCCTCAGCTTCGCGATCAGCCTGATCGGCGTGCTGCTGTTCGCCGGCCTCACGGTCTACGACACGCAGAAGATCAAGCTGATGTACGACCACGTCGCGGGCACCTCGTTCCGCGGCAAGTCGATCATCATGGGCGCGCTGACGCTCTACCTCGACTTCATCAACCTCTTCCTCTTCCTGCTGCGCTTCATGGGCAGCAACCGCGAGTAGCCCTCGCGATAGAGGCTGAAACGGAAAAGGCCCGGCGGGAAACCGCCGGGCCTTTTTCTGCTTTATCTCCCCTCCCCTCGGGGAGGGGATTCTAATCTCGCCTAGAGCGGGATGACGCTACACGGAAGCATACCCTGAGTTGGCGAGATAGTTGGCGCAC